>NZ_LYVQ01000238.1 GCF_001984095.1 Pelomonas sp. KK5
GCCGAGCACCGAGGGGAGCCGGCCGCAGGCCGGCCGGCGCAGTTGAGCCCGGCGGCGTGCAGGGTCGGGCTCGCAACCCGACCCTCACGCGAACGAAGTGCCGCTCAGGCCGCCTTCTCGTCCGCCTCGAGGTGGTACGCGGTCACGCGTTCCACCTCGTTCTTCGAGCCCAGCACCACCGCCACGCGCTCATGCAGCTCGGTCGGGTTCAGCCCCATGATCCGCTGCCGGCCGTTGGTCGACGCGCCACCCGCCTGCTCGATCAGGAAGGACATCGGGTTCGCCTCGTACAGCAGGCGCAGCTTGCCCGGCTTCTTCGGCTCGCGCTTGTCCCAGGGGTACATGAAGATGCCGCCGCGCATCAGGATGCGGTGCACGTCGGTCACCATCGAGGCGATCCAGCGCATGTTGAAGTTCTTGCCGAGCGGGCCCTCGGCGCCATCCAGGCATTCGCCGATATAGCGCTGCATCGGGGCGTCCCAGTGGCGCTGGTTGGACATGTTGATCGCGAACTCCTGCGTGTCCTCGGGCACGCGCACGTTCTCCTCGGTCAGCACGAAGGAACCCTGCTCGCGGTCCAGCGTGAACATGGCCACGCCTTCGCCCACCGTCAGCACCAGCATCGTCTGCGGGCCGTACAGGCAGTAGCCGGCGGCGGCCTGCTGCTTGCCGGGCTGCAGGAAGTCGTCGGCGCTGACGCCGCGGCTGTTGTTGACCTTGCGCAGCACCGAGAAGATCGTGCCGATGGACACGTTCACGTCGATGTTGGACGAGCCGTCGAGCGGATCGAACAGCAGCAGGTACTCGCCCTGCGGATAGCGGTTGGGCACCGCGTAGATGTCGTCCATCTCCTCGGACGCCATCGCCGCCAGGTGGCCGCCCCACTCGTTGGCCTCGATCAGCACCTCGTTGGCGATGATGTCCAGCTTCTTCTGGACCTCGCCCTGCACGTTCTCGGAGCCGGCCGTGCCGAGCACATCGCCGAGCGCGCCCTTGTTGACGCTGATCGCGATGCGCTTGCAGGCGCGGGCGACGACCTCGATCAGCAGGCGCAGTTCCTGCGGCAGGTGGCCGTGCAGGCGCTGCTGCTCGATCAGGTACTGGGTGAGGCTGATGCGACGGGTTGATGCACTCATGCGTTGGACTCCAAGGTAACGGTATCGGAGGCGAGGGCGCGCTCGATGATCTCGCGCACGTCGTTGGACAGTTCGGGCTTGGCAGCCACGCGGCGGATCGCCTCCAGCGCTGCCGCGCGGTAGGGCGCGGCCAGCGTGGTCCAGCGGTCCATCACGCGGGCCAGGCGGCCGGCCACCTGCGGGTTGATCGCGTCGAGTGCCAGCACCTGGTCGGCCCAGAATACATAGCCCGCCGCGTCGGCACGATGAAACGCCGCCGGGTTGAACATGCACAGCGAGAAGATCAGGCTGCGCGCGCGATTCGGGTTCTTCAGCGTGAAGTCGGGGTGCTTCATCAGCTGCTTCGCTTTTGCAAACACACGGCCGTCACGCTCGGGCGCGCGGCCCTGCAGCGCGAACCACTTGTCCACCACCAGCGCATCGCCCTTGAACAGCTCGTGGAAGCGGGCCAGGGCCGGCTCGGCCAGGTCGGCGCCGGCATGCACCAGCGCGGTCAGCGCGCCGAGGCGGTCGGTCATGTTGCCGGCGTCCTTGAAGCGCTGGTAGGCGCGGCCTTGCCAGATGGCGGCGTCGCCGGCGTCCTTGTCCAGCACCAGCATCGCCAGCGCCAGGTTGGCCAGCGAGCGGCGGCCGACCGAGACCGGGTCCGGGCGGTAGCCGCCGGCGATCTGGGCGTTGGCCTCGAAGGCGGCGATCCAGTCGGCGCGCAGCGCCTGCGCGAGCTGCAGCTGCGCGGCTTCGACGGCGGCGTGGATCGCCTGCGGGTCGACCACGTCGAGCTGCTCGGCGATGTAGGCCTCGCCCGGCAGCGTCAGCGCCAGTTCCTTGAAGGCGGCGTCCAGCTCGGCGTGGTTCAGCACCGAGCGCATCGCGTCGATGTAGGCGGCGTCGAGCTGCAGCGGCGTGCCGCTCTTCACTGAAGCCAGGATGCGGTTCAGCGCCAGGCGCTGGCCGGCTTCCCAGCGGTTGAAGGCGTCGGTGTCGTGGGTCAGCAGCGTCAGCAGGTCGGCGTCCGAGAGGCCGTCGTCCAGCAGCACCGGGGCCGAGAAGCCGCGCAGCAGCGAGGGCACCGGCTCCACGAACACGTTCAGGAAGGTGAACCTCTGCTGCGCCTGGTCCAGCACCAGCACGCGCTCGTTGCCGTGGAACTCGGCTTCGCCCTGCAGTTCGAGAGGCAAGACCTGGCCCCCGCGGCCGATCAAGCCGACGGACACCGGGATCACCTGCGGCTCGGCGCCCTTGTTCTGCTGGCTCAGGGTCAGCGTGTAGGTGCGCGAGATGCTGTCGTACTCGCCGCGGGCCTTCACGTGCGGCGTGCCGGGGGTCGAGTACCAGCGCTTGAAGGCGTCCAGGCGCTTGCTGAGTTCCGAGCCGGGGTTGGCGTCGGCCATCGCCTGGGCGAAGTCGTCGCAGGTGACGGCCTGGCCGTCGTGGCGCTCGAAGTACAGCTTCATGCCAGCCTCGAAGCCGGCGCGGCCGACCAGGGTCTGGTACATGCGGACGACTTCCGAGCCCTTCTCGTAGACGGTGGCCGTGTAGAAGTTGTTGATCTCCACATAACTGTCAGGCCGCACGGGGTGCGACATGGCGCCGGAGTCTTCGGGGAACTGCATCGCGCGCAGCTGGCGCACGTCCTGGATCCGGCAGACCGCGCGGGCAGACGGCGTGGCCGCCATGTCCATGCTGAATTCCTGGTCGCGGAAGACGGTCAGGCCTTCCTTCAGCGAGAGCTGGAACCAGTCGCGGCAGGTGACGCGGTTGCCGGTCCAGTTGTGGAAATACTCGTGGGCGACGATCGACTCGATGCGGGCGAAGTCCGCGTCGGTGGAGGTGGCCGGCGACACCAGCAGCGCGCTGGTGTTGAAGATGTTCAGGCCCTTGTTCTCCATCGCGCCCATGTTGAAGTCGCTGACTCCAACCACCATGAAGCGCTCCAGGTCCAGCGGCAGATTGAAGCGCGCCTCGTCCCAGACCATCGAGGCGATCAGCGAGTTCATCGCATGCTCGGTCTTGCCCAGGTCGCCGCGGCGCACGAAGACCTGCAGCAGGTGATCCTTGCCGGCGCGGGTGCGCACGCGCTGCTCGCGGGCGACGAGATCACCGGCGACGAGTGCGAAGAGGTAAGAGGGCTTCGGGAACGGGTCGTGCCACTTGGCGAAGTGGCGGCCGTTCTCCAGATCACCCTGCTCCAGCAGGTTGCCGTTGGACAGCAGCACCGGGTACTTGGCCTTGTCCGCGCGGATCAGCACCGTGTAGACGGCCATCACGTCCGGCCGGTCCAGGAAGTAGGTGATGCGGCGGAAGCCTTCGGCCTCGCACTGCGTGAAGAAGCTGCCGCCCGAGGTGTACAGGCCCGACAGCGCGGTGTTCTTCTCCGGGCTGCAGGTGTTGCGGATCTCGAGCGCGAAGTCGGCATCGGGCGCGTTGTCGATGACCAGCTGATCATCCTCGGTGCGGAATGACACGCTCTCGCCATTGATCAGCACGCGCAGGACATTGATCTCCTCGCCGTGCAGCTTCAGCGGGCCGTGGGCCACGCTGGCGTTGCGCTCGACCTTCATCTTCGACGTCACGATCGTCTTCAGCGGGTCCAGGTCGAAAGTCAGTTCGACCTCGCGGATCCAGAAGGCCGGGGCCAGGTAGTCCTGGCGGCGGATCAGGGTGGCAGTGCCTTCACGCATGAGGGGCATCTCCTGTATATGTTCTTGAGAGAAAACGGCCCCGAGCGGGGCCGTGAAGAGAGAAGGTCAGACGCCTTGTTTCAGGCTCTCGGTGATGAACGGGTCGAGGTCGCCGTCCAGCACCTTCTGCGTCGCAGACGTCTCGTAGTTGGTGCGCAGGTCCTTGATGCGGCTCTGGTCGAGCACGTAGCTGCGGATCTGGTGGCCCCAGCCCACGTCGGTCTTGGTGTCTTCCAGCTTCTGCTGCTCTTCCATGCGCTTGCGCATCTCATGGTCGTACAGGCGCGAGCGCAGCCGCTTCCAGGCGACGTCGCGGTTGCTGTGCTGGCTGCGGCCGTCCTGGCACTGCACGACGATGCCGGTCGGGATGTGCGTGAGGCGCACGGCCGAGTCGGTCTTGTTGATGTGCTGGCCACCGGCGCCGGAGGCGCGGAAGGTGTCGGTGCGCACGTCGGCCGGGTTGATGTCGATCTCGATCGAGTCATCGACTTCCGGGTAGACGAACAGCGAGGCGAAGGAGGTGTGGCGGCCGCCCGAGGAGTCGAACGGGCTCTTGCGCACCAGGCGGTGCACGCCGGTCTCGGTGCGCAGCAGGCCGAAGGCGTACTCGCCTTCCACCTTGATCGTCGCGCTCTTGATGCCGGCCACGTCGCCCGCGGATTCGTCTTCCAGCGTGGTCTTGAAGCCCTTGCGCTCGCAGTACTTCAGGTACTGGCGCAGCAGCATGCCGGCCCAGTCGTTGGCCTCGGTGCCGCCGGCGCCGGCCTGGATGTCGATGAAGCAGTTCAGCGGGTCGGCCGGGTTGTTGAACATCCGGCGGAACTCGAGTTCCTCGACCTTCTCGCGCAGCTTGGCGGCGTCGCCCTCGATCGCTTCCAGGCCGTCCATGTCGTCCTCGGCCTTGGACATCTCGAACAGCTCGAGGTTGTCGGCGAGGTTGCTGTGCAGGTGGTCGATGGTCTCGACCACCGTCTCGACGGCGCGCTTCTCCTTGCCCAGTTCCTGCGCCCGCTTCGGGTCGTTCCAGATATTGGGGTTCTCGAGCGCGGCGTTGAGCTCGTTCAGCCGCAGTGCCTTGCGGTCGTAGTCAAAGATACCCCCTTAGCGCGTCGGTGCGCGCTTGCAGATCGGTGAGGGTGGTGCCGATCGAATTGATCCGTTCGATGTCCATGGGCGATTCCTGGTTAGCCTGTCATTTTAGATGGCAGACTAGACCGCATGACTGGGGAGGACCAATCCGCTCGGAATCGTCGTTACTGGCAGCGCACCTGCCGGCTCACCGCCGCGCTGCTGCTGCTGTGGGCGCTGGTCTGCTTCGGGCTGACCTGGTTCGCCCGCGAACTGAGCGGCTGGCGCTTCTTCGGCTGGCCGTTCAGCTTCTGGGTGGCGGCCCAGGGGGCGTTGTTCGTGTTCCTGGCGATCGTCGTGTTCTATGCCTGGGCGATGAATCGCCTGGACCGGCTCAGCCGATGAAATCGCGCAGGTGCCCGGCCAGCGCCTCGGGCTGGTCGTGGTGCAGCATGTGCCCGGCGTCGGTCAGCGTGTGGCGGGTGAGCTTGGGCACTACACCGATCCGTTCCTCGAAGTCGGCGCGCGGATAGCGATTGCCCCACCACTTGGTGATGTCGGTGCTGTCGCCCTCGATCCACAGCGTCGGCGCCTCGATGCGGGCCCAGCCGGCGACGATCTCGGCCTTGCGGTAGAGGATGGGGTTCATGCGCTTGTGGGCCGGGTCGCCGAGGATGATCCATTGGCCATCCTTGTCCTCGCGCGACCAGTGCGGCGCCAGCCACATCGCCTTGGCCGGCGAGAGGCGGGCGTTGGTCTTCATCAGCCGTTCGGCTACGCCGGCGAGGCTGTCGTAGGGCTTCAGCTGCTGCGGCGTCTTCAGCTCGTCGAGCCAGTCGCCGAGGCGCTTGGGCGCGAGTTCGGCCCGCATGTCGGGCATGCCGAAGCCTTCGAGGTTGATCAGCCGGCGGATCCGCTTCGGGCGCACGCCGGCGTAGGTCATCACGACGTTGCCACCCATGCTGTGGCCCAGCAGGTCGACCGGCGCCTCGGGGCTGATCTGGTCCAGCAGCGCGTCCAGGTCGCCGAGGTAGTCGGGGAACCAGTAGCTGTCGGAGCCGCCGTTGTCCGAGAGGCCGAAGCCGCGCCAGTCCATCGCGACGATGCAGCGCGAGTCGTCGTTCAGGGCATCGACGACGAACTGGAACGAGGCGCCGACGTCCATCCAGCCATGCAGCATCACCAGCAAGGGCTCGTCTGCCGTGACCTGGCTCATCTCGCCCCATTGCAGCAGGTGGTGGCGCAGGCCGCGGATCGTGAGGAAGCGGTCCTGGTGAGGGCGGCGGGCGGTGTAGGTCGTGGCGTCCATGCGGGGCACTGTAGTGCGGACGCGTTGATCCTGCTGTCGGCGCCGCGACAATGCAGCAATGAGCAAGGACTACACCCTCCGCCCCGCCGAGCCTCGCGACGTACCGGCCATCGTGAGCCTGGTCGCCGAACTGGCCGAGTTCGAGCATCTGTCCCATTTGATGGAACTGAGCGAGGACAAGCTGCACCGCCATCTCTTCGGCGAGCGTCCGGTCATCGAGGCGCTGGTCGTCGACACACCCGACGGCCAGGTCTGCGCCTACGCGATCTGCTTCACCAACTTCAGCACCTTCCTCGGCAAGCCTGGCCTCTACCTGGAAGACCTGTACGTGCAGCCGGCCCACCGGCGCGCGGGCCTGGGCAAGCGGGTGCTGACGCGCCTCGCGCAGATCGCCGTGGAGCGCGACTACGGCCGCTTCGAGTGGAGCGTGCTCGATTGGAACGAGAACGCCATCCGCTTCTACGAATCGATGGGCGCGGTCGTCATGACCGATTGGCGCATCTGCCGCGTGGCCGGCGAGGCGCTGGCGAAGTTCGCTTAGCCCGGATCCCTTAGCCAAGATCCGTTCGGGCTGAGCCTGTCGAAGCCGCAGTGCTCGCCACAGGCCCTTCGACAGGCTCAGGGCGAACGGTGGCCGTGCCTAATCGAGCAGGGTCAGGGCCAGCTCAGGCGGTCGCGCGATCAGCGCTCGGCCGTCCCTGATGACGATCGGCCGTTGCAGCAATTCCGGATTCGCCGCGATGGCGCCAAGCAGTGCGTCGTCGTCGCGCCCGTCAGGCTCGCCGCGCAGCAACTCGCGCGCCGGCAGTCCCAGTTGCTTCAACTCGACCAGGTCCAGCGGCTGCTGCAGGTACTCGCGCACTTGTAAAGATGCTGCCGGGAGCCGGCTCTGCAGCAGGGCCAGCGCCTCTCGCGACTTGGAGCAGGCCGGGTTGTGGATCAGGGTAATCATCGACCGAATTGTATTTTTCTGTTCGGGGAATCCATGAGGACCGGGCGAGGAGCGATGGCTACCATCGGCCGCTGGCCTTTGGAAAGGATTCCATTCGATGTCCGCTGAAGTCGACCGTTATGCCGGGTTGCATGCGAGCTTCCGCTGGCAGGTGCCGGAGGACTTCAGCATCGCCGAGGTCTGCTGCGGCCGCTGGGCGCGCGACACGCCCGACGCGCTGGCCGTGCAGTTCCACAGCGACGGCGGCTGCGGCGCGCACTACAGCTTCGGCCAGCTGCAGCGGGCGGCCAACCGCCTGTCCAACGCGCTCGTCAAGCGCGGCGTGCAGCGCGGCGACCGGGTCGCCATCGTGCTGCCGCAGCGCTTCGAGACGGCGGTGGCCCATATCGCGATCAACCAGCTCGGCGCGGTGGCCGTGCCGTTGTCGATGCTGTTCGGCCCCGAGGCGCTGGAATACCGCCTGCACGACAGCGGCGCGGTGCTCGCCTTGGTCGAATGCGCGGTGCTCGACAACATCCGCGGCCTGCGCGAGCGGCTGCCGGCGCTGAAGCACATGATCGTCGTCGGCGAATGCCAGCCCGGCTGCGACGAGGTGGACTGGATGTCCGCCCTGCAATCCGAAGACGCCCGTTTTATCGCGGCGAAGACGAAAGCCGATGACGCCGCCATCCTGATCTACACCAGCGGCACCACCGGCCCGCCCAAGGGCGCGCTGCTGGCCCAGCGCGGCCTGATCGGCAACCTCAGCGGCTTCATCGCCAGCCAGAACTGGTTCGGCTTCGATCCTGAAGCGCCGGAGCAGGGCACGCAGGCCATCTTCTGGAGCCCGGCCGACTGGGCCTGGACCGGCGGCCTGATGGACGCGCTGCTGCCTTCGCTGTACTTCGGCCGCACGATCGTCGCCTACCAGGGCCGCTTCGACGCCGAGCGTTCCTTCGAGCTGATGCAGGCCAACGGCGTCACCCACACCTTCCTGTTCCCCACCGCGCTGAAGGCGATGATGAAGGCCGTGCCGGAGCCGCGTGTCCGCTATCCGGACCTGAAGCTGCAGGCCATCATGAGCGCCGGTGAGGCGGTCGGCGATGCGGTGTTCGGCTATTGCCGCGACCAGCTCGGCATCACCGTCAACGAGATGTTCGGCCAGACCGAGATCAACTACGTGGTCGGCAACTGCGCCCGCTTCTGGCCCGCGCGGCCGGGCAGCATGGGCCGGGCCTATCCGGGTCACCGCGTCGCGGTGATCGACGAGCAGGGCAAGGCCTGCCCCCCGGGCGTGCCCGGCGACGTGGCGGTGCACCGGCTCGACGTCCACGGCCAGCCCGACCCGGTCTTCTTCCTCGGCTACTGGGGCCAGGGGGAGGCCACCCGCGCCAAGTTCAGCGGCGATCCGGCCGACAGCTGGTGCCGCACCGGCGACATGGCCACGATGGATGCCGACGGCTATCTCTGGTACCAGGGCCGCAGCGACGACGTGTTCAAGTCCGCCGGCTACCGCATCGGCCCCAGCGAGATCGAGAACTGCCTGGTCAAGCACGCGGCCGTGGCCAATGCGGCGGTCGTGCCCAAGCCCGATGTCGAGCGCGGCGCGCTGGTCAAGGCCTACATCGTGCTGGCGCCCGGTTTCAAGGGGACCAACAAGCTGGTCAGCCAGCTCCAGAGCCATGTGAAGACGGCGCTGGCGCCCTACGAGTATCCGAAGGAGATCGAGTTCATCGCAGCGCTGCCGATGACGACCACCGGCAAGGTGCAGCGGCGGGTGCTGCGGCTGCAGGAAGAGGAACGCGCCTCCTCTATCGCACTGCGACGCTGAGCGTCGTCCCGGCCGGCGCCACCAGCCGCGCGGCATCAGGCCAGTTCTCGCGGCCGCTCAGCACGGCGCAGGCGCGGGCCGGTTCGCCGGGCTTGAGCAGCGGGTCGCGCTCGTCCTTCGCTTGCGGCAGGGGCAGCCCCAGCAACTGGCCCTGGGCATCGCGCCACTGCAGCTCCCAGCCCGGCTGCGCGCTGCAGATGCGCACGCCGCCGAAGCGCGGGAAGAACACCCGCGCATACCAGGGCAGCAGTTCGCTGCGCAGCCGGTCGCCGAGGCGGTCGAGCCGGCGCACGGTGGCCAGGTCCACCTGCTCGGGCCTCAGGTTCAGCGCCAGCGTGCCGTTGAGTCGCAGGCTGCCCTTGGGCTCGTTGGTGACGATGTCGGCGTCCTTGGCCTCGGCCTCGGGCAGCACGGGCAGCTCGACGGTGCCGTCCGCGCCGATCGTCAGCGGACGGTAGAAGTCGGCATGCATCAGCGCCAGCGTCGGCGGCGTGATGGCATAACCCTTCTTTTCATCGGCGGGCTGCATGCGGAAGTCCAGCCGGAACATGCCCTCGCCGTATTTCTGCAGGCCATCGAGCATGGCATTGAGCGGCGCATAGGGCTGGACGCTGGAGCGGCCGCTGCCCTCCGCGGTGACGCGCTCCAGTTGCTCGGCGGACCGGGCGGAGGTGCTGGCGAGCACGGCAGCGATAAGGATCGACAGGGTGGTCTTGGTCATTTGCATGGGGTCACCAGGCGCGGGCTGCCGCGCATCGTTTCGTTCATCGGGTCGATCTGGGCAATGCGCGATTGCGCGGTCTCCACGCAGCTGGAGCCCTGGCGGAAGCGGTTGCGGCCGGGGCCCAGCGCCTCCTCGTGGAGGGCGCCGTCGCCCACCGTGTTCGCGATGCGGGTCTCCAGGCTGGCGCGGCGCGTGTTGGCGCGCGGGTCGTCCAGCGCCGGGTTGCGCAAGGGCGCGGACGCGGGCGGGGCGGCGGGCAGGGCGAGGTTCAGCGGCGCGGGGCGAGCGGCAGCCGGCGCCGGTACTGCATCTGCCGGCACCGGCGTGATCGCGTTCGACGACGGGGGCGGTGCCGTCGTGGCCGTCTCC
>NZ_LYVQ01000239.1 GCF_001984095.1 Pelomonas sp. KK5
GTGCGGGCTCGACGCCGAAGTGCTCGATCAGCCGCGCCCGCCGCTTGGCCTGGTTGACGCGCGAGCCGATGGCGCCGACGTAGAAGGCCGGGCTGCGCAGCGCCTCCATCAGGGCCAGGTCGTCCAGCTTGGGGTCGTGCGTGAGCGCGACGATGGCGCTGTGGCCGTCCGGCGCGAAGGCGGTGACCACGTCGTCGGGCATCTCGCGGGTCAGCGCGGCGCCGGGCACCGAGAAGGTGTCGGCATATTCCTCGCGCGGGTCGCAGATCAGCACCTGGTAGTCCAGCGCCAGGGCCATGCCGGCGAGGTACTGCGTCATCTGGCCGGCACCGATCACCAGCAGCCGCCACTGCGGGCCGTGGTGCGTGGCCAGCGTGGCCTCGGTGAGGGCGACGACATCGGCGTTCGCCAGCGGCTCCTCCAGGCGCACCGCGCCGCTGCGCAGGTCCAGCACCCGCTGCACCCGCTGGCCGGCATCCAGGCGGGCCAGCAGCGCATCGATCTGCGAAGCCGCCGACAGCGGCTCCAGCATCAGCTCCAGCGTGCCGCCGCAGGGCAGGCCAAAGCGGGTCGCCTCCTCGGCGCCGACGCCATAACGCAGAAGTTCAGGTGAGCGCAGGTTCAGCGCGCCTTCGCGCACCTTGGCGATCAGGTCGTCCTCGATGCAGCCGCCGGAGACGGACCCGGCGATCTGCCCGTCGTCCCGCACGGCGACGACCGAACCGACCGGCCGCGGCGCCGAGCCCCAGGTGCGGGTGATCGTGCCGAGCACGACGCGGCGGCCCTCGGCCATCCACAGCGAGACCTGGCGCAGCACTTGAAGATCGACGTTGTCCATTGCGTGTTCGTTCCCTTGGATCGGCCGCAAACATACCGCGTTTGCGAGAGCTCTGCCGGACTGTGCCATCCCGGTTCGGCTGTCCCGGGATGTATGGGCATCCATGAGGGTTAGCGCAGATTGCGGGATCGGGGCAGGGGGGGAGCATCGAGTGTCGGCTTGAACATGAAAACACAAGGAGACACCACGATGAGCCAGAAGCTAACGCTCACGGTCAACGGCAAGTCCGTGAGCCGCGAGGTCGAACCCGACCGCCTGCTGGTCCAGTTCCTGCGCGAGGAACTCGGCCTCACCGGCACCCACGTCGGCTGCGACACCAGCCAGTGCGGTGCCTGCACCGTCCACCTGAACGGCCGCGCGGTGAAGAGCTGCTCGATGCTGGCCGTGCAGGCGGCGGGCGCGCAGGTCACCACCATCGAAGGCCTGGCCGCGAAGAACGGCGACCTGCATCCGATGCAGGCAGCCTTCAAGGAATGCCACGGCCTGCAATGCGGCTTCTGCACGCCGGGCATGGTGATGAGCGCGGTCGACCTGGTGCAGCACCACCGCTGTAGCTCCGAGGCCGAGATCCGCGAGGGCCTCGAAGGCAATCTGTGCCGCTGCACCGGCTATCACAACATCGTGCGCGCCGTGCAGGTGGGCGCCGCCGGCATGAAGCAGGGAGCATGACGATGAATGCCCCTCAAGCCGGCCTGATCGGCCAATCCGTCAAGCGTCGCGAGGACGCGCGCTTCCTCACCGGCCGCGGCCAGTACACCGACGACATCGTCCTGCCGCGCCAGACCTACGCCTTCTTCCTGCGCTCGCCCTATGCGAACGCGAAGATCAAGGGCGTCAACACCGCCGCCGCCGAAGCCGCCGAGGGCGTGCTGGGCATCTACACCGGCGAGCACTTCCGCGCGATCGGCGGCCTGCCCTGCGGCTGGCTGATCACCAGCATCGACGGCACGCCGATGAAGGAGCCCAAGCATCCCGTGCTGGCCGACGGCAAGGTCCGCTACGTGGGCGACCCGGTGGCGCTGGTCGTCGCCGAGACCTATGCGCAGGCCAAGGCCGCGGCGATGCTGGTCGAGGTCGACTATGAAGACCTGGCCCCGGTGGTCGACACGGCAGGTGCCAAGGGCAACGCGGCCACCGTCCATGACGAGGTGGCCGACAACGTCTGCTACACCTGGGGCTGCGGCGACAAGGCCGCCACCGATGCGGCGATCGCCGGTGCCGCGCATGTCACGAAGCTGCAGTTCCGCAACAACCGCCTGGTGCCCAACGCGATCGAGCCGCGCGCCGCCAATGCGTCCTACAACCCCGCCGAGGACGCCTACACGCTCTACACGACGAGCCAGAACCCGCACGTCGCGCGGCTGCTGATGTGCGCCTTCGTGCTGGGCATCCCCGAGCACAAGATGCGCGTGGTGGCGCCGGACGTCGGCGGCGGCTTCGGCTCCAAGATATTCCTCTACAACGAGGAGACCGCGATCACCTGGGCCAGCAAGCAGATCGGCCGGCCGATCAAGTGGACCTGCGAACGCAGCGAGGCCTTCCTGACCGATGCCCATGGCCGCGACCATGTGACGACGGCCGAGCTGGGCCTGGACGCCGCCGGCAAGTTCGTTGCGCTGCGCGTCACGACCACGGCCAACCTCGGCGCCTACCTGTCCACCTTCGCCTCCAGCGTGCCGACCATCCTCTACGCGACGCTGCTGGCCGGCCAGTACACGACGCCGTCCATCTACGCGGAAGTCACCGGCGTGTTCACCAACACCACGCCGGTCGACGCCTACCGCGGCGCGGGCCGGCCCGAAGCAACCTATGTGATCGAGCGACTGGTGGACACGGCCGCCCACGAGCTCAAGATCGACCCGGCCGAACTGCGCCGCCGCAACTTCATCAAGTCCTTCCCCTACGCCACGCCGGTGGGCCTGACCTACGACACCGGCGACTACGAGGCCACGCTCTCCAGCGTGATCGAGCTGGCCGACGTGGCCGGCTTCGCGGCGCGCAAGGCGGCCTCGGAAGCGAAGGGCCTGAAGCGCGGCATCGGCTACTCGACCTATATCGAGGCCTGCGGGCTGGCACCGTCCAATATCGCCGGCGCGCTGGGCGCGCGGGCGGGCCTGTTCGAGGCCGGCGAGGTGCGGGTGCATCCGACCGGCAAGGTGACCATCTTCACCGGCTCGCACTCGCACGGCCAGGGCCATGAGACGACCTTCGCGCAGGTGGTGGCCGATCGGCTTGGCATCCCGCTGGACGACGTGTCCATCGAGCACGGCGACACCGGCAAGGTGCTGTTCGGCATGGGCACCTATGGCAGCCGCTCGCTGTCGGTCGGTGGCACGGCCATCGTCAAGGCGGTGGACAAGGTGATCGCCAAGGGCAAGAAGATCGCCGCGCACCTGCTCGAGGCGGCCGACACGGACATCGAGTTCGAGAACGGCACCTTCAAGGTCGCCGGCACCGACAAGGCCGTGCCCTTCGCCTCGGTGAGCCTCACCGCCTACGTCCCGCACAACTACCCGCTGGACAAGATGGAGCCCGGGCTCAACGAGAACGCCTTCTACGACCCGACGAACTTCACTTATCCAGCCGGCAGCTATGTCTGCGAGGTGGAGGTGGACCCGCAGACCGGCCGCGTGCGCGTGGACCGCTTCAGCGCGGTGGACGACTTCGGCAACGTCGTGAACCCGATGATCGTCGAGGGCCAGGTGCAGGGCGGCCTGGCGCAGGGCATCGGGCAGGCGCTGCTGGAGCACGGCGTGTACGACAACGACAGCGGCCAGCTGCTCAGCGGCAGCTATATGGACTACGCGATGCCGCGCGCCGACGACCTGCCCAGCTTCAACGTGAAGACCGCCAAGGGCACGCCCTGCACCCACAACCCACTGGGCGTGAAGGGCTGTGGCGAGGCGGGCGCGATCGGCTCGCCGCCGGCGGTGATCAACGCAATCTGCGACGCGCTGGGCGTCAGGGACGTGCCGATGCCGGCCTCGCCGCATGCGGTCTGGCAAGCCATCCAGGCGAACCGTTGAACGAAGGAGGACGCACCATGACATTCGCATATCAGAACGCCGCCTCCGTCGCCGATGCCTCCAAGGCCGCGATGGCGCCCGACGCCAAGCTGATCGCCGGCGGCCAGTCGTTGCTCGGCACGATCAAGCTGGGCCTGGCCGCGCCCGAGGCGCTGATCGACCTGGGCTCGATCGCCGAGCTGAAGGGCATCAAGGTCGACGGCGGCAAGGTGACCATCGGCGCCACCACCACGCACGCGGAGGTGGCCGCCTCCGCCGAGGTGCAGAAGGCCATCCCCGCGCTGGCAGACCTCGCCGGCCGCATCGGCGACCGCCAGGTGCGCAACCGCGGCACCATCGGCGGCAGCCTGGCCAACGACGATCCGGCCGCCTGCTATCCGGCGGCGGTGCTGGGCCTCGGGGCGACCGTCAATACCGACCGGCGCAGCATCGCGGCCGACGACTTCTTCCAGGGCATCTACACGACGGCGCTGCAGGACGGCGAGGTCATCACCTCCGTCAGCTTCCCGATCCCGGAGAAGGCCGGCTGGCAGAAGTTCAAGCAGCCGGCCTCGCGCTTCTCGCTGGTGGGCGTGTTCGTCAGCAAGGGGCCGGCGGGCGTGCGCGTGGCGGTGACCGGGGCGGGGGCGAACGGGGTGTTCCGCGCGGCGGCGCTGGAGCAGGCGCTGGCGTCCAGCTGGAGCGCAGGCGCCACTTCAGGCATAACGATCAGCCCGGAGGGACTGAACGCCGACCTGCACGGCTCGGCGGAGTACCGCGCGGCGCTGATCCCGGTGCTCGCGGGGCGGGCGGTGGACGGGTCTTGAGTCCGTCATCGATCGACGACACCGCCGCCGCGTTGCTCGCCCAGGGCTATGTGGCCCAGCGCGAGCTGGCGACGGCGGCCTTCCTCGCGATGCGGCTCGCGCGGCCGCTGTTCCTCGAAGGCGAGCCCGGCACCGGCAAGACCGAGATCGCCAAGTCCCTCGCCGCGCTGCTCGCCAAGCCGCTGGTGCGCCTGCAGTGCTACGAGGGCCTGGACCTCGCCGGCGCCGCCTACGAGTGGAACTACGCGCGGCAGATGCTGGAGATCAAGGCCGATGCGTCGCTGAAGGCCGACGATCTCTTCACCGAGCGCTTCGTGATTCCCCGTGCGCTGCTGCGCGCGCTGCAGCAGCCCAGCGTGCTGCTGATCGACGAGCTGGACCGCGCCGACGAGCCCTTCGAGGCCTTCCTGCTGGAAGTCCTGGGCGAGTTCCAGATCACCATCCCCGAGCTGGGCGTGGTCAAGGCGGCCGAGCCACCGGTGGTCGTCATCACCTCCAACCGCACCCGCGAGATCCACGACGCGGTGAAGCGCCGCTGCCTCTACCACTGGGTGGACTTCCCCGATGCGAAGCGCGAGCTGGAGATCCTGCGCCTGCGCGTGCCCGGCGCGCCCGAGGCGCTGGCGAAGCAGATCGTGCTGTTCGTGCAGGGCCTGCGCAAGCTGGACCTCTACAAGCTGCCGGGCGTGGCCGAGTCCATCGAATGGAGCCGCGCGCTGCTGGAGCTGAATGCGCTGCAGCTCGATCCGGAAACCGTTCAATCGACGCTGGGCGTGCTGCTGAAATACCAGGACGACATCGCCAAGGTGCAGGGTTCGGAGGCGGCGAGGCTGTTGCAACAGGTGGCGAACGATCTTGGGCAATCATCTCGCGGCTAACGTCATGCACTTCGCCCGCGTGCTGCGCGATGCGGGCATGCCCGTGGGCACCGACCGCGTGCAGCTCGCGCTGCAGGCGCTGCAGCTCGGCGGTCTCGAATCGCGCGCCGACTTCAAGGCCACGCTGGCCGCCTGCATGATCGGCCGGGCCGAGCACCGGCCGCTGTTCGAGCAGGCTTTTCATATCTTCTGGCGCGACCCCGAGCTGCTGGCGCGGGTGATGGCGATGCTGCTGCCGCAGGCGCAGGCCCAGTTCAAGGCGCCGCCGCCGCCGGAGAACCGGCGCCTCGCCGGCGCGCTCTTTCCCCATGCCCCGCCGCAGCACAAGCCGAAGGAGCCGGAGCAGCAGATCGAGATCGACGCCCAACTCACCTGGAGCGCGCAGGAGAAGCTCGCCCACCGCGACTTCGAGACGATGACGGCCGAGGAATGGGCCGCCGCCCGCCGCGTGCTCGCGCGGCTGCGCCCGCTGCTGCCGGCCCGAGCCACCCGCCGCCACGAGCGCGCCGCGCACGGCCGCGTCGACTGGCGCGCCACGCTGCGCGCCCAGGGCCGCGGGCAAGACCTGACCCTGCATTTCAAGCGCCCGCGCCGCCGCGTGCCGCCGCTGGTGGTGCTGGCCGACATCTCCGGCTCGATGAGCCGCTACACCCGCATGCTGCTGCACCTGGCCCACGGCCTGGCCAACCCGGCTGAGCGCCGCCATGCGCCGCGGGTGGCCAGCTTCGTCTTCGGCACGCGGCTGACGCCGATCACCCGGCTGCTGGCCCAGCGCGACCCGGACCAGGCGGTGGCGGCGGTCTCGCACCGGGTGGCCGACTGGTCCGGCGGCACCCGGCTGGCCGCCTGCCTGCACGAGTTCAATCGCGACTGGGCGCGCCGCGTGCTGGCCGGCGGCGAGGCCACCGTGCTGCTGGTCACCGACGGGCTGGAGCACGGCGACGCCGAGGCGCTGGCCTTCGAGGCACGCCGCCTGCGCCTGGCCTGCGCGCGGCTGATCTGGCTCAACCCGCTGCTGCGCTTCGAGGGCTTCGAACCTCGTGCAGGGGGCGTGCGCGCGCTGCTGCCCGAGGTGAGCCTGCACCTGCCGGCGCACAATCTGCAAAGTCTGGACCGGCTGGCGAAACTGCTGGCCACATCAGGAGTCTCGCGATGAAAACCCCCTTGCTTGCGGCTTTCACCCTCATGCTGCCGCTGCTGGCCGCCGCCGCCGATCCGAACGCCACCCAGCCCGGCTGGACCGTGATGGGCCGCCAGGGCATCGTGCTGATGGTGCTGGTGCCGCAGGCCGAGGCGCGCGACGAGGCTGCGTACATGCGCGAGATCGAGTCCATCTGCAAGGAAGAGATCAACTGCTTCCTGAACTTCTACACCAACACCCGCAACGCGCCGGTGGCCGTGCCGCTGCCCGACGAGATCTCGCACGAGGTGACCGCCACCTACCGCAAGACCTACAAGAAGGGCGTGCCGCTGTTCACCTGGAGCTGCCGCATGCAGATGATCGCGGACAGCTGTTTCTGACCTAATGCCCAGCCTGAGCTGACCTGACCCCCACCTGATCGCGCGGGCGCAAGCCGCCCCGTTTGCGACTGGCAACAATTCTGGGCCGCGGGTATCCCTACAATCCCGCACGTTTCGCCGCGCCGGTGAGACTTTTTCCTCGTCACCCCCGGCGCTTGTCCGAACCACCCCAGGAATAACGCGTCCGCCCGGCCCCGCAGCCGGACGGGGGCCGGGTCATGAGTGCTGTTTCCCTTTCCCGCCGTCTGCCGCATGTCGATGCGCTGAAGGCCATCGCCGCGCAGCTGATCGTGCTGCACCACCTCGCCGCCTACGGTCCGATCGCCGATGCGGTGGGCTCGCTCGCGCCCGAGCTGATCAGCTGGCTGTACCGCTATGCGCGCATGGCGGTGCAGGTGTTCCTGGTCGTCGGCGGCTTCCTCAGCGCGCGGGCGCTGTGCGACCGGGGCCAGGTCTTGCGCGGGGCGGTGCCCGAGCTGCTGGGCCGCCGCTACCTGCGCCTGGCGCCGGCCTTCATGGCCGCCGTGGGGCTGACGCTGCTCGCCTCGGCCCTGGTGAGCGGCCCGCTGCCGGAGCTGGTGCCGGGGTCCGTGAGCTTCGCGCAGCTGCTCTCGCACGGCCTGCTGCTGCACGACGTGCTGGGCCAGGAGGCCCTGACCGTGGGCGCCTGGTACGTGGCGGTGGACTTCCAGCTCTTCGCGCTGCTGGTGGGCCTGCTGTGGCTCGCCCGGCGCTGGCGCCGCGCACATGCACAGTTACTTGTGCTGACCCTGTTCCTGGGCTCGCTGTTCCTGTTCAACCGCATGTCCGAGCTGGACGCCTGGGCGCCGTACTACTTCGGCGCCTATGGCCTGGGCGTGCTGGTGCACTGGCTCGCGCGGTTGCGCAGCGGGGTGCTGCGCCGCTTGGGCCTCGCCCTGCTGGCCCTGAGCGTGCTGCTGGCGCTGGCCTTCGACTTCCGCGAGCGCCTGGTGGTGGCCGGCGTGACCGCGCTGCTGCTGGCGCTGCAGCAGCAGCGCCACCTGGCCGGCCAGGTGCTGCTGGCCGCGCGGCCCCGCCTGTCGGCGCGCCTGGGCTGGCTGGGCACGCGCTCCTACTCGCTGTTCCTGGTGCACTTCTCGGTCTGCCTGCTCGTCAACGGCGTCTTCGCGGCGCTGGACATGAGCGGCTTCGCGGCGGGCCTGCTGATGATGCTGCTGGCCTGGGGCCTGGCCAATCTGGCCGCGCGCTTCTTCTACCGCTTCATCGAGGCGCCGGCCGGGCAGATCGACATCGGCGACCTGCTGCCGGGCCCGCTGCGCGCCTGATCGCTCAGGCGACCTCGTGGCCGGCGCCGGCCTGCCAGATGCCCCACCAGGTCTCGGCGTCCATGCGCCAGTCGAGCGCAGCCAGCGCGTCGTCCAGCGCCGCGAGCCGCTGCGAGCCGACGATCGGGATCGGCCGGCTCGGGTGGCGCAGCAGCCAGGCATAGGCGGCCGTCGCGACGCTCGTGAGGCCCTTGGCTTCGGCCGCGGCCTGCAGCGCTTCGCGCACGCGGGTGGCCGCGGCGCCGGTGTCGGTGAACAGGCGGCCGCCGGCCAGCGGTGACCAGATCATCGGCCTCGCCTTGAGGCGCTGCGCCTGGTCCAGCGTGCCGTCGTGCAGCGGCGCCCGCTCCAGCGGGTGCAGCTCGATCTGGTTGGTCACGAGAGGCGTGGCCGCATTCAGCAGCTCGAACTGCGAGGGCGTGTAGTTGGAGACGCCGAAGCTCAGCACCTTGCCGGCGCGGCGCAGCATGTCGAAGGCCTCGGCCACCTCGTCGGCGTCCAGCAGCGCGTCGGGGCGGTGCAGCAGCAGCAGGTCCAGCCGGTCGGTGCGCAGCACCTTCAGCGAGTTCTCGACGCTGGCGATGATGTGCTCGCGCGAGCAGTCGTAGCTCTTGATCCGGTGGGCGGGCCGCGCGTCGCTGACCAGCTTGATGCCGCACTTGCTGACGAGCTGCATCTGCTCGCGCAGGGCCGGCTTCAGCGCCAGCGCCTCGCCGAACAGCGCCTCGACGGCATAGCCGCCGTAGATGTCCGCATGGTCGAAGGAGGTGGCGCCGCGCTCGATGCAGGCTTCGATCCAGGCCAGGCGCTGGGCGGGCGTCCAGCCCCATTCGGCCATGCGCCAGCAGCCGGCCACGATGTTGGAAAGGGTCATGCTCATAACGTCGATCATAAGCAGCACGGGTGGGCGGATGCCCTACAGTCGCCGTTCACCATGTCGATGCTCGCCCGCCTGTTGTCGCTGCTGACGCTGATGCTGATGGCGCCCGTGCTGGTGGACGCCGCACCTGCTGCGGGCTTCACCGAGATCCGCAGCATCGGTGGCATCACCGAGTACCGCCTCGACGCCAACGGCCTGCAGCTGCTGCTGATGCCGGTGGCGCGCGCGCCGCGCACCAGCGTGACGGTGATCTACCGTGTCGGCAGCCGCCACGAGCGCGGCGCCGCCGAGGCCGGCATGGCCCATCTGCTGGAGCATGTGAGCTTCCATGGCGCGGCCGGCGTGCCGGACATCGCCGTCGAGCTGCAGCGCCTGGGCGTGCGCTTCAACGCCACCACCAGCACCGATCGCACCAACTACTTCGCCAGCTTCGCCGCGGGCGAACGCGGCACGCTGCAGCGCGTGCTGGAACTGGAGGCGGCGCGTATGTCTGGCGCGCGGCTGGACGAGTCCGACATCGCCCGCGAGAAACCCATCGTGCTGGACGAGCTGGCCCTGCGCGGCCAGGCGGTGCTGCCGCAGCTGCAGCAGGCACTGGCGGCCACGGCCTTCCGCAGCCATGCCTACGGGCGGCCGGTGATCGGCAGCGTGGCCTCGATCGAGCAGCTCTCGCTGCCGGTGCTGCGCGAGTTCTACGCGCGCCACTACCGGCCCGACCACGCGGTGCTGATGCTGGCCGGCGCCTTCGAGC
>NZ_LYVQ01000240.1 GCF_001984095.1 Pelomonas sp. KK5
GCGCCGCTGTAGACGCGCAGCCGCCACTGCCGGTCGGCGAACTGCAGCGAGCGCCAGATGTCCGGCACGTACTTGAGCGACTGGCTGCAACCGGGTGCGCCTGCCAGCGTGCGGCCGTCGCCGGGACCACGCCCGGCGTCGATCAGGCAAACCCTGCTGGCGTTGCCTGAAGCCTTGAGGATGGGAGCGATCAGCGCTTCCGGCCGCAGGGTCGCGAAGGCCAGGCCGCGCGCACCGCCGGCCTCGTGGCTGCTGCCGGCCAGGGCGCGGAAGACGGCGACACGCGGTGCGGCGGCGCCCGCTTCGTCGGGATACAGGAAGCCGGCGCTGGCCCGGGCCGATCCCGTCCCGCCGCCGGCCTCCATGGCCTCTTGCATGACGGCCTGCAGGGCCGGCAGGCCCAGCAGTTGCGCAGCCTGCATGCCGGGGGCACGGTCCGCTGTGTCGAGCGAGTGGATGATCCAGCCTGCGCTGCCGGAGACCTGGCTTGCGTCGCCCAGCGCATCGAGCGCGCCGGCCCGGCGCTGTGCACGGCTGAGGGCGGCCAGCACCTGGTCGTCCACCCGATCGAGGGCGGACAGCTCCTGGCTGGTGTCTAGCACGGTCAGCGAGTCGCGAAAGCCGTTCTCGATGGCGTCCGCGATCGCGTTGGCATCGCTGAGGAAGCGTCCCAGCTGGCGCTGCAGGTCCCAGCGGGCCGACAGGCCGACCGTCAGCACCAGCAGCCCGGTCGCCAGCAGGCTCAGCACGCCGACGCTGAACAGCCGCGGGCGCCAGATGGTGCGGGGCCTGGCGATCAGGCACAGCGCGATGGGCATCGTGACCAGGGCCCCGCCACAGT
Organism: Pelomonas sp. KK5; assembly: GCF_001984095.1. Lineage (GTDB taxonomy): Bacteria > Pseudomonadota > Gammaproteobacteria > Burkholderiales > Burkholderiaceae_C > KK5. Next base: position 842 of record NZ_LYVQ01000240.1, read on the forward strand.
CGCTGAGCCACCAGTCGATCCACACGCTCGGCCCTTCGGCGCCTGGCAGCTGGTAGAGCAGGATCAGGGCCATGGTGCCCCAGGTGGGCATGGCTAGCGGCGCCACCAGCGTGGTCAGCGCGAGGAAGCGCAGCGCGCTGGACAGGTCCAGCAGCGAGAGCGAGTCGCGCGGCATCCAGCGTTCGACCATCAGGACCGCCGACAGCACGGTCCACAGGTGGCCGACCGCCAGTACCAGCCCGCAGCTCAGGGCATCCCAGGACTGGCGTTCGGTCGACAGGAACACGGTGCCCGTGAAGCCGATGAAGACCAGCGGCCAGAGCGAGCGCCCCCAGCAGAGCAGGGCGGCGATCGCGAAGCCCATGTGCAGGCCGAGCGGGCCGATCACGTAGTGGGACGGCTCGATGCTGTTCAGCGGGTAGGCGAACAGCAGGTAGGAGGCGAGCAGCAGCGACGCGCGCCAGAGCTGCTGGCGCCAGCCCGGCGGGGAGCTGAGCGGTTCGCCGAATGGCGGGGCAGTGGCTGGCATCGCGTGGAGGCCTCAGAAGGTTTGCCGGATGCGCAGGCCGATCATCCGAGGCACCGCCGGTGACCGGCCCAGCAGGCCGAGCGAGTTGTAGGCGCCGAAGCCGCCGTTGGCGTTCCGGTTCTGCAGCAGGTTGTTCACGAAGAGGCTGGCATCGAGGCCCTTGCGGCCCATCGCCTGTTCCCAGGCGGCCCCGAGGTCGAGCGTATCGATCGCGGGGCTTCGGTCGTACCACTGCGGATGCAGGGTCGAGGTGCTGACCACGGCGTCCTGGTGCGCGTAGGACAGGCTTGCGCTGAGCCGGCCGGGATCGGCACCGACCGGCAGGTAGCGGGTGATGCTCAGGCCGTATTTCCAGCGTGGCACGAATACGAAGGGAGTGCCGGCGAGATCGATCGGCTGCCCGTCGCTGGCCAACGATTCGTATCGGGTGTACCGGTTCGACATGAAGGAGCCGAAGAACAGCAGGTCCAGGCAGCGATCCGGAACCAGCCGAAGGTGCCACTCCAGGCCCCGCACCCGGCCCTGGGCCGCGTTGCGTGTCAGCACGGCCAGGGTCTGCTGCGGTGTGCCGGCATTGACCAGGGCGGTCACGGACATCTGGCCGTCGCGATACAGGCCGTAGTAGGCGGCCAGCTCGAGCTTGCCCTGCATGCCGTGCCATTCGAGATCCGATTTCAGCCCGAGCTCGAAGTTGTTCAGCGATTCGGGGCCGTACGGCGCGTCCTCGGCCCGCGTGACCGAACTGTTGAAGCCCCCGTGCAGATAGCCCTTGCTGTTGCTCAGGTAGACCATCGTCCGTGGCGAAGCCGCATAGCTCAGGCCGAGCGTGTAGCTGCCCTTGCTGCTGCGCGAGAACAGATCCAGCGGGGCGTCGGGCATGAACAGATTGCCGGTGGCCGGCACCAGCGTGCCGCCGGACTTCTCCAGCCAGCGACGGTCCTCGGTGTAGCGATAGCCGGCGCTGGCCTTCAGGCCCGGGGTCAGGTCGCGCAGGTCGACGCTGCCTTGCGCGTAGGCGGCTTGCGTCCTGAAGCGGGTGCGCGTCGAGGACACCAGGCGGATGCCGAAGACGTCGCTGAGGTCATCGACCAGCGTGGCGGCACGGCCTGCATGCGAGCTGGCGTGGAAGAGGCCCGCGGTGTAGCCCAGCCGACCGCCCAGCGCCTCGCCTTGCAGCTGCAGTTCCTCCGTCAGCAGGCGGCGGGCGCCGGGCGGGCGGCTGCCCGCGACGTTGTTGTCCAGGATCCTGAACAGCGTGCCGTCGGCGTCCAGTGACGCGAAGGACTGCAGCCGCTCGTACCCGAGGATGTTCCTCAGGCGCGCGTCGTCGCCCAGCTGCAGCGTCGTGATGTTGGAGGCATTGGTCTGCCGGAAGCTGGCGCTGGCCGGCGTCGAGGTGCCGGCGAGCCGGTAGTAGCCGAGCCACGCCTGGCCATCGATGGCGCTGGCGAGGCTCGGGCCGATGCTGGTCGCCGCGGCTCCCTGCGGATTCGCCGCCACCGGTACGTAGGGCGCCAGGGTGCCGCGCGCCTCGAAGTGGTTGAGGGTCAGCTCGTTCCGGATGGACGGGCCGTGCCGGAAGCTCGCGCCCAGCCGGGCGATGACGTAGTCGTCGGTGCCGAGCTTCTGGTGCCGACTCAGGTCGGTGACATAGCCATCCACGTGGGTGGATTGCAGGCCCAGGCGCAGCTTCAGGGCGTCGCCCACGGGCAGGTTGAGCACGCCCTCGGCGATGCGGCGCCCGTAGTTCCCGACCTCGGTGCTGACGTAGCCGCCGAAGCCGCTGGCAGGCCGGCGCGGCGTGAACAGGATCGCACCGCCGTTGGTGCTCATGCCGAACAGCGTGCCCTGCGGGCCCTTGAGGACGGAAACGTCCTCGAGGTCGAAGTACATCGAGTTGCCGGACAGCGAACTGGCGGCGCCGTTGCCATCCAGCAGCAGGGTCTCGGCGAAGTAGGCCTGGACGCCCTGGATGCCGCGAATGAAGTTGTAGTTCGCCTGGCCATGGGCGCAGCAGATCGCCAGGCCGGGCACCTGGTCCTGCAAGTCCGTCGTGGTGCGGATGTCCCGGCGTTGCAGGCTCTCGCCGCTGAAGGTATCGATGGAGATCGGTACGGCCTGCGCGTCCTCCGGCTGGCGCCGGGCCGAGACCACGATGGGCTGAAGTCGGGCCGGCTCGGAGGTCTCGGCGGCCGGCGCGGGCGCCTGCAGGAGAAGCAGGAGGAACCAGGCAGCGCCGGCACGGAGAGGCATGCGAATGGCGGTGCGATCGGCCATCGGTAGGTTCCTGGAGTAGATCCGCCGTTGCGGCGAGGGCAAGGTAGTCCCGGTCCAGGGGGGTGTCTGTCCCGTGAAACTGCCTTGACAGCGGCCATTTCGCGTCACTGGTGACGCCAGCGGTGCCTGCCTCATCCGCTACCATCCCGCCCATGACGACGAATGCCGACCCCCAGGAACTTGCCAAGTTCGGCGAACTGGCCCACCGCTGGTGGGACCCCGAGAGCGAATTCAAGCCGCTGCACCAGATCAACCCGCTGCGCCTGGCCTGGATCGAGAGCTACTGCCCGCTGGCCGGCAAGACGGTGCTGGACGTCGGCTGTGGCGGCGGCATCCTGACCGACTCGATGGCCCGCCGCGGCGCCAATGCGCTGGGCATCGACCTCTCCACCAAGCCGCTGAAGGTGGCCCAGCTGCATGCGATGGAAGCGGGCACCGAGAACGTCGAGTACCGCGAGATCGCCGTCGAGGACCTCGCCGCCGAGCGGCCCGCGTCCTTTGACGTGGTCACCTGCATGGAGATGCTGGAGCATGTGCCCGACCCGGCCTCGGTCGTGCGCGCCCTGGGCACGTTGGTGAAACCGGGCGGTTGGGTGTTCCTGTCCACGCTGAACCGCAACGCCAAGTCCTTCCTGCTGGCCATCGTCGGCGCCGAGTACGTGCTGAAGATGCTGCCGGCCGGCACGCACGAGTACGCCCGTTTTCTCAAGCCCTCGGAGCTGGCCCAGTTCTGCCGCGATGCGGGCCTGGAACTCGAAGCGAGCAAGGGCCTGACGTTCAACCCGCTGACGCAGCGCTACAGCCTGGGCGCCGATACCGACGTCAACTACCTGCTGGCCTGCCGGCGGCAGCCGTGAACGGCGCCGCCTTCGCGGCCGTGCTGTTCGACCTGGACGGCACGCTGATCGACAGCGCGCCCGACCTCGCCGGCGCCGCCAACGACATGCGCGCCGCGCGCGGCCTGGCGCCCGTGGCCTACGAGCTGCTGCGCGAGCGCTGCGGCTCGGGCGCCCGCGGCATGCTCGGCGGCGCCTTCGACGTGGCGCCCGGTGATGAACGCTTCGAGCCGCTCAAGCACGAGTTCCTGGACCTCTACGAGGCTCGCATGCTGCGGCACACGCGCGTGTTCGACGAGGTGGCCGTGCTGCTGCAAGACCTGACCCTGCCCTGGGGCATCGTCACCAACAAGGCCGAGCGCTTCGCCTTGCCGATCGCCGCCGCGCTGGGGCTGCACCGGGCCGCGGCGGTCGTCGGCGGCGACACCACCGGCCACACCAAGCCGCATCCGGCACCGCTGCTGGAAGCGGCGCGGCGCCTCGGCGTCGAGCCCGCGCGCTGCCTCTACGTCGGCGACGACGAGCGCGACGTCACCGCCGGCCGCGCCGCCGGCATGGCGACCGCCGCGGTGCGCTGGGGCTATGTCGGCCATGGCAAGCCGATCGAGGCCTGGGGTGCAGACTTTTTGCTCTCCGTGCCCGGCGAGCTCTTGAAGCTGCTCCGCGTGCCTTAAACTACTCAGTTCTGGGGCCGACCTGGTTTCGACGTGGGTGCGGATCCGGAGTAGGGCATGCCGAGCACCAGTCCGCTCGTAAAACCACTGGAAACAAAGTAACTGCAAACGACTCTACGTTCGCACTCGCTGCTTAATTGCAGTTGAGCTTCTCAACGGTTCGCTGATGGGCCGGGCCTGAGCCGCAAGGTGAGGGTTGAGAAGTCATTCACATCAGCTGGTTGCCAGGCGGGTCACTCGTCGGGCAACGAGATCAAGTGACTGGCGGGAAAGGTAGCGTGCCGCTGCGCGACCTGAACGCGAGATTCAAATCAGACGGCTACGCATGTAGAACTGCCCGGTGATGGCTTGCGGACGGGGGTTCAATTCCCCCCGGCTCCACCACCAATCAAGGGCGCCCGAGTTCATCAAGGACTCGGGCGCCTTTTCCTTTCAGGTCCGGTCAGCCACCCGTCAGGGCAGTACCGCTGGAATCGGGGCTCGGCAGGGCATCAAAGCGCCGGCTCACTCACTCCTGCGATTCCTCCATTCGGGCCGGCGGCCCTGCTGCTTTTACTTCTCGCCACGCTCTGCGCCGAGGCCCGCAAAGGGTCGAGTCTGCCGGCGCCGCCTCGCCGTATACTGCCCGACTTCAGAGCCGCGCCCGCGCGGTTCGGGTCGATCGCCAAGCGGGGCCGGCCCATCACTGAACGCTGCGCTCACGGCTTGTCCGGCGAGCGGAACACGCGGCCCAAGGCCAGCCCGGCCTGGGTCATTTTCTTTTTATTGACGGGACAAACCACCCATGAACAAGACTGAACTGATCGACAGCATCGCCGCCAAGGCCGGCGTGACCAAGGCCGTGGCCGCTTCGACGCTGGACGCCGCCCTGGGCTCGATCACCGAGGCACTGGTCGCCGGCGACGCCGTGGCCATCCTGGGCTTCGGCAACTTCAAGGTCAGCGAGCGCGCTGCCCGCACCGGCAAGAACCCCGCCACCGGCGAGCCGCTGGAAATCGCTGCCGCCAAGGTCGCCAAGTTCACGCCGGGCAAGGCGCTGAAGGACGCGGTCAACAAGTAAATCACTGTTGACTTGAATGCAGAAAGGGCGCCCTCGGCGCCCTTTCTGCTTTTTTGCCTCCTGTTACATCGACGCTTCCAGCATCGCCCGGTAGTCGTCCCGCGTGGCCAGCCGCGGGTTGGTCTTGTGGCAGTGGTCGGCCATCGCACCGTCGATGATGGGCTCGAACTGTTCAGACCTGACCCCGATCTCGGCCAGGCCGCCGGGCAGGTCGAGCCGGCGGTTCATGTCCTTGATCGCCTCGGCGATCGCGTCGCCCCGCTCGTCGCAGGCACCCAGGCCCATCGCGTGGGCCATGCGCGGCAGGCGGCGCTCCAGCTGCATGCTCTCGGCACCCGCGTTGAAGCGCACCACGGCGGGCAGGAAGAGGGCGTTGAGCGTGCCGTGGTGCAGGCGCGGGTTGACGCCGCCCAGCGAGTGGCTCAGCGAGTGCACGCAGCCCAGGCCCTTCTGGAAGGCCAGCGCGCCCTGCATGCTGGTGCTCATCATGTGCCAGCGGGCGTCGCGGTCCAGGCCGTCGCGGGCGGCGCGTTCGATGTGGCGCCAGCCGCGCTCCAGGCCGTCCAGCGCGATGCCGTCGGCCGGCGGGTTGACCGCGGCGGACATGAAGGTCTCCATGCAGTGCGCGATCGCGTCCATGCCGGTGGCGGCGGTCAGCCGGGCGGGCAGGGCCAGCGTCAGGTCGGGGTCGCAGATGGCCACCTTGGGCATCAGCACCCAGTTGTGGAAGCCCAGCTTGCGGCCGTCGTCCACGATGATGATGGCGCCGCGCGCCACCTCGCTGCCGGTACCGGCGGTGGTGGGCACGGCGATCACCGGCGCAGCGGCATCGGTGATGCGGGGGCTGCCGCCCTCGATCGTCGCGTAGGTCTTCAGTGCGCCGGGATGGGTGGCGGCGATGGCCACGCCCTTGGCCAGGTCGATGCTGGAGCCGCCGCCGATGGCGATCAGCCCGTCGCACTGGCCCATCTGGTAGAGCTTGACCGCCTGGCGCACGGCGGCCTCGGTCGGGTTCGACGGCGTCTGGTCGAACACCGGCGGGGCCTTGCCGGCGCCCCAGGCCGAGAGCGCCTGGGCCAGCACGCCGGCGGCGCGCACGCCTTCGTCGGTGATGACCAGCGGGCGGCTCATGCCGATGCGCGCGCACTCCTGCGGCAGCAGCGAGCTCGCACCGAAGTCGAGATGGATCTGGGTCAGGTACTGGATCAGGGCCATGCATTCCTCTCTGGCACACTCGGCCATTTCTGCCACGCTTCCCGCTTTATAGCCTTGCAGCATCGCCCGTGAGTAGCACCTTGTTGACAGCGCGCATGGCCAGCGTGCTGGAACGCATCCGACGCGCCGGCCGTCCGCCGTTTTATACGCTAAGCCCCGAGGAGGCGCGCACGGCCTATCGGATCGGTGCGGAAATCCTCGATCTGCCGCGCGCGCCGCTGGCCCGTGTGGAGGATCTGAGCGTGGCCGACAGGCCGGCGCGGCTCTACGCGCCCAGCGAGGCCGAAGGCCTGCCCGTGCTGCTGTACCTGCACGGCGGGGGCTTCACCATCGGCGGGCTGGAAACGCACGACAGCCTGTGCCGGCAGCTTGCGCTGCGCAGCGGCGCGGCGGTCGTGGCGCTGGATTACCGGCTGGCGCCCGAGCATCGCTTTCCCGTGGCGGTCGACGATAGCTGGGCGGCGATGGAGTGGCTGGCCCATAACGCCGAGACTCTGCGGTGCGACGGCAGCCGCCTGGCCGTCGGCGGCGACAGCGCCGGCGGCACGCTGGCCGCCGCCTGTGCGCTCCACGCGCGCGACATCGGGCTGCCTCTGGCCCTGCAACTGCTGATCACCCCCGGCACCACGGCCCACGCCGACACGCCCTCGCACCACCGCTTTGCCGAGGGCTATCTGCTCGATACCGAGGTGATCCGCTGGTTCTTTGCGCAGTACATCGACGAGGCCGACCGGACCGACTGGCGCTTCGCCCCGCTGGAGGCCGAGGACCACGCGGGCCTGGCGCCCGCCTGCGTGGTGCTGGCCGAATGCGATCCGCTGGTCGACGAAGGCATCGCCTATGCGGACCGGATGCGCGCGGCGGGCGGCCAGGTGCAGCTGGAGCTGTATCGCGGCGTCACCCATGATTTCATCAAGATGGGCCGGGCGATCCCCGAGGCGGAGCAGGCGCTCGACGCCAGCGCCCAGGCCCTGAAGCAGGCCCTGTTCTGAAGAACGAAGCACTGACCATGAAGAGAAGCGACTTCCAGAGATCCGATTTTCAGTTCGCCGACCGCCAGCGCGTGCGCTGGGCCGAGATCGATGCCCAGCAGATCGTCTTCAACGGCCACTACCTGACCTATTTCGACACCGCCGTCGGCGCCTGGTGGCGCGCGCTGGCGCTGCCCTACCACGAGACGATGAAGTCACTGGACGGTGACTTGTTCGTACGCAAGGCGACCTTGGAGTACGTCGGGTCTGCGCGTTATGACGAGCAGCTGGAAGTGGGCGTGCGCTGCCAGCGCATCGGCAGCAGCTCGATGACCATCGTCTGCGCGGTGTTCCGCGGCGAGGATCTGCTGGTGCACGGCGAGCTGGTCTACGTGTTCGCCGATCCGGTGGCGCAGGTTTCCAAGCCGATTCCTTCAGCGCTGCGCGCCGCCATCGAGGCCTTCGAGGCGGGCGAGCCGGTGGTGGAGGTGCGTGTCGGCAGCTGGGCCGAACTGGGCGAGCAGGCCAGCGCGATCCGCCAGGCGGTGTTCGTCGACGAGCAGAAGATTCCGGCCGAGATGGAATGGGACGTGGCCGATGCCGGCTGCATCCATGCGGTGGCCTTCAACCGCTTCGGCATGCCGCTGGCCACCGGCCGGCTGCTGGAGCATGTGCCCGGCGTGGCCAAGATCGGCCGCATGGCGGTGGTGCGCTCGATGCGCGGCGGCCGCGTCGGCCGCGCGGTGCTGGAGGCGCTGATGCGCGAGGGCCGGGCGCGCGGCTACGCCGAGGCGGTGCTGCATGCGCAGCTGTCGGCGCGCGGCTTCTACCTGCGCGCCGGCTTCGTGCAGCGGGGCGAGGTCTTCGAGGAGGCCGGCATCGGCCATGTGGAAATGGTCAGGGCGCTGGCGTAGCGACCGGCAGGAAGCGCTCGACCTGGCGCGAGCCCTCGACGAAGGGGCCGACCAGGCCATCGAGCGCCGCTGCCGTGCGCTCGGCGTCGGGGCCGGTGTGGACTTCCATCCAGGTCTGCAACTCGCCCAGCTCGCCGTCGCGGCGCATCAGTCGCACCTGGGGCCAGGCCCGAAGCACCGCATGGAGTGCTTCAACCCGCGCCGGCGCGACCTTGTAGTACACGTAGATCTCGATCACTGCGGCTCCGTCAGCGCGTACGGCAGCTCGCGCGGCGTGAGCAGCGGCCCTTCGGCCGAGCCCAGGTGCAGCGTGCCGTTGGCCAGCGCCGCGATCTTGGTCTCGGCCAGCAGCAGGCTGCGACCATCGGCGCGCTGCGCGGCATTGGCCACCAGGCCGGCCGGCTGGCCCGGATCCGCGCTGTGGAAGATCTCCTGGCCCGGCGCGGCGGCGCCTTCGAGCTCGTACAGATAGGTGCGGCGCTTCAGCGTGCCGCGGTACTGGCTGCGCGCCACCACCTCCTGGCCGGGGTAGCAGCCCTTCTGGAAGTTGACGCCGCCCAGCAGCTCCAGGTTCAGCATCTGCGGCACGAACTGCTCGCTGGTGGCGGCCAGCACCCAGGGCAGGCCGCTCTGCAGTTCCAGCCACTGCCAGTCGGCCTCGGCT
>NZ_LYVQ01000241.1 GCF_001984095.1 Pelomonas sp. KK5
GCCGTTCGCCAGCTCGGCCTCATGGATGTTCATCTCCGGCGAGCCGATGAAGCTGGCCACGAAGGCGTTGGCCGGCCGCTCGTACAGCGCCGTCGGCACGTCCACCTGCTGGATCACGCCCTCCTTCAGCACGCAGATGCGCTCGCCCATCGTCATCGCCTCCACCTGGTCGTGGGTGACGTAGATGGTCGTGGCCGGCTCGCCGGATTCGCGCAGCGTGCGGTGCAGTTCGGTGAGCCGCACGCGCATATTGGCGCGCAGCTTGGCGTCGAGGTTGGACAGCGGCTCGTCGAACAGGAACACGTCCGGCTTCTTGACGATGGCGCGGCCCACGGCCACCCGCTGCGCCTGTCCGCCGCTCAACTGCTTCGGGTAGCGGTCCAGCAGGTGCTCCATTTCCAGCAGCTTCGCCGCATGGCGCACGCGGCGATCCACCTCGTCCTTCTTCGCGCCGCCGAGCTTCAGGCCGAAGGCCAGGTTCTCGTACACCTTCATGTGCGGGTACAGCGCGTAGTTCTGGAACACCATCGCGATGCCGCGCTGCTTGGGCGAGAGCTGGTTGACCAGCTTGTCGCCGATGCGCAGCTCGCCGCCGCTGATCGTCTCCAGCCCCGCCACCATGCGCAGCAGCGTGGACTTCGCGCAGCCGGACGGGCCGACGAAGACCATGAACTCGCCGTCGCGCACTTCCAGGTCCACGCCGTGCACGGCCTTGAAGCCGTTGGGGTAGACCTTCTCGATTTTCTTGAGGCTCAGATGCGCCACGATGCTCAACCCTTCACGCCACTGCTGGTGGCGCCTTCGATGAAATGCTTCTGCGCCGCGAAGAACACGGCCACGGAGGGGATCAGCGCGACGACGGAGATCGCGATGACGTTGGCCCAGTCCACCTCCTCGGTGGCGCCGATGCTCATCTTCAGCGCCAGCGAGACCGGGTATTTCTCCACCGAGGCGAGGTAGATCAGCGGGCCCATGAAGTCGTTCATCGTCCAGATGAACTGGAAGACGACCACGGAGATGATGGCCGGCTTGAGCAGCGGCACGATGATGTGCCAGAGCAGCTGCAGCGGGTTGCAGCCGTCGATCATCGCGGCCTCCTCCATGTCGCGCGGGATGCCGCGCAGGAACTGCACCAGCATGAAGACGAAGAAGGTGTCGGTGGCGAAGGCGCTGGGCACGATCAGCGGCAGGTAGCTGTCCAGCCAGCCCAGCTCGCGGAACATCAGGTACTGCGGCAGCCGGAGCACGATCAGCGGCAGCATCATCGTGGCCACCATGATCGAGAACAGCAGCTTCTTGGCGAAGAACTCGAAGCGTGCGAAGGCGTACGCCACCAGCACGCAGGAGATCACCGTCACGATGATGCGCGGGATCGTGATCAGGAAGCTGTTCAGGAAGTAGGTGGCGAAGGTGTACTCGGTGCTGGTCTTCCAGCCCTTGGCATAGGCCTCGAAGCCCAGGCGGTGCGGCCAGAAGCCGGCTTCGGTGAAGATCTCGGTGTTGGTCTTGAACGAGGCGCCGACCAGCCACAGCAGCGGGTACAGCATGACGATGGCGACGGCGCCGAGCATCAGGTAGCGCAGCCACTTGTTGCCGCGGTCGCGGCCCAGGATGAGTTCCTTCATTGGGTTCCTCGCCGATTCTCACGGCGCCGCGGCGGGAACACTGCCGCGGCGAGCCGGGTTGCAACGCCGTGGCCTGGGCGGCCGCACGGCTCGGCGGTGGCGGTCTCCCCTTCGGGTCGACTCCCCTGCGATGCTCGGAACCCGAGGCCGCACGCAACTCGCTGCACTACGTTCCGCTCAAACAAGGCGTGCGAAGCCAGTTCACGAAGCGCGCTGCGCGCGCGCCTCGGGCTCCTGCGCTTCTCGGCACCACCGAAGTCGCCGCGCAACCGCCCAGGCCACGGCGTTGCCGCCACCAGTCGGATTGTTCGACGAAGCATTTGCGCGCCAGCCCGCTGGTGGAAGCGAGTCTGGCCCTGCGCGTCGACGGGCGAATCTGCGCCGCTGAGGCGCGCAGGCGGCCGGCTCGGCGAGCCGAAGGCGAGCTTCGTGAACTGACTCGACGCGCCTGTCCGAGTGAGGCGTAGCCGAGCGAGTTGCGCGGCGCGAGCCGGTTGCCGAGCACCGAAGGAAGTCGCCCGAAGGGCGGCCGGCGTAGTTGAGCCCGGCGATGCGCAGGGCCGGACTCGCCAGCCGACTCCTCCGAGCATGACGATGTCAAGCCAGGCCGTGGAGGCCAGCGAAGAGAATTTCATTTCCGGCTGTCCTTCTCGCCGCTGTAGAACACCCAGTAGCGGGAGCTCCAGAAAGAGACGCCAGCCAGCCCGGCGACGAGCGCGAACAGCACCCACGACAGCGCCGCCCCATAGCCCAGGTTGAAGAAGCGGAAGCTCTGGTCGTAGATGTACAGCGCCAGCACGTAGGTGGACGACAGCGGCCCGCCCTCGGTGATCATGTAAGGCCCGTTGAATTCCTGGAAGGCCTGGACCATCTGCATGATCATGTTGAAGAAGATCACCGGCGTGATCAGCGGCACGGTGATCTTCCAGAACTGCTGCCACTTGCTGGCGCCGTCCACCTCGGCCGCTTCATAGAGCGAGATCGACACGTTCTGCAGCGCCGCCAGGAAGATCACCATCGCCGAGCCGAACTGCCAGGTGAACAGCAGCACGATGGTCCACATCGAGAAGTGCTCGTCGGCCAGCCAGGCGATGGGGCTCATGCCCACCTTCACCAGCAGCAGGTTGACGAGGCCATTCTTCGAGAAGATGAAGCGCCACAGCACCGCCACCGCGATCGAGCCGCCCAGGATCGAGGGCAGGTAGAAGGCCGCGCGGAAGAAGTTGATGCCGCGCAGCTTGAAGTTCAGCACATGGGCCACCAGCAGCGCGAAGCCCACGCGCAGTGGCACGGCCAGCACCGCAAACAGCAGCGTCACGCCCAGCGACTTGCGGAACAGCGGGTCGGCCGTCAGCAGCTCCTGGTAGTTGGCCAGCCCGGTGAACTCGGGCGGATCGATCAGGTCGTACTGGGTGAAGCTCAGCGCCAGGCTCGCCACAAAGGGAAAGAGCTTGAACAGCAGCACCCCCAGCACGAAGGGCAGCACGAACAGGAAACCCAGCTTTTTGTTCTCGTACATCTCACCGTGTCTCCGGCGGTGGCGCCCGTCTTGATGCAGGCGTCCAGCTCATCAGTTATTTCAGCGGGCCAGCCAGCCGCCGTCGACGGCGACGGTGTAGCCGTTGACGTAATCGGAGGCGGCGGAGGCCAGGAACACGACCGGCCCGGCCAGGTCGTCCGGCGTGCCCCAGCGGCCGGCGGGGATGCGCTCCAGGATCGCCGAGTTGCGGTTCTCGTCCGCCCGCAGCGCCGCCGTGTTGTTGGTGGCCATGTAGCCGGGGGCGATCGCGTTGACATTGATCCGGTGGGCCGCCCACTCGTTGGCCATCAGCCGGGTCACGCCCATCACGCCGCTCTTGCTGGCCGTGTACGAGGGCACGCGCACGCCGCCCTGGAAGCTCAGCATCGAGGCCACGTTGATGATCTTGCCGCCGCTGCCCTGGGCCAGGAACTGCCGCGCCACCGCCTGCGAGAAGAAGAACACGGTCTTCAGGTTCAGGTCGATGACCTCGTCCCAGTCTTTTTCACTGAACTTGATCGCATCCTCGCGGCGGATGATGCCGGCGTTGTTGACCAGGATGTCCACCCGGCCGCTCAGCGTCTTCGCCTGCGCCACCAGGCCTTCGAGGCAGGAGATGTCGGAGAGGTTGGCGCGCAGGTCCAGGAAGCGGCGGCCGAGGCCCTCGACCTGCTGGCGGGTTTCCTCCGGCTCGGACACATTGACGCCCACGATGTCGGCGCCGGCCTGGGCCAGCGCCCGGGCCATGCCCTGGCCGAGGCCGGTGTTGCAGCCGGTGACGATGGCGACTTTGCCGGTCAGTTGGAAGTTGTCCAGGATCATGGTGGCGGGTCTCTTTCTCGGGCTCGAACGGCAAAATGAAACAGCGTTGCTCGCTAGCCTAATGCATGTCGGGATTTTCCCGGAATCATGGTTTCTATTTAGCGAACCGCTGTTTCATTTTTCTGCGTGGTCGCTATAGTAGCTGCAAACAAAGGCTGAGGAGACGATGTATGGACGCCTACTTTGAGAATGCCGCCACGCCCTGGGAAGAGCTGGGCGACGGCATCCGCCGCAAGATCGTGGGGCACACGCCGGAGCTGATGTCGGTGCTGGTGCAGTTCGACAAGGGCGCCATCGGCACGCCCCACGCCCACGACGCGCACGACCAGATCGCCTATTGCCTTTCCGGTTCGTTCGAATGCGAAGTGGCCGGCATCAAGCGCGTGATCCGCGCCGGCGACGCCTTCATCGCACCGCGCCTCCACATGCACGGCGTGGTGGCCCTGGAAGACAAGAGCACGCTGCTCGACCAGTTCTCCCCGCGCCGCGACGACTACCTCTCGCTGTAAGAAGAAACCGCTCTCGAAGACCTGATGCTCCCCGGCCTGCTGCCGGTGTGTCCTGGATCAGGGTCTGCGTGCGGGCCCGGCCCTCTGGCCGTGCAAGCCGCACCTCACGCATTCACACCCGAGATCCCGGACACCATCCATTTCTCAAATAAAGAAGGAGACAAGAGGCCATGAGTACAAAGATCCATCTGCTGAGCGCCGTCACGCTGGCCGTGCTGAGCCTGGCAGCGCAGGCGCAGGACGCTGACAACAAGCCCAGCGCCGCGCTGGAGCGCGTGGAAGTCACCGGCTCGAGCATCAAGCGCCTGGCCACCGAGGAGGCCCTGCCGGTCACCAGCATCAAGGCGTCGGAGTTCACCCAGCGCGGCATCACGACGCTGGCCGACGTGATGATGACGCTGCCGCAGTCGATCTCGCTGGCCCCGTCCAATGCCGGCGCCGGCACCAACATCAACTTGCGCGGCCTGGGCGTCAACCGCACGCTGGTGCTGCTGAACGGCCGCCGCCTGGCCAACGAGGCGATCGCCGACGGCTACGCCAACCTCGACACCATCCCGATCAGCGCACTGGAGCGGGTGGAAGTGCTGAACGACGGCGCCTCCTCCATCTACGGCTCGGACGCCATCGGCGGCGTCGTCAACTTCATCACCAAGCGCAGCTACACCGGCTTCACGGCCACGGTGCAGGCGGTCGAGCCCGAGCGCCACGGCGGCGGCGAGGAGAAGCGCATCGGCTTCACCGTCGGCGCCGGCGACATCGACAAGCAGGGCTGGAACGTCTTCGCCACCTTCGACGCCCACCGCCGCAACCGCCTGGCCGCCTCGGACCGCGCCTTCCTGAGCGACGCCGCCGCGCTGACCGCGCTGGGCCGTCCGCCCTCGGCGGCTTCGGGTGGCAATGCCTTCCCGGCCAACGTCACCTCCACCATCGGCAGCAAGCTCACCTACAACCCGTACTACGCCACCGGCTGCCTCGCGCCCTACTCGATCCAGAGCAGCAAGACCGCCACCTGCGTGCTCGATCCGAACAACTACAACACCGCGCTGTACGGCAACTCGCAGACCACCTTCTTCGCCAAGGGCACGCTGCAGATCAACCCCGACCACGTGCTGACCGCCGAGTACACCCGCGGCGACGAGTTCATCGACAGCGTGCGCAACCCGGCCACCGCCGCGGCGATCACCACCGTCTCGCCCAGCGTGCCGGCCGCCGTCATCACCCCGACCAGCAGCAAGTACTACCCCGGCGGCTCCGGCGGCGTGCCCGCCATCGCCGCGCTGAAGGGCGAGGCGCTGACGGTCAACTACAGCGCCCCCGAGATCGCCGGCACCCGCGACAACCAGATCAACCAGCGCCTGGTGATCAACGACGAAGGCCGGATCGCCAACTGGGACTACAAGGCCGGCGTTGACATCGGCATCAGCGACCGCAAGGTCCGCCTGCACCAGGGCATCTACGACGGCCTGAAGCTCAACCAGGGCATCTCCAACGGCACGATCAATCCCTTCAGCGTCACGCAGGACGCCACCGGCCAGGCCTACCTGGACAGCATCCGCCTGGACAACGACCAGGTCCTGCGCGCCGCGCGCAGCACCTTCACCGGCGTGGACTTCACGCTCAGCCGCGAGCTGATGGCGATGGGCGGCGGCAATATGGCGCTGGCCATCGGCGGCGACGCGCACCGCGACTCCACCCGCGACGACAAGAAGGCGATCGGCACCTATGCCGTGCCGGTGGCGGCCACGCCCACCTACGCCGAGAGCTCGCGCAAGGTCTACGCGCTGTTCGCCGAGCTGAACATGCCGCTCACCAAGACGCTGACGGTCAACCTCGCCGCCCGCGACGACAAGTACAGCGACTTCGGCAACACCTTCAACCCGAAGGCCAGCTTCCGCTTCCAGCCGATGGCCTCGCTGATGTTCCGCGGCTCCGCCAGCACCGGCTTCCGCGCGCCGACGCTGTTCGACCGCTACGGCTACCGCCTGCCCGGGTCCAACTCGACCACCTCGGCCAAGCTGGACGACCCGGTCCTGTGCCCCAGCGCCACGCCCAGCGTCACCGGCTCCGGCACCGCCCTGCCCGGCTACGCCGCCAACATCGTCTGCAACGCGACCCAGCTCAAGCGCACCGGCTCCAACCCCGACCTGCAGCCCGAGAAGTCGAAGAACTACACGCTGGGCATCGTGGTCGAGCCGGTCAAGAACGCGACCGTCTCGCTGGACTACTGGAAGGTGACCATGACCGACATGATCGCCAACCTGCCCGAGTCGGCCTACCTGGCCGATCCGATGAAGTACCTGAACCTGTTCGTCCGCGACGCCAACAAGAACCTGCTCTACATCGACAACATCACGATGAACCTGGGCGGGCAGAAGGTGGCCGGCCTGGACCTGAGCATGAGCTACGTGTTCAAGCACGCCAGCATGGGCAACTTCACCTTCGGCCTGGACGGCACCTACCTGACCCAGTTCGACAACCAGATCGACAAGGGCGGCCCCTGGGTCTCCAACATCGGGCGCTTCGGCCTGGCCAGCAACGGCACGACCAGCAGCTTCCCGATCCTGTCCTTCCGCTGGAAGCACAACCTGCGCGTGGGCTGGCAGCGCGGCGACTGGTCGACCCAGGTCACCGAGGTCTTCAACTCGACCTACCAGGACCAGAACACGACCACGGTCGCGGCGGCCAACAACCACGTGATCCCCTCGTACTCGCTGGTGAACTGGACGGCCACCTACAAGGGCTTCAAGCACATCACGCTGATCGCCGGCATCAACAACGTGTTCGACCGCATGCCGCCGCCGACCAACAGCACGCTGTACAGCAACGGCTACCTGAGCAGCGCCGCGAGCCCGATCGGCCGCTCCTGGAACGGTCGCATCACCTACGAGTATTGAGGTGAGCCCCTCGCCCAGTCTTGCCCCGCTGAACGCGGGCAAGCCTGGGCGGTCCCCCGAGGGGACGGCGATTGCCCGGGCATCGAGCCCGGGCAACATCGCCAAACGGGCCGGCTTGGGGCGGCCCGGCGCTCGGCCCGGCCTGTTGCGACCACTTGTCCCCGGTGACTCGACCCATTGCGGAGCGCCATTGAATCCAAACATGTCCCGCCGCGCGCTGCTGAAGCTGGCCCCCGTCCTTGGCCTGGCCTCGCTGCCCGCCGTCGCTGACGAAGAAAGCGACCCGTGGCAGCAGGCCCAGGCCATCGTCGACCGCTTCGCCGCCCAGCCCCTCGTCTTCCGCGACGAGGACTTTCCCATCACCGCCCACGGCGCGAAGCCGGCCCGCCTGGTGCCGGCCACCGCCTGGATCTCCTTCACCGACGAGGCCGCCGTGCAGACGCCGGCGCCCGACGCCACCGACTGCTACCCCGCCATCAAGGCCGCCATCGCCGCCTGCCATGCGGCCGGCGGCGGGCGCGTCGTGATCCCGGCCGGCGCCTGGTACGTGGCCGGCCCGATCGTGCTGCTGTCCAACGTCCACCTGCATCTGCAGGCCGGCGCGCACGTCTACTTCAGCAACCGCCCGAGCGACTACGCGAAGTACGGCGTCCACGATTGCGGCCCCAACGGCAAGCTGACCCTGTGCCGCTGGGAAGGCAACGACCTGCTGAACTATTCGCCGCTGGTCTACGCCTACGGCCAGAAGAACATCGCCCTGACCGGCGAGGACCACACCGCCATCCTCGACGGGCAGGCGGGCCTGAAGTTCGCCGACGGGCCGGACTGCTGGTGGTCCTGGAAGGGCCGCGAGCGCATGGACGACGGCTCCGCGCCGCGCCACGTGCCGCACAGCGGCCGCACCGAGGTGCACCTCAACCCGAACAACCCCACATCGCTGCGCGAGGCCGCGCCGCACCTCAGCGCCGAAGAGGCCGCCTTCATCCAGGGCAAGGGAGGGAACTTCCGCCGCGACGCCGACTTCCTGCGCGCTCTGGCCGAGGCCCGCGTGCCCAAGGAGAAACGCATCTTCGGCATCGGCCACTACCTGCGGCCGCAGATGGTGCAGGTCATCGACTGCACCGACGTGCTCTTCGAGGGCTACCAGAGCACCAACACGCCCTTCTGGCAGCACAACCCGGTGGGCTGCCGCAACGTCCACGTGCGGCGTCTGCTGGCCAACAGCATGGGCCCCAACAACGACGGCTTCGACCCCGAGGCCTGCGACGGCGTGCTGATCGAGGACAGCGAGTTCAACACCGGCGACGACTGCATCGCCATCGACTCGGGCAAGGGCCCGGACACGCAGTACGGCCCGGCCCAGAACATCGTCGTGCAGAACTGCCGCATGCACAGCGGCCACGGCGCGCTGACCTTCGGCAGCATCATGTCCGGCGGCATCCAGAACGTGTATGCGCAGAACCTGGTGTTCGAGAACAGCCACTGGAAGAGCGACCCGCTGAACGTCGGCATCCGGCTGAAGTGCAGCATGAGCCGCGGCGGCTTCCTGCGCAACCTGCACATCCGCAACATCCAGATTCCCAACGGCATCCGCACCACGCCGGGCATGTACCGCGCGCTGCCCGGCTCGCTGGTGCCGGACCGCACGGTCGCCGTCTCGGCCGGCGCCGTGATCGCCATCGACTGCGGCTACGACGCCACGCTGGACAAGGTGCGCACCCGCCCGCCGATCGTCACCAACGTGCGCATCTCCAACGTCACCGTCGGCCGCGTGCCCACGCCTTCGGGCCCGCGCTCCAGCTACCAGGCCATCGTGATCCTCGGCCCGATCGCGAGCGACTACAACGGCCCGGCCCAGCCCGCGCCGCAGATCCTGCCGGTCAGCGACATCGTGGTCCGCGACTGCGACCTCGGCACGCCGGTGCTGGAGAAGCAGCCGATCTACCTCTTCAACACGCGCGGCCTGGTGCTCAAGAACGTGCGCATCGGCGCCAAGGTCTACAACGAGACGCTGTCCTCATGAGGCTCCAACTTCTTGCCCTTTTTGCCCTGCTCGCCGGTTGCGCCGGCCAGACGGAGCTGCCGCCCGTGCGCCTGATCCTCGTCGGCGACTCCACGCTGGCCCCGAACAACGGTTATGGCGACGCGCTCTGCGCCCGCCTGAAGCCGCAGGTCGCCTGCCTGAACGTCGCCAAGAACGGCCGCAGCTCCGGCAGCTTCCGCGCCGAAGGCCTGTGGGATGCCAAGGTGCTGGCCCCGCTGGCCGACAAGTCCGTCTACAAGACCAGTTATGTGCTGATCGAGTTCGGCCACAACGACCAGCCCGGCAAGCCCGGCCGGTCGACCGACCTGAAGACCGAGTTCCCCATCAACATCGCGCGTTATGTGGACGAGGTCCGCGCCGCGGGCGGCACGCCGCTGCTGGCCACGCCGCTGACGCGCCGCAGCTTCGACGGCAAGGAGGGCCGCCTGCAGAACGACCTGCAGCCCTGGGCCGACGCCACGAAGCGCATCGCCGCCGAGAAGCAGGTGCCGCTGATCGACCTGCTGGCCGCCAGCGGCGCGGCGGTGCAGGCGATGGGGCAGGCCGAGGC
>NZ_LYVQ01000242.1 GCF_001984095.1 Pelomonas sp. KK5
GTCATTTCGTGGCCGACGCGGCGCACGAGCTGCGCTCGCCGCTGACCGCGCTGAAGCTGCAGTTGCAGGCGCTGCAGCGCGCACCCGACGAGGCCACGCGCACGCTGGTGCAGAACCGGCTGGGCGCCGGGATCGACCGCGCCACGCACGTGGTCGAGCAGTTGCTGCTGCTGGCCCGCCAGGAGGCCGCCGCCGAAGCCCCGAAGCCGGTCGACCTGCAGGCCCTCGTCCAGCAGGTGCTGGCCGAGCAGGCCGCCACCGCCCAGGTGCGCGAGGTCGACCTGGGCCTGGTGCAGGCCGATGCGCTGACGCTGCCGGGCCATGCCGAGGGCCTGCGCGTGCTGGTGCGCAACCTGGTGGACAACGCGATCAAGTACACGCCGGCCGGCGGCAAGGTGGACGTGGCCCTGCGCGGCGCGTCCCTCGTCGTCGAGGACAGCGGCCCCGGCATTCCCGAGGCGGAGCGTGCGCGGGTGTTCGATCGCTTCTACCGCAGCGATGCGGCGGCCTCCACCAACGTGACCGGCAGCGGCCTGGGCCTGGCCATCGTCAAGTCTATTGCCGACCGGCATGGCGCCGCGCTGGCGCTGGACCGCTCCGAGGCGCTCGGCGGCCTGCGTGTGACGCTTCGTTTCGCCTAAGCGGGACCTAAGCCTTCATTAAGTGCGGTCTAAGCCGGCACTTCCATAGTTGGTCCAAGGGTTCGCATAGGCCCTCGATTCAACGTCAGCCAGGAGAGACACCGATGCCCATCGAAACCATGATTCCCGCCAAGCGACTCGTCTGGGCGCTGGCCGCCGCAGGCGCCATCGGCCTGGGTGGCGGCGCCGTTGCGGCAGCCGCGCTGAACAAGGCGGCGATGCCTGCCGCGGCCGCCGCCGTGGTCGGCGCCACGCCGGCGGTCGTCGCTGCCGCGCCGGCGCCTGCCGCCGCACCGATCGGCATGGTCACCATGCCCGACTTCGCCACGCTGACCGCCCAGTACGGCCCGGCCGTCGTGAACATCAGCGTCACCGGCAACGTCAAGACCGCGCGCCGCATGCAGGGCGCGCCGCAGATCGACCCGGACGATCCCTTCTACCAGTTCTTCCGCCGCTTCGGCGGCGTGCCCGGCATGCCGGGGCAGGGCGGTGGCGGCGGCACGCCCCAGCCCTCGCACGGCCAGGGCTCGGGCTTCATCGTCAGCGCCGACGGCATCATCCTGACCAACGCCCACGTCGTGCGTGATTCGTCCGAGGTGATCGTCAAGCTGACCGACCGCCGCGAGTACAAGGCAAAGGTGCTGGGCTCCGACCCGCAGACCGACGTGGCCGTCATCAAGATCGAGGCGAAGAACCTGCCGGTCGTGAAGCTCGGCGACACCAAGGACCTGCGCGTCGGCGAATGGGTGCTGGCCATCGGCTCGCCCTTCGGCTTCGAGAACAGCGTGACCGCCGGCGTCGTCAGCGCCAAGAGCCGCGCGCTGCCGGGCGAGAACTTCGTGCCCTTCATCCAGACCGACGTGGCGGTGAATCCCGGCAACTCCGGCGGCCCGCTGTTCAATGCGCGCGGCGAGGTGGTCGGCATCAACTCGCAGATATTCAGCCAGACCGGCGGCTACCAGGGCCTGTCCTTCGCGATCCCGATCGACCTGGCGCAGCGCGTCAAGAACCAGATCGTCGCTACCGGCAAGGTCCAGCATGCACGCCTGGGCGTGACGATCCAGGACGTCAACCAGAGCTTCGCCGATTCCTTCAAGCTGGATGCCCCGGCCGGCGCGCTGGTGGCCAGCGTCGAGGACGGCGGCCCCGCGGCCAAGGCCGGCCTGAAGTCCGGTGACGTGGTGCTCAAGTACAACGGCACGCCGATCGTCGCCTCGTCCGACCTGCCGGCCCTGCTGGGCCAGGCCGCGCCGGGCGACAAGGCCACGCTGGAGATCTGGCGCCAGGGCAAGCGCGAGACGCTGAGCGCCAAGCTGGGCGACGCGGCCGACAAGGCGGCCGTGGTGGCCGGCAATGACAGCGGCGCCTCCGGCGGCAAGCTGGGCCTGGCGCTGCGCCCGCTGCAGGGCCAGGAGAAGGCGGCAGCCGGCCTGAAGGATGGCCTGCTGATCGAGGACGTGGCCGGCGCCGCCGCCCGCGCCGGCGTGCAGCCGGGCGACGTGCTGCTGGCCGTCAACGGCACGCCGGTCAGCTCGATCGAGCAGGTCCAGAAGGTCGTGGCCGGCGCCGACAAGTCGGTGGCGTTGCTGCTGCAGCGCGGCAAGGACCGGATCTTCGTGCCGGTGCGGCTGGGCTGATGGTTTGATGGATTGACTGATTGATTGACGCACCTCGCCCTCACCCCGGGGCGATATTTGGGCCGGCTTGCAGAGCCGGCCCTTTTTTTGCCCTGTGGCTGGCGTACCGCGCCGACGCGCAAATCGCCTAAAATCCTGAAAATCACGGTTGGAGCTTGCCATGGCCCTCGAAGCGATCGCTGTTGATCTTCCGCTGGACGAGCACCGCAGTGCCCGCCTGATCCCCTTTACCCGCACCGAACTGGCCGGCGAGCTGCCGCGCGTCAGCCGCACTGTCGCCCAGCAGGGCGAGGTGGTCATCACCGCCCACAACAAGCCGGAGATGGTGCTGATGACGGTCGAGCGCTACCTGGCGCTGCAGGAAGCCGGCCGCCCGAGCCTGGACCGCCTGAGCGAGGAATTCGAGGCCCTTTACGCGGCGATGCAGAGCGGCGGTGCGCTCGACGCGGCCGACCAGGCCTTCGCGATGAGCGGCGAGGCCCTGGGGCGGGCGGCGCAGTCGGCGGCCGCCTCGACGACGACCCATTCCCACTCACGCTGATCGCCCGCCGTGGGCGCCCGCATCTTCGTGCTGGCTGGCGTCAACGGCGCCGGCAAGAGCAGCATCGGCGGCGCTGCGCTGGAGCAGTCCGGCGGCTCCTTCTACAACCCCGACCGCCAGGCCCGCGAGCTGATGCTGGCCAATCCCGGCCTCGGCCAGGAGGAGGCCAATTCCCAGGCCTGGGAACTCGGCCGCCAGGGCCTGGAGCGGGCGCTGTCGCGCGGCGAGCAGTTCATGTTCGAGACCACGCTGGGGGCCAACACCCTGGCCACGATGCTGATGAACGGCGCCCGCGCCGGCGCCGAGGTGCACCTGTGGTTCGCCGGCCTGGCCACGCCGGAGCTGCACATCGAGCGGGTGCGCTCGCGCGTGGCCCACGGCGGGCATGACATCCCGGAAGCCAAGATCCGCCAGCGCTACCTGTCGAGCCTGCAGAACCTGGTGGAGCTGATGCCGCTGCTGACCAGCCTGGTGGTCTTCGACAACAGCATCGAGAGCGATCCGCGCCGCGGCCTGGCGCCTCGCCCGAAGCTGATCCTGCGCATGCGCCAGGGCCGCGAGATCACCGAGATGATCGCCCCGGCCGACGTGCCGACCTGGGCCAAGCCGGTCGTGATGCAGGCTTTGCGCTTGATGAAGCGCAACAGCAAGCCTTGACCGTCAAGACCTGACCCCGGCTACATCCGCGCCAGCGGAATCTTGCGACCCTTGCGTCCGGCGCCCAGCTGCTTGAGCAGCAGCGCCAGGTCTTCTTCCATCCGTTCGAGCACGTGCTCGTCCAGCTCGTGCAGCGCCTGCGGCAGCACGCCGGTGAAGGGCCCGGGGCTGGCCTCCAGCACCTGCGCGCCGGCCGGCATCAGGCGCCACTTGACGGCGCGCTTGTCGCCGTCGTCGCGGCCGGCGGCCACCAGGCCGCGCTCGACCAGCACGCCCAGCAGGTTGCTGGCGGTGGACTGATGGATGTTCATCCGCTCGGCCACGCCGCCGGTGCCGATGCCGGGCGTAT
This sequence comes from Pelomonas sp. KK5, assembly GCF_001984095.1. Classification (GTDB taxonomy): domain Bacteria; phylum Pseudomonadota; class Gammaproteobacteria; order Burkholderiales; family Burkholderiaceae_C; genus KK5. Next base: position 3,826 of record NZ_LYVQ01000242.1, read on the forward strand.
CCCGGATCACGCCAAGCGCCCAGAGCTGCGCGCCACCCAGGCCCACGCTGGTCTCCACATGCTGGAAATGGGTCTTCACCGCATTGAAGACCTGGCGGAACTGCAGCAGCACGCGCACCGCGCGGGCGTCCTCGTCGAGGCGGGCGTCGGCGGCGATCTCGGCAGTGGCGGAGCGCTTCCTGGTCGTCATGCGCCAAATGATATTGCGGCGGCGCATCAAAAATTTTTCGCGGGTCGATTTAAGTCCGCCGCGGCCGGTGTCGCCTTGGAGTGCTGAGGGCAGGACGTGCCCCGCAACCCAAACTGGAGCAACAAGCATCATGCTGAGCCTGAATACCAACGCCGCTTCCCTGTCCGCCCAGAACTCGCTGGGTGCCTCGCAGAAGGCCCTGTCCACCTCGATGAGCCGCCTGTCGACCGGCAACCGCGTCAACTCCGCCATGGACGACGCCGCCGGCCTGCAGATCGCCACCCGTCTGGACGCCCAGACCCGCGGCCAGGCCGTGGCGATGCGCAACTCGCAGAACGGCATCTCGATGATGCAGACCGCCGAAGGCGCGTTCAGCGAGACGACCAACATCCTGCTGCGCATGAAGGACCTGGCCACGCAAGGCGCCGACGGCACCGCCACCGCCGCCGACAAGTCCGCGATGCAGTCCGAGTACGACTCGCTGGGCCGCGAACTGACCAACATCATGAAGAACACGACCTTCGGCGGCCAGGCGCTGTTCGGCGTCGGCACCAACGCCGCGGCCGTGACCGGCGGCACCTCGATGCTGGGCAAGACCGGCGGCGTGACCTTCCAGATCGGCGCCAGCGCTGCCGAGACGATGCAGGTCGACACCTCGGGCGTCGTCTCGCAGCTGACCAACGACGCCGGCGACCTCGGCTCGATCAGCGCCGCCTACAAGACCACGGCCACCGCCGGCACGGTCGGCGCCGAGATCGGCTCCACCGCCACCATCACCTCGCTGGACACGGCCATCGCCTCGGTCGGCAAGGTCCGCTCGGCCCTGGGCGCCGCGTCGAACCGCCTCGACCACGTCTACAACAACTTGCAGAACATGAGCACCAACGTGTCGCAAGCCAAGGGCCGCATCATGGACACGGACTACGCGACGGAAACGTCCGAGATGACGACCAAGCAGATGCTGATGCAGGCCGGCTCGGCGATGCTGAAGCAGTCCAACAGCATGTCCGGCATGGTCATGTCGCTGCTGCAGTAATTCACTGAGCATTGACTTGGAAGCCAGGCCTGTTTCCGTGCAGGCCTGGCTTTTTCGCACCCGAACCTCCCGTCTGCCATGACCCAGCCCGCAGCCCTCCGCCTTCCACGCAACCGCCAGCAGGTGCTGGACGAACAGGCCCGCCGCTGCTGGGACGCCGGCCAGCGGGCCGCCGGGCGCGAGCAGTGGAACGCCGCCGCGGCCGAGTACCAGCAGGCGATCGAGCTGGCGCCGCAGGATCCGCTGTATCCGCTGAGCCTGGCCGGCCTGCGCCTGAAGCAGGGCCTGCCCGCCGCCGCCGAGGCGCCCGCGCGCCGCGCGCTCGAACTCGCCCCGAGCCATGCGCTGGCCTGCCGCATGCTCGCCCGCGTGCTGCGCGAATTGCGCCGTGCGGATGAGGCTGCCGCCGTCTTCGACGCCTGCGTGCCCGCCGCGGCCCCCGATGCCGACTACCTGTTCGAGCGCGGCGAGGCCCTGCTCGACGCCCGCCGCGCCGCCGATGCGATTCCCGTGCTGCTGCAGGCGCTGCACCTGAACATGTTCAACGCGCTGGGGCACCACCGCCTCGGCGTGGCCTTCCAGCTGATCGACCGGCCGCGCGATGCCGCGGTCTGCTTCGAGACCGCCGCCGTCGTCGACAAGGGCGGAGAGCTGAAACCGCTGGCCCTGTCCCAGCTCGTCCACGAGCTGCAACGCGCCGGCGAATGGGGGCAACTGGCCACCCATGTCGCCGCGCTGGTCAAGCAGCTCGACGAGGCCGGCGACGGCGCGCTGGCCCAGGTCACCGCCTTCTCGCTGCTGATGGCGCCCGTGCGCCCGGCCCAGCAACTGCGCGTGGCGCGCCTCAACAGCCAGGCGCTGACGGCCGGCATCGCGCCGCTGCCGCCGGCCGCTGCGCGGCCGCCGCGCGAAGGCCGCCGCCTGCGCATCGGCTACCTCTCCAGCGATTTCCACAACCACGCCACCGCGCTGCTGGTCGCCGAGCTGCTGGAGCTGCACGACCGCGAGCGCTTCGAGGTGCTGCTGTACTGCCATAGCCCCGAGGACGGCAGCGCGTTGCAGCAGCGCGTGCGCGCCGCCGCCGACAGCTTCCGTGACGTGCGGCATGTGGCCGACGTGGACCTGGCCCGCCGGATGCGCGAGGACGGCGTCGACATCGCCGTCGACCTGAAGTCCCACACCCGCGATACCCGCTTCCGCGCGCTGGCCTGGCGGCCGGCGCCGGTGCAGGTGGGCTTCCTGGGCTTTCCGGGCACGAGCGGTGCGGGCTTCATCGACTACCTGGTCGGTGACCGCATCGTCACGCCGCAGGCCCATGCGGCCCACTTCAGCGAGCAGATCGCGCAGCTGCCGCACAGCTACCAACCCAACGACAGCCGCCGCGCGCTGCCGCTGGCGCCGAGCCGCGCCGAGCTGGGCCTGCCCGAGCAGGCGCCGGTGCTGGCCTGCTTCAACCAGAGCACCAAGATCACGCCCGAGGCGGCCGATGCCTGGGGCCAGGTCTTGCGCGCGGTGCCGGATGCAGTGCTGTGGCTGCTCAGCTGGAACCCGGTGGCCGAGGCCAATCTGCGCAGTGAGATGGCGCTGCGAGGCGTGGACGCCTCGCGCCTGGTCTTCGCGCCGCTGGTGGACGCTGCCGGCAACCTCGCGCGCCTGCAGTGCGCCGACCTGTTCCTCGACACCTGGCCCTGCAATGCCCACACCACCGCCAGCGAGGCGCTGTGGGCCGGCGTGCCGGTGCTGACCGTGCCGGGCGCCACCTTCGCCTCGCGCGTGGCCGCCAGCCTGGTGGCCGCCTGCGAGCTGCCGCAGTTCATCTGCCCCAACGTGCAGGCCTATGTGGACCGCGCAGTGGCGCTGTGCCACGACATGGCGGCGCTGCGGCGGGCGCAGCTGCAGCTGCGCGAGCGCCGGCTGGAACTGCCGCTGTTCGACAGCCGGCGCTATGCGCGGGACTTCGAGGCGCTGCTCGACCGCATGTGGGCGCGGCACGAGGCCGGCCTGGCGCCTGAGTTCCTCGCCGCAGCGAGCTGATCTCAGCTGCGCTCGACCGGCCGGCTGCGCGACAGCGCCACCGTCTCGGGCTGCGCCGCCTTGCACAGGTTCGGCGGCAGGCCGCGCGCGATCAGCTCGGCATCGGCCAGCACCATCGCGCCGATGCCCTGCAGCACCGTATGCAGCGCGCCGGCCTGGTGGGGCGACAGCAGCAGCTGCTCGCCCCGGCGGGCGCGGTGGCCGGCGGGTAGAGGCTCCTGCGGGAATACGTCGGTGGCGACGCGGACCTGCCCGCTCTCGGCGACGTCCAGCAGCGCCTCGAAGTCCACCACAGCGGCCCGGCTCACCAGCACCAGCGAGGCGCCCGGCTGCATGGACAGGAACTCCCTGCGGCCGAGCAGGCCCTGGTTGTCGGCCGTGGCGCCGGCCACGACGAACACGATGCGGCTGCGCGCCAGTACCTCGTCCAGCGGGCAGCTTTCGCACTGGAACGATTCGATGAAGGCCGGGGCCAGCCAGGGGTCATAGGCCAGCAGGCTCTGCGGCCGGAACGGCGCCAGCAGCGGCGCGATGGCGCGGCCCAGGTCCCCGAAGCCCACGAAGCCGATGGTCTGGCCGCGCAGCGAATACGCATCGCGATTGGCTTCGAGGCCGTACTGCTCCGTGCCGGCCCGCATGCGGCGGTCGGCGCGGCTGATGCCGCGCGCCAGGTCGATGGCCATGCCCAGCGCGGCCTCGGCCACCGGCTCGGCGAACACCGGGCTGATGTTGAGCACCCGCACGCCGCGCGACATCGCATGCGCGTAGTCGATATTGGGCAGGAAGTTGCCCTCGACGTTGAAGATCGCGCGCAGCCCCGGCGCCTGGTCGAGCCGCTCGCGCGGCATGTCGAGCTGGCCGATCAGGATCTGCAGCGTCGGCGCGATGGCGGCGAACTCCGCATCGGTGGGCGGCCGGTCGTCGAAGATGTGCAGCTCCCCGAGCGCCCGCAGCCGCGCGAGCTGGCCGGCGTCAAGGATGTCGTCCACCCGGCGCGGCGCCGGGGCGAGGAGGAGGGCGGGTCGGCTCATGGCCGCCGATGATGGGGGAGACGGGCGGGCAGGGCAAGATCGCTCAAGGTGTGAACCCGATGAGCCGGGCAAAGTCGGCCACCCGCCGGCGCGGCACGCGCGTTCGGGCCTGCGGCGCCTCGTGGTACGAGATCCGGCCCGAGGGCAGGAAAAACAGCGCGATCACCGCGCCGCCCTTCGCCTCGGGGTAGTGCTGGCTGCCGGGCGCGGGCGCGGTCCAGCCGCCGAAGCACCAGCCGTTGGGCCCGTTCAGCGCGGCGCCCGGGGTCACCGGGATGACCATGTTGAACTCGCCGTAGGGGTGGCCGTGGTACTGGCCGCGGAAACGTCCGTCCTCGTGGCCCTGGCCGTTGCCGGTGCTGTCCATCCAGACGGCGGTGATGCTGAAGTGCAGCGTGCGGGCGGAGGGCTCGGCGAGGCGGCTGCGCCGGTAGTGGGGCCCCTCGATCTCGACATTGGCGGCCCAGCCGTCGCGCACGCCCTGCTGCACCGCGCCGGCGAGGGCCCGGTACAGCTCGCTGGCCGGGCCGTACTTGTCGTTGAGCCAGCGCTCGACTTCGGTGCCGGTGGTCATGTCCTTCACTTCCTCGAGGAAGGGAATGCAAAGCTCGATCAGGGTTTCGGCGTTCATCTTCAGGACTCCAGGTGGGATGGACGCGATCATGGGCAATCGAGGAACTGAATGGAACTGATGGTTTTGCAATTCCATAATGAATGGGATTCAACTCATGGAGCGGCACGATGAGCATCGGCCCCACGGACCTGAACCTGCTGAAGGTGTTCGAGGCCATCTACGAGGAGCGCAACCTGGTCCTGGCCGGCAAGCGGCTGAACCTCACCCAGTCGGCGGTGAGCCATGCGCTGCGCCGGCTGCGCGAACGCGTCGGCGACGAGCTCTTCATGCGCACCGGCAAGGGCATGGTGCCGACCGGCCGCGCCACCGCGATGGCGCCGGCGCTGCGCGAGTCGCTGCGGCGCATCGAGACCGTGCTGGGTGTCGAGCCCTTCGCGCCGGAGAAGTCCAGGCGGCGTTTCGTGATCGCGGCCAACGACCACATCACCGCGGTGCTGGTGGCGCCGTTGTCGCGCGCGCTGCAGGCGGCCGCGCCCGGCGTCGACCTGGTCATCCGCCCTTCGACGCGGCTGGACCTGGCCGAGCAGATCGACCTCGGCCGCATCGACCTGGCCATCGGCATCTTTGCCCAGGTGCCGGCGCGCTTGAACTCGCGCACGCTGATGACGCAGGGCGAGGCGATCCTGATGCGCAAGGGCCATCCTGCCGCCCGGCGCAAGCTCACCCTGGCCGACCTGCAGAAGTACCCACTGGTGACGCTGTCGGTGGGCGGGCAGGAGGAGGGCGCGGTGGGCGGCTTCATCGTCGAACGGGGGCTGGCGCGCCAGTCGGAGATGTTCGATCGCCATGCGCTGGAGGCGGCATTGCCGGCGCCGCGGCTGAGGATCACGGTGCCGCATTCGCTGGCGATCCCGGCGCTGCTGCGCGACACGAACATGCTGTCGATCGTGCCGGGCTCGCTGGCCGTGGCGCTCGCCGCGGGCGGCGAGCTGCTGAAGCGTGCGCCGCCCTATGCGGCCGGCAGCTCGGTCCTGCGCGCCGTCTGGCACGCCCGCGACGAGCATGACGCCGGCCACGCCTGGCTGCGTGAGACGGTGGCGCGGACCGCGCAGGAGGTGGCGGGCTAGGGCCTGTTCACACTACGGACAGGGGTCGCGAAGGCCCGGCATACGGGGCCAAT
>NZ_LYVQ01000243.1 GCF_001984095.1 Pelomonas sp. KK5
GCGGCCCTGCTCGCCGGCCCGCGCGGCTTCCACCGCCGCGTTCAGCGCGAGGATGTTGGTCTGGAAGGCGATGCCGTCGATGGTGCCGATGATGTCGGCGATCTTGCGCGAGGCGGCGGTGATCTGCTCCATCGTCGCCACCACCTGGCCCACCACCTCGCCACCCTTGGCCGCAGCGCCGGTGGCGCTGGTGGCGAGCTGGTTGGCGGTGCGGGCGGTCTCGGCGTTCTGCTTGACGGTGGCGGTGAGCTGTTCCATCGAGGCGGCGGTCTGCTCCAGGTTGGCGGCCTGCTGCTCGGTGCGCTGGCTCAGGTCCGCGTTGCCGCCGGCGATCTCGGCCGAGCCGGTGGCGATGGAATCGGAGCTGTTGCGCACCTGGCTGACGATGCGCACCAGGCTGTCGTTCATCGTCTGCAGCGCCACCGTCAGCTGGCCCACCTCGTTGCGGCCCTGGGGCTCGAGGCGCGAGCGCAGGTCGCCGGTGGACACCGCCTCCGCCACGCGCACCGCGTCGCCCAGCGGCCGCACGATCGAGCGCACCAGCGACCAGGCCACCAGCAGGCCCGCCGCCACGATGATCACCGCGCCGACCGAGCCCAGCAGCTGCAGCCCGCCGCGCCTGGCGTCGGCCTCGGCCTCGGCCTGCTCCATCTTCTTCTCCTGCAGCTTGACGAAGTCGCCGATGTCGGCGAGGTACTGGGCCACCGACGGGGCGTAGTCCTTGTCGATGATCTTGCGGGCGGTCTCGCGATCGCCGGCGGCGGCCGCTTCCTTGGCCTTGGCGCTGGCGGCCAGCAGCTGCGCGCCGTGGCCCATGATGACCTTCATCTGCGCCTGGTCCTCTGGGGTCTGCGCCTCCTCGGCGACCTGCTTGCGCAGCGCCTGGACCTTGGGCGTGTCGGTGGCCAGCGCTTCCTTGAAGAATTCGGCGACGGCGGCATCGGAGCTGACGGTGGCGGCCAGGTTGCGGGTGACCGCGGTCTGGGTCATGCCCTGCCAGAGGACGGACTTGCGGATCAGCGCCTGGGCCTGCGCGGTGGCCTCGCTGGCCTCGTCCGCGATCACGTTGGCACGGTGGAAGATGTAGCCGCCGATCAGCAGCATCGCGGCCAGCAGGATGGCGATGGCGCCGGTCACCCGGCGTGCCAGGGGAATGTCGTTGAGGTTCATGTCTCCTGCCGCTCCGTTGTTTTGCTAACGGCGAGATTCTGCGCATAGGGTGTCCCGCTGCCAACCGGCCCGGCGGGTAGTGGCGTGACTTCCTGCAGTGAATACCCTAGGGTTGCAGGGGTGGCGGGTGTAACGCGGGCGACTCCGCCGCCGCAAAACGCTGGATTAGACTGGCCCGACAACAACAGCGACAGGAGACCGCGGCCATGGCGACGCCTCTGATGGGCCAGATGATGACGAGCCCGCTGACGATCTCGTCGCTGATCACCCATGCGGCCCGGCATGCGGGCGCCACCGAGATCGTCACCAAGCGGGTGGAGGGCGACCTGCACCGCTACACCTGGCGCGACGCCGAGCAGCGTTCCCGCCAGATGGCCCAGGCCCTGCTGAAGCTGGGCTGCCAGCCTGGCGAGCGCATCGCCACGCTGGCCTGGAACACCCACCGCCACCTGGAGACCTACTACGCGGTGGCCGGCTCGCAGATGGTGATCCACACGATCAACCCGCGCCTGTTCCCCGAGCAGATCGCCTGGATCGCCAACGATGCGCAGGACAGCGTGCTGTTCTTCGACGCCACCTTCCTGCCGCTGGTCGAGAAGCTCGCGCCCTCGCTGCCCAGCGTGCGCCATTTCGTGCTGATGACCGACCGCGCCCACATGCCGGCCGAGACCTCGCTGAAGGGCCTGCTGTGCTTCGAGGAACTGATGGCCGCCGAGGACGGCCGCTACGCCTGGCCCGAGTTCGACGAGAACAGCGCCGCCTGCCTCTGCTACACCTCCGGCACGACCGGCAACCCCAAGGGCGCCGTCTACAGCCACCGCTCCAGCGTGCTGCACTCGATGGCCGCGGCCCTGCCCGACGCGATGGGCTGCTCCGCGCGCGACGTGGTGCTGCCGGTGGTGCCGATGTTCCACGTCAACGCCTGGGGCATCCCGTACACCGCGGCGCTGGTCGGCTTCAAGCTGGTGATGCCGGGGCCGCACCTGGACGGCAAGTCGCTGTACGAACTCTTCGAGGGCGAGAAGGTCACCTTCTCCGCCGGAGTGCCGACCGTCTGGCTGGGCCTGCTCAACTACGTGAAGGCCAACGGCCTGAAGTTCTCCACCTTCAAGCGCACGGTGATCGGCGGCTCGGCCTGCCCGCCGGCGATGATGAAGGCGCTGAAGGAGGACTACGGCATCGAGGTGATCCACGCCTGGGGCATGACCGAGATGTCGCCGCTGGGCACGCTGTCCAAGCTGAATGCGCGCCAGGCCGCGCTGCCTGCCGATGAACAGCAGCACCTGCTGGAGAAGCAGGGCAAGGTGATCTGGGGCGTGGACATGGCCATCGTCGGCGACGACGGCCGCGAGCTGCCCTGGGACGGCCAGAGCGCCGGCAACCTGCTGGTGCGCGGTCATTGGGTGATCGACCGCTACTACAACCATCCCGAATCGCCGCTCGCCAGCGTGGACGGCAAGCCCGGCTGGTTCCCGACCGGCGACGTCGGCACCATCGACCAGGACGGCTTCCTGCAGATCACCGACCGCAGCAAGGACGTGATCAAGTCCGGCGGCGAGTGGATCAGCTCCATCGAGCTGGAGAACATCGCGATGGCCCACCCGGATGTCTTCGAGGCCGCGGTGATCGCGCTGCCCCATCCGAAGTGGGACGAGCGGCCGCTGCTGGTCGTGGTGAAGAAGCCGGGTGTCGAGCTGACGCGCGAGCAGATGCTGGGCTTCTTCGAGGGCCGCATCGCCAGGTGGCAGATCCCCGATGACGTGGCCTTCGTCGCCGAGATCCCGCACACCGCCACCGGCAAGATGCAGAAGCTCAAGCTGCGCGAGCAGTTCAAGGACCACAAGTTGCCGGGAATCTGACAAGGCGCTGACAGCGCCCGCTGGGGAAGTCCCCGACCGCCGCGGCGGGCCATGTCCAGTACCGTCTGTGCGCCTAGTAGAGAACGCAAAGTTCCACCTTCTCAACATCACCCCCACAAGGAGACAACGATGTCGAACCAGTACCTGAAGACCGCATTGGTCGCGGCCCTGCTTGCCAGTGCCGCTGCCGCCCAAGCGCAGAAGGGCGAGACGGTCAAGATCGCGTGGATCGATCCGCTCTCGGGCCTGATGGGCCCGGTCGGCCAGAACCAGGTCAAGAGCTTCCAGTTCTTCGCGGAGAAGTACAACAAGAGCAACCCGGCCGGCGTGAAGTTCGAGCTGGTCCCGATCGACAACAAGCTGAGCCCCGCCGAGTCGCTGAACGCGCTGAAGAGCGCCACCGACCAGGGCATCCGCTACGTGATCCAGGGCAACGGTTCCAGCGTCGCGCTGGCGCTGGTGGACGCGATCAACAAGTACAACGAGCGCAATCCCGGCAAGGAAGTCGTCTACCTGAACGACGCCGCGGTGGACCCCGACCTGACCAACAGCAAGTGCAGCTACTGGCACTTCCGCTTCGACGCCGACACGTCGATGAAGATGGAGGCGATCACCACCTTCCTGAAGGACCAGCCGGAGGTCAAGAAGGTCTTCCTGCTGAACCAGAACTACTCGCACGGCCACCAGGTCGCCAAGTACGCCAAGGAGCTGCTCGCTCGCAAGCGCCCGGACATCCAGATCGTCGGCGAGGACCTGCACCCGATCGCCCAGGTGCGCGACTTCGCGCCCTACGTCGCCAAGATCAAGGCCAGCGGCGCCGACATGGTGATCACCGGCAATTGGGGGTCAGATCTTGCCCTGCTGGTGAAGGCCGCCAACGAGGCCGGCTACACCGGCAAGTTCTTCACCTACTACGCCGGCGTCACCGGCACGCCCACCGCCATGGGCGCCAGCGGCGAGAACCGCGTCTACCAGGTCGCCTACAACTACAACAACATGGGCGGCAACATGGACAAGCTGGCCGACGAGTTCAAGGCCAAGTTCAACGACGACTTCTACACCGGCAGCATCATCCACATCTTCGAGGCGCTGACCAACGGCATGGCCAAGGCCAAGAGCACCGACCCGCTGAAGGTGGCCAAGGCGCTGGAAGGCCTGAGCTTCAAGAGCTTCAACGGCGAGGTCAGCGTCCGCGCGACGGACCACCAGCTGCAGCAGCCGCTGTACATCTCGCTGTGGGCCAAGGCCGATGCCAAGCATCCGTACAGCGTGGAGAACACGGGCTACAACTTCAAGGTGGTGAAGGCGTTCGAGTCCTATGTGTCCTCGACCCCGACTTCCTGCCAGATGAAGCGCCCGTAACGGACCACCCCCGTAGCCGCTGCGCGGCTCCCCCTCAAGGGGGCGCAGCCAGCGGCCTGGCGGAGCCAGTTCCGCGGCTGCCGCTTGATGTGTCGTACCAGACGGAATCGCCGTGGACCAAATCCTCATCAACCTGCTGAACGGCCTGTCCTCCGGGCTGCTGCTGTTCATGCTCAGCTCCGGCCTCACGCTGATCTTCAGCATGATGGGCGTGCTGAACTTCGCGCATGCCAGCTTCTACATGCTGGGCGCCTACATCGCCTACAGCCTGGCCGGCGTGCTGGGCTTCTGGACGGCGCTGATCGCCGCGCCGCTGCTGGTGGGTGTGGCCGGCGCGCTGTTCGAGCGCACGGCGCTGCGCCGCGTGCACAAATACGGCCATGTGCCCGAGCTGCTGATCACCTTCGGCCTCAGCTACGTGCTGCTGGAGGTGGTGCAGCTGGTGTTCGGCCAGACGGCCGTGCCCTTCACGCCGCCGCCCTCGCTGCAGGGCTCGGCCTTCACGATCATCCAGAGCCCGGCGAGCGGCCTGTCCTTCGCGCTGGGCGCCGCACCGGCCGCCGTGTGCTCGGCTGCCTCCTGCTCGACCTTCCCGCTGACCCGCGTGTTCATGATGGCCGTGGCGCTGCTGATGCTGCTGTCGTTGTGGCTGCTGCTGACCCGCACGCGGGTGGGCCTGGTGATCCAGGCGGCACTGACGCATCCCGAGATGGTCGAGGCGCTGGGCCACAACGTGCCCGCCGTCTTCATGCTGGTGTTCGGCAGCGGCTGCGCGCTGGCGGGCCTGGCCGGCGTCATCGGCGGCATGACCTTCGTGACCGACCCGACGATGGCCGCGCTGGTCGGCACGATCATTTTCGTCGTCGTGGTGGTCGGCGGTATCGGCTCGCTGTCCGGTGCCTTCGTCGGCTCGCTGCTGATCGGCCTCTTGCAGACCCTGCCGCTGACGGTGGACGGCTCGCTCGCCACGCTGTTCAACAAGTTCGGTGCCGGCGTCACGCCCGACACCTTCGGCTACCCGATCCTGAAGCTCTCGCTGGCCCAGGTCGCGCCGATCCTGCCCTACCTGCTGATGGTGCTGATCCTGATCTTCCGGCCCAAGGGCCTCCTCGGTACGCGGGAGGACTGAACCTTGGCTGCCCAACAACAATTCCACTTCAAACCCTACAACGTCGGTCGCTGGATCGTCTGGGGCGTCTATGCGCTGATGCTGCTCGTCGCGCCGCTGATCTGGACCAGCGGCCTGGCGCAGTCGATGCTCACGCAGATGGGCATCGGCATCATCGCCTGCCTCGCCTACAACATGCTGCTGGGCCAGGGCGGCATGCTCAGCTTCGGCCATGCGCTGTACAGCGGCTTCGGCGCCTACCTCGCCATCCACACGCTCAACGCCGCCGGCGCGGGCCGCTGGAACATTCCGGTGAGCCTGATCCCGCTGGTGGGTGGTGTGGCGGGCCTGTTCTTCGCGGGCCTGCTGGGCTATGTGTCGACGAAGAAGGCCGGCACCACCTTCGCGATGATCACGATGGGCCTGGGCGAGCTGGTGTGGTCGATGTCGCTGATGCTGCCGGAGTTCTTCGGCGGCGAGGGCGGCGTGTCCAGCAACCGCGTCGTCGGCAAGCCGGTGCTGGGCATCAGCTTCGGCCCGCAGATCCAGCTCTACTATCTGATCGCGGTCTACTGCTTCGTCTGCACCGGCGCGATGTTCGCGCTGACCCGCACGCCGCTGGGCCGCATGCTCAACGCCGTGCGCGACAACCCCGAGCGCGTCGAGTTCATCGGTTATGACACCCGCTGGGTGCGCTACCTGGCTTTCATGATCTCGGGCTTCTTCATGGGCGTGTCGGGCGGCCTCGGGGCCTTGAACACCGAGATCGTCACCGCCGAGGTGGTCGGCGCGGCCCGCTCCGGCGCGCTGCTGCTGTTCACCTTCCTGGGCGGCGCCACCTTCTTCTTCGGGCCCATCATCGGCGCGGTGCTGATGGTGATCGCGCTGGTGCTGCTGTCGGAGCTGACCAAGGCCTGGCTGCTGTACCTCGGCCTCGTGTTCCTGTTCATGGTCATGTATGCGCCGGGTGGCATCGCCAGCCTGATCATGATGAACCTGCGCGTGGCGGCCTTTGGCAAGCTGCGCAAGCTGTGGACCTCGTATCTCGCGCTGGCGCTGACGGCCTTCACGATCCTGGTCGGCGGCGGCGCGATGGTCGAGATGGTCTACCACCTGAAGCTCAACGAGGCGCTGGGCCCCCAGATGAACTACATGGGCGCATCGATCAACGCCAAGGGGCTGGATGCCTGGGTCGGCGCGAGCTTCGTGCTGATCATCGGCGCGGCGCTGTTCGAGCTGGCCCGCCGCCAGTACGCCCGCGAATGGAGCGAGATCCAGGAAGAGATCGAGAAAGAGATCAAGCGGAGAGAAGCGCTGTGAGTTACGCCCTTGAACTGCTCGACGTCCACAAGAGCTTCGGCAAGAGCGCCATCATCCGCGGCGCGCAGCTGCAGGTGAACGCCGGTGAGCGGGTCGCCATCATCGGCCCCAACGGCGCGGGCAAGTCCACGCTGTTCAACCTGATCAGCGGCCGCTTCGGCATCACCAGCGGCCAGATCAAATTGAACGGCGAGCGCATCGACGGCATGAAGCCCTACGAGATCAACCGCCGCGGCCTCTCGCGCAGCTTCCAGGTCTCCAACCTGTTCACGCGGCTGTCGGTCTTCGAGAACATCCGCTGCGCGGTGCTCTGGAGCATGGGCCACCGCTATGCGTTCTGGAAGTTCCTGGCCGACCTGACCGACGCCAACGAGCGCGCGGAGGAGGTGATGGCGATGATCAAGCTCGACAAGAAGCGCGACGTGCTGGCGATGAACCTCACCTACGCGGAGGCCCGCGCGCTGGAGATCGGCATCACCATCGCCGGCGGCTCCAGCGTGATCCTGCTGGACGAACCGACCGCCGGCATGAGCAAGAGCGAGACCTCGCGCTTCATCAACCTGATCCGCGACGTCACCCAGGGCAAGACCCTGCTGACCGTGGAGCACGACATGGGCGTCGTCTTCGGCCTGGCCGACAAGATCGCGGTGCTGGTCTACGGCGAGGTGATCGCCTTCGACACGCCTGATGCGGTGCGCGCCAATGCGCGGGTGCAGGAGGCGTATCTCGGCTCCGTCCTGGCGGAGGCGCATTGACATCATGAGCGACCGTACTCTCAAGCTCGACAACGTCCACGCCTTCTACGGCAAGAGCCACGTGCTGCACGGCGTGACGATGGAAGTCCGCCCCGGCGAGATCGTCAGCCTCCTGGGTCGCAACGGCTCGGGTCGATCGACCACGGCCAAGACCATCATGGGCCAGGTCGACGCGCAGGGCCGCATCGAGTTCGGCGGCAAGCCGCTGCTGGGCCTGAAGGCCTACGAGGTGGCCCACAGCGGCATCGGCTACGTGCCCGAGAACCGCGACATCTTCCCCAAGCTCACCGTGCACCAGAACCTGATGCTGGGCGAGAAGCGCAAGGGCAAGGCGAAGCCCCGCTGGAGCTTCGAGGACATGTACACGATGTTCCCGCGCCTGAAGGAGCGCCAGCACACCGAGGCCGGCGTGCTGTCCGGCGGCGAGCAGCAGATGCTCACCTTGTGCCGCACGCTGATGGGCGACCCCGACCTGATCATGATCGACGAGCCCACCGAGGGCCTGGCGCCCAAGATCGTCGAACTGGTGGCCGAGTACCTGAAGGAACTGCGCAAGCGCGGCGTCAGCGTGCTGCTGGTCGAGCAGAAGCTGGCCATCGCGCTGGAGATCTCCGAGCGCTGCTACGTGATGGGCCACGGCCGTATCGTGTTCGAAGGCACGCCCGCGGAACTGCGGGCGAATGCCTACATTCGCAAGGAGTGGCTGGAGGTCTAGGAGCGCTCAGGCCGACCTGCGGCGCACCACGGCGCCTAGCGCGGCCATGCCGGCCACCATCAGCATCCACTGCGAGGGCTCCGGCACCGGGCTGGCGCTGATCGCCAGGCTGCCCGAGTTGCCGGCTGTATCGGCCAGGTAGGGGCTGCCGAAGCCGCTGCTGAGCACGAGGCCCTGGCTGTAGCTGCCCCAGATGGCGTCGATGCCGACCGGCTTGCCGGCGTCGAAGCTGATGCCGGTGGAGTCGACCTCGGCCGTCGCCAGCGTGTAGACGGCGCCGTTGAAGTTCAGCGTCAGCGCGCTCGGCGCCAGGAAGTCGGGGCTGCCGGACAGCAGGGTCTCGTCGAAGCTGAACTGGCCGCTGAAGGCCGTGCCGGTCAGCACGCCGGTCTCGATGACGCCGCCGAAGTCGTAGGTGGTCGTGGCCTGGGCCGAGCCGATCGCCAGCAGGGCGGCGAGGGCGATGAGGTGCTTGGTCATGATGATGGTGTTTCCCTTGGAGATCGATCAGAACTTGTAGTTGGCGGCCGTCAGCGCGCCGCAGGCCACGCCCTTGAGCTGCACGATCGCGCGGCTCTTGGCCGGGCCGGCGCTGCCGTCCACGTCCACGCCGATCACGGCGCCGGCGGCTTGTGCAGTGCAGCTCACATGGCCGCTGGCCAGCGGATCGGCGACGGCGATGCCCTGCTCCTGCAGCAGCGCATGCAGGTCCAGCTTGTCGTCGGCCGGGTTGAAGTCGGTGATCGTGTCGCCGGCGTCGAGGATGCTGCGATACACGAACACGTCATGGCCGCCGTTGCCGGTCAGCGTGTCGGCGCCGGGGCCGCCTTCGATGACGTCGTCGCCGGGCGTGCCGACAATGGTGTCGCGGCCGCTGCCGCCGCCCAGGCTGTTCACCAGGTTCAGGCCGATCACCAGCGGGTCATGGTCGGACGAGCGGTAGGCGGTGGCCGTGTAGTAGTCCGGGCCGCAGGTGGTGCAGGCCGGCTGCTTGAACTCGGTGTTGTAGTCGATCACCGTCGGCTCGTCGGCGTTGACGTGCCACTCGGCCACGCCGGTCACCTTGGCGGCCAGCGAGGCGGTGGTGAAGCCGTGGTCCAGCCGGCCCGAGGCGCCGTCGAAGACATAGGAGTAGCCGCTGCCGCCCGGATGGAAGACCTCGACCACGTCGGTCAGCGCGCCGGTCAGCGTGGCGACCGGATCCTCCTTCGCATAGGAATTGAAGTCGCCCACCATCACCGCGTCGGTCGAGCCCGTGGCGGCCTGCACCTGCGGCAGCCAGGCCAGCAGGCGCTGGGCCTGGGCCACGCGGGTGGCGTTCCAGCAGCCTTGCAGGTCGCCGCTGTCGGCATCGGCGCCGCTGCCGCTGGGGCAGCTGCTCTTGCTCTTGAAGTGGTTCACGACGACCGAGAAGCGCTGGCCGTTCGGCGCGGCGAAGCCCTGCGCAAACGTCGGCCGGTTGTTGACCGGATCGGGGTCCGACATCGACGCGCCGAACGGCCAGCGCTTCTCGGTCGTCGTGAACCACTTCA
>NZ_LYVQ01000244.1 GCF_001984095.1 Pelomonas sp. KK5
GCTTGAAGAGTCCATGTGGCGCGTGGAGTCACGCTTCGACCTGACATTTCAAGAACAGCGATTCGCTTCGGACTTCGTGGAGTTCGGGCGATCTGGACGAACCTACTCGCGCGAGCAAATCATTTGCACTGACGCCTCGCCCATCCAAGCAAAGCTGCCCCTGCCGAACTTGCAGCTGCGCATGTTGGATGTCAATACGGTACAGATTACCTACGACTCGGAAGCCTTGTACAACGGCGTAGTCGAGTACGCCCATCGCAGTTCAATCTGGTCTCATATCGACGGTCGGTGGGTGATGCGCTTTCATCAAGGCACACCGTACCAACCTTCATCACCTGTGTCTGGCGGTCAGAGTGCGGCCTAACTGGTCATCCGAGCGGACGCCTTACGGCGCCTCTCAATTTCAACGTTAGCCATCACAATCCGCGCATGGACAGCATCAGCCGATTCGCGAACGACCTTAGCTCTTGGTACTGGTGGCTGTCTGTAGTGTTTGTTGGTCTAGCGATAAATCTCGTCAGTTCCTATGCCAAGCCGCCGCTAGACAAATGGCTAGACGGACGATCCTCGCGCCGCAGGCTCGCTCGCGAGGCGCGCGATCGAGAGTTTGACGAAAAGGCGTCGAAGATCGCCGCTGACCCGACCTTGTTGACGTTGGCGAATCAGAAGGCAAATCAAGCAGAGACGCGGACTCAGCTGGCCTTCATTCTTATCGGCGTCAATCTCATCCTTCTATTCACCGTTACGTCGCTTCCGGAACCTCGGAGCGGCATGACGACATTCTTGATTGTGGGCTTGTTCGCACTTATACCGATGCACTTGCTGAACCTCATGAAGGCAATGAAAGGCGAAACTGCCGCGGAGGATCTGTATCGTGCTGCTCGAAAGAAGTACAGGATGCCTAACCCGCAGTTGCAGCCGACGCCTGACGGCGCGGCTGAACGCAATCGTTAGCCCACTATGAAGATCCATCTCGCTACGGCGACGATCGCTTGCCTCATCGGATCTACATCCGGATCCGCATGGGCAGTCGATTCGGAACTGGTCGAAATGTTGCGTTTAGGGCTCCTGCAACAACGGCAGAACTGCACGAAGGCCTTTCCAGATATGAAAGACTTCTTCGAAGATGGGTTCTTCGAATTCGCCAAAGCCAACTCTAACTACGTCTCGTTGGAACGCTGGAACGACTCAAGTGCCGTAGGTGCGAGCGCGGACCTCCCTCGCAGCAGGGCATGGTGCATGGACTTCTTTCATCGCAACGGGAAGTTCGACGAAATGATCTCCACCATCTTCGACGAGCAACAGAATTTCCGACTCCTTCAGGAGATGGTCGAAAAAAAGAAGGGTTCCCGTGGCGTGGTGGGAATAGGGCTTAGTGATACACGGCCAGCTTATGTCGCCCACATTGCCCCGGGGTCACCCGCCGCAACCGCAGGAATCAAAGAAGGCGACTTCATAATTCGATTGAACGACGCGCCGGTCATGAGTGCCAAGAAATTTGCACTAGAGATTGGCGCAATGGAGCCAGGGACTCAGGTCACCATCGTAGTTCGTCGTACCTTTGAAATTCTCTCATTCCGTTTAGGCGTAACAAGGGTTGACGCCCTTGCAACCGAATAGCGTGGAAACGTGGGCTAACCCGCAGTTCCAGCCGACGCCTAACGGCGCGGCTGAACGCAATCGTTAAGCCTCACCAGCTACTATGGCCGCCATCTTCGCCTTCAAATGCACATGCTGCGGCGAGATCCATGAGGGATCTCCGAGCCTTGGATATCGCATGCCCGATCAGTACGCCTGCCTGTCTGACGAGCAACGCGCGGCGATGGGCAAGATCAGTAGCGACTTCTGCACGATCACGCACGAAGAGGGCACGGACTACTTCGTTCGTGCCGTTCTGGAAGTACCGATTCACGGCGTCGAAGAGCCGTTTCTCTGGGGGGTTTGGGTCTCGCTGAGTGAGAAGAGCTTTACTCGCTACGTCGAAACCTACGACTCGCCTATCGACGGTGATGGTTTCTTCGGCTGGGTCTGCAACTCAATTCCAGCCTATCCGTACGACGGTTCACGCGCGGCTGATGTAGTGGTGCAACTTGGCGGCGAGCGTCCAAAGGTAGTCCTTCACCGGGGTGACCCCGAGGACGACCCATTGGTGCTCGATCAAGTCCATGGAATTTCGGTGTCGCGAGCGCAGCAAATCGCGGAGCGGTCGTTCCATGAGGCTTAACCTTTCATTCCAGCGGACGCCTTACGGCGCCGCTGAATTCAAACGTTAGCCGTCATTCGTGGATAGGTTCGTCTACTACTCAAGGCCAAAGCTGATTGCCAGCCTGACCCCGATGTTCGTGATCTTGGTCGCCCTGACATGGGTCGGTCTGAAGGCCGGCGTCATCATGATTCTTGCGGTCTCTTGGGGTCTGGTCGTGTCGGCGGTCATCCTCAAACTCAGTCCGTTTACTAGGCCGGTGTTTGAGGTCGGGCGGACGGAAATTGCATATGGCCGAGATCTGGGCTCCAAGGTGCCAATCTCTGCAATCAAGTACGCCATTCCAGGCGGTCCAACAGCGAACGCCTGGCCTGGTGCTACCAGCGTTTTGCTGGAAATGGAGGCACGCGTGGTGGGAGGGCAGCGCTACTACGAACGTAAGGTTGTGCAGCTCTTTTGTGTTGACACGCCCGCAGAGGAAATTGCTGAGCGCATCAACTTCTTTGTGCAAGAGCGGGTGCGCCATGCCGGCTAACCCGCAGTTCCAGCCGACGCCTAACGGCGCGGCTGAACGCAATCGTTAGCCGTCATGCCAGAAAGTCTCGTCTCGTTCGTTGCATTCGAGCCATCGCATATCGCGCCGGCCAGATCGTTATGGGACGGATCGGAAGGCGTCGGCCTCAGCAGCGCCGACGAACCGCCGGCACTCAGGAGTTTCTTGCTGCGCAACCCAGGCCTCAGCTTCGTTGCCTTACAGGCAGATCAAGTTGTCGGTACAGTTCTTTGCGGCCACGATGGCCGGCGAGGCCTGATTCATCATCTAGTGGTTGCCCCGGGTAATCGTAGGCAAGGCATTGGGCGCGTCTTGTTGCGGCGCGGTCTGGCAGCGCTGTTTTCCGAGGGCATTCAGAAGACTCATCTTCTTGTGTTCAAGTCCAACGCATCTGGTCTGGCCTTTTGGCGCTCTGTCGGCGCCGAGGAACGCACCTCGCTCGCGCTCTTCTCGCTGGCCACGCAAAATGCCGGCTAACCCGTCATTCCAGCGGACGCCTACCCGACAACAGCGGGAAGCACAAGCCATCGTTGAGAGCCATGTCGACGAGATCCGAAATGCCTGGAATCACCACTTCGGTCAGTGAGGTCACTCATGTGTCCAAGCACGGTTTCTGGCTACTCTTGGACAGCGAGGAGTTGCTCGTCCCGTTTGTTGACTTCCCGTGGTTCAGGCGTGCCACGATTGAACAACTCACCGATGTCGAGTGGCCTAGTCAGGATCATCTCTACTGGCCGCAGTTGGACGTCGACCTTTCCGTTGAATCAATCCGTCGCCCAGAGTCCTTTCCCCTCATTGCCAAGATGAGGCCTAACCCGCAGTTCCAGCCGACGCCTAACGGCGCCGCTGAATTCAAACGTTAGGCTGCGGCGTACCGGGTGTCGTTGGCCACCCCTCAGCTCAGTCTTCGCAGTTCCACCATGTACTCCTCCACCTTCATCTTCGCCACCAAGCAACTCGACGACGCGTTTCACCGCCTCGACCAGGAGATCGCGGCGGCTGCGAAGGCCATCCCGGGCTATCTGGGTGAAGAAGCGTGGGAGAACACGGCTGCGGGCCTGGTCTCGAACGTCTACTACTGGGAGTCGCTCGAGGCCCTTCAGCAGCTCGTGCAGCATCCCCGCCATCTGGAAGCCAAGGCAGGGCAGGGCAACTGGCTTGCGGGGTATCAGGTCATCATTGCCCAAGTCATCCGGACCTATGGCGATTCAGGCCTTGGCCACGTGGGGGCCATCACGCCGGCAGCGTGACCGGCATGGCGCACTGCTCCGCCCCAGTGCCGCCAGCCGGCTAGGCGTTCCCCACCACCACCTCGCTGATCTGCACCACCGGCTGCAGATCGGTGTAGTTCGGGATGTCGCCCATGATCTCGGCCGCGTGCGGGCCGAAGCCGGCCTGGAAGCGTTCCACCGAGTCGCAGAAGATGTGGCACATGGCCACGTAGGTGGCCGGGGTGTCCGGCGCGCCGCCGCCCAGGCCCTTGTCCACCGTGTAGAAGTTGCAGGCGTCGCCCATGCGTTCCTTGACGAGCGGCATGTGCTTGTCGCGGTAGTAGCCGTGGTCGAACCGGGCGCCGGGCTTGTTCGGGTACATGACGCTGACCTTGATCATGATGGCTGTCTCCGTCGTGGGGTTCAGACGATGCGCACGCCCAGGTTGGGCAGGCCGTCGATATGGCCTTCGATCACGTCGCCGCGCACCACCGGGCCTACATTCTCGGGCGTTCCGCTGTAGATGATGTCGCCTGGCTTGAGTTCGAAGGCCTGCGAGAGCTGGCTGATCTGCTCGGCCACGCTCCAGATCATGTCGCGCAGGTCGGCGCTCTGCTTGGTCTGCCCGTTCACCTTCAGCCAGATCGCGCCCTGCCTGAAATGCCCGGTATCGGCCACGCGGTGCAGCGGCCCCATCGGCGCGCTCATGTCGAAGCTCTTGCCAATCTCCCAGGGCTTCTTCTGGTCACCCATGCCGCGCTGCAGGTCGCGCCGCGTCATGTCCAGGCCGATCGTGTAGCCGTAGACCAGGTCCAGCGCCTGCTCGGGGCTGACGCTGCGCCCGCCCTTGTCCAGCGCGGCCACCAGTTCGATCTCGTAGTGGTAGTTCCTGGTCAGCGTCGGGTAGGGGTGGTCGGCGATGGTGCCGGGTGCGACGTTCTGCACCGCGTCGGCCGGCTTCTGGAAGAAGAAGGGCGGCTCGCGCGTCGGGTCGCTGCCCATCTCGCGCGCATGGGCGGCGTAGTTGCGGCCGATGCAGTAGATGCGGCGCACCGGGAAGCGCTGCGCGCTGCCGACGATGGCGATGGTGCTGGCCTGCACCTCGAAGGGCGTGGCCGGCCTGTCCGAGGCGGCCTGGCCGGGCAGCGCGCAACCGGCGACGGCGCCGGTGGCCATCGCGGCCGAGGTGGTGATCATCGAGCGGCGGTCCATGTCGGGCGGTCTCCTCGTTTTTTGCATATGAAGCGTCGAAGATTAGGCGAGGGCGGAGGCGCCGTCGAGACGGTCCGTTAGGGCATACTTGATCGGCTCTGCACCTATCGCACACCTCTCACTGACCAAGGAGACCTGCCATGTCCCTTCGCATCAACGACGTCGCTCCCGATTTCACCGCCGAGACCACCCAGGGCCCGATCAAGTTCCATGACTGGATCGGCGACCAGTGGGCCGTGCTGTTCTCGCACCCCAAGGACTTCACGCCGGTCTGCACCACCGAACTCGGCTACATGGCCAAGATCGAGCCCGAGTTCGCCAAGCGCAACGCCAAGCTGATCGGCCTGTCGGTCGACCCGGTGGCCCGCCACGCCGACTGGGCCAAGGACATCGAGGAGACCCAAGGCGCCGCCGTCAAGTACCCGATGATCGGCGACGCCGACCTGCAGGTGGCCAAGCTGTACAACATGCTCCCGGCCGAGGAAGTCGGCTCCGACGGCCGCACCGCCGCCAACAACGCCACCGTGCGTTCGGTCTTCGTCATCGGCCCGGACAAGAAGATCAAGCTGATGCTCACCTACCCGATGACCACCGGCCGCAACTTCGACGAGATCCTGCGCGTGCTCGATTCGATGCAGCTGACCGCCAAGCACAAGGTCGCCACGCCGGTGAACTGGAAGCAGGGCGAGGACGTCATCATCACGCCGGCCGTCTCCAACGAGGAGGCCGAGAAGTCCTTCCCCGGCTTCAAGACGATCAAGCCCTACCTGCGCACGACACCGCAACCCAAGAGCTGATGTCCCTGATCTTCCGCCAGCTTTTCGACCCGCAGTCCTCCACCTACACCTACCTGCTGGGGGATGCGGCGTCGGGCGAGGCGCTGCTGATCGATCCGGTGTTCGAGCAGGCCCGGCGCGATCTGGCGCTGTTGCGCGAGCTGGGCCTGCGCCCGGTGGCCACGCTGGACACCCATGTCCATGCCGACCACGTCACCGGCGCCTGGCTGATCAAGGCCGCCACCGGCAGCCAGATCCTGCTGTCAGAGGCCGCCGGCGCCGCCAACGCGGACCGGCTGCTGCGCCATGGCGACACAGTGCGTTTCGGTGCCCGGCACCTGGAGGTGCGCGCCACGCCGGGCCATACCAACGGCTGCCTGAGCTATGTGCTGGACGACCACGCCATGGCCTTCACCGGCGATGCGCTGCTGATCCGCGGCTGCGGCCGCACGGACTTCCAGCAGGGCAGCCCGGCGCAGCTGTTCCAGTCGGTGCAGCAGCAGCTGCTGCTGTCGCTGCCGGCGTCATGCCTGCTCTATCCCGCCCATGACTACCGCGGCCTCACCGTCACCAGCGTGGCCGAGGAGAAGCGCTACAACCCGCGCCTGGGCGGCGATGCCAACGAGGCCGACTTCGCCGGCTACATGAACCACCTGGGCCTGCCGCACCCGAAGCTGATGGACCTGGCCGTGCCGGCCAACCTGCGCTGCGGCCGGCCCGACGACGGCGCGGATGCCGCCCCGGCCGCCCCCGGCTGGGCGCCCGTAACCCTGAGCTTCAGCGGCATCTGGGAGATCCAGGCGCAGGCGCTCGCCGAGGCGCTGGCCGCCGACGCAGCGCAGGAGATCCAGCTGGTCGACGTGCGCGAGCCGCAGGAGTTCGAGACCGGCCTCGGCCACATCCCCGGCGCGCGGCTGCTGCCGCTGGCGCAGCTGGCGGCCGGCGCGGGGCAGGGCGTGGACAAGACCCGCCCCGTCGTGACCATCTGCCGCTCGGGCGCGCGCTCCGCCCAGGCCAGCGTGCTGCTGACCAAGGCCGGCTTCTCGCAGGTGGCCAACCTGGCCGGCGGCATGCTGCGCTGGCGGGCGGAGGCGCTGCCGTTCGAGCAGGGCGACAGCTGAGCCGCTCCTGACGCCGACGTTCAGCGGCGCATCTGTGCCATCATTGACACGGTTCCAGGGCAGGTTCGAAGGTCCGTACGAGAGACCGCGCTGGCGAGGGTTCGATCGATGGGCGTGGCGGCGTGGCGGCGTGGTGCGCTGGCGGGCTTCGAGCTGTCGCGGGGCCTGTGGCGCGTCGTCTGGCTGGCCAACGGCCTGTTCGCGCTGGCGCTGGCGCTGGGCCTGTGGGTCAGCCATGGCCTGCATCTCCAGCACGCCCGCGAGCGGGCCGAGAACACCAGCCTGACGCTGGGCCGCTCGCTGGGCGGCATGCTGGACCAGATCGACCTGCTGCTCTCGGCCGTCGGCAACGAGCTGGAGCAGCAGCTGCAGCGGCCGGGCGGCCGTGTGGACGCCGCCGCGATCAACGCCACGATGGAGCGGCTGGTGGCCGGCGTGCCGGGCCTGAACACGCTGCGCTTTTCCGATGCCGAGGGCGAGGTGCGGGCCGGCGACGGGCTGCCGCGCGGCTCCGGCGCGGTGCAGCTGGCCGGGCGCGACTACTTCCTGCGCCTGCGCGAGCCCGGTGCCAACGCCATGCTGGGCCAGGGCCCGCTGGTCAGCCGCACCAACGGCAAGCCGGTGCTGGTGTTCGCGCGGCGCTATCTGGATGGGCGGGGCCAGTTCGCCGGCGTGGTCTACGCGAGCGTGGAGCTGGCGCGCTTCCCGGCGCTGTTCGGCGAGCTCCAGCTCGGCGCGCATCCCAGCGTCAGCCTGATCTCCGACGGCGACTTCGTGATGCTGGCCCGCCACCCGATGCCCAGCGACAACGAGACGCTGGGCCGGCGGATGCGCCATGGGCAGGTGCTGCAGGCGCTGCGCGAGGGCACCGCCGCCGCGACGCTGACCATCACCTCGCCCACCGACGGCATCGAGCGCATCGTCTCGCTGCGCAAGCTGGATGCGCGGCCCTACTGGGTGTCGGTGGGCCTGGCCACGCGGGAGGCCCTGGCGCCGTGGCGCGAGCAGTGCGTGCTGGCGGCGCTGGTGATGGCCGTGTTCGCGCTGCTGACCGGGCTGGCCGGCTGGCAGCTGCGCCGCACCTGGCGCCGCCAGGGCCGCACGCTGACGACGCTGCACGGCACGCTGGAAGCGACTGACAACGGCCTGCTGGTGGTGGACCGCCACCGCCGCGTGCTGCACGGCAACCAGCGCTTCGCCCGCATGTGGCGCCTGCCCGAGCCGCAGCCCGGCGCCTCGGACGCCATGACGCTGAAGCCCGCGCTGGACCAGCTCGTCGACCCGGCGCTGCTGCTGGAGGACCTGGAGGCCGCCCAGTTGGAGGCCCGCGGACGCGAGCTGCCGCGCGCGCTGCGCTTCAAGGACGGCCGCGTCTTCGAGAGCTGCGCCCATCCGATGCTGCTGCCCAACGGCCGCGCGGGCGGGCTGGTCTGGAGCTTCCGCGACGTCAGCGAGCGGGTGCAGCGCGAGCAGGAGCTGGAGGGCTACCGCAACGAGCTGGAACGTCGCGTCGAGGCGCGCACCCGCGAGCTGGCCGTGGCCATCGAGCAGGCCGAGGCCTCGAGCCGCGCCAAGGGCGCCTTCCTGGCCCAGATGAGCCACGAGCTGCGCACGCCTTTGAATGCGATCCTGGGCTTCGTGCAGCTGCTGCAGATGGACGCGCAATGCACTGACGAGAGCCGCCGCCGCCTCGCCACCATCGAGGCGGCCGGCCGCCAGCTGCTGGCGCGCATCGACGAGGTGCTGGAACTGTCGCGCGGCGAGACACCGCATGGCGAGCCGCTGCCCGGCGCGATGCGGGTGCTGGTGGCCGATGCCGACGAGGCCGCGCGCGAGCAGCTGCGCCAGATGCTGGAGCAGGCCGGCTGCCAGGTGCGCGAGGCCGGTGACGGCCAGCAGGCCGTGCGCCTGTTCCAGACCTGGAACCCGGCGCTGGTCTGCCTGGACCCGGCGCTGCCGGTGCTGGACGGCGCCGCCGCGGCCCGCACGATCCGCGCGCTGCCGGGCGGGCGGCTGGTGCGCATCGTGGCGCTGTCGGCCGCGGGCGGGCCGGCGGATCGGCCGGCGCAGGAGGCGTGCGCGGCGGCCTGCGACGAACAGCTCGCCAAACCGCTTCAGCCCGCGCATTTGTTCGCGCTGCTGGGGCCCTTGGCGATGCCGCCCGGCGGGCATGCGCAGAGCCATCCGCTACCGTTCGGGGCCTGACGATTGCTGCCGCCCCGTCCCGCGGCCCCACCATGACCGTTGCCCCGCCTGCCACGCCCGAGAGCGCCGATTTCCAGCGGCGCTACCGGCGCTCGGCCGCCGCGCTGGCGCTGGCGGTGCTGCTGCTGGCCGCCACCGCCCTGTGGCTGGTGTTCCAGGACCGCGCGCAGGTGTGGGCCACCGCGCACCGCAACCAGGAAGACGTGGCCATCGCCATGCAGACCTCGATCACCGAGCTGCTGGCCCAGCCGATCTTCAGCATCCAGAACATCGCCACCGACCTCGGCGAGCGCCAGCATCCCTCGCGCGAAGTGCAGCTGCAGGCGCTGCGCACGGCGATGCGCTACGACCCGCTCTCCACCTATCTCGGCATCCGCACCGAAAGCGGCCTGCTGCTGGTGGATGCCGCGGGCGAGGCGCCGGCCGACCCGGCCCTGGCGATGGAGAAGCCGGCAGGCGGCCTGCGCCTGGG
>NZ_LYVQ01000245.1 GCF_001984095.1 Pelomonas sp. KK5
ATCACGCACAGCTTCTGGTGCAGCCGCCGCAGCTGCCCCGGCTGCAGGAAGCGCCACCAGCGGTCCAGCGGACGGAACACCGCCAGCGCCACGCCGCTGCCCTCCAGCTCGCGCCTGAGCCAGGGCAAGGGAGCGCGGGAGCCGAAGCCGTCCACCACCACCCGCACCCGCACGCCGCGCGCCGCAGCCGCGCGCAGCGCCGCCACCAGCGCGGCGCCGGCCTCGTCCTCGTGGAAGATGTAGGTGGCCAGCCAGACCTCGCTGGCGGCGCGGGCGATGTGGGCGATCTGCGCCGGAAACAGCTCGTCGCCACCGCGCAGCAGGCGCGCCTCGTTGCCGCCGGTGAAGGCCGGATGCTGCGGGCCGTACCAGCTCGAGAAGCGCCTGTTAACCATCCAGCTCCAGCTCCGCCAGCAGCGGCAGGTGGTCGGACATGCGCGCCCAGGCCGGGCCGCGCGGCACCTGCATCGTGGCGCAGCGCAGGCCGCGCATGTAGATGCGGTCCAGCGCGAACAGCGGGAAGGCGGAGGGGAAGGTCGGCGGCCGCGGCCGGCCGTGCACCGGCTGCGCGCGCTTGAGGCCGTGCTTGCGCATCGGCGCGTCGAGCTTCTCGCTCCAGTCGTTGAAGTCGCCGGCGATCAGCAGCGGCGCATCGTGCGGCACCTCGGCCTCGATGTACTCGGCCAGGCGCTGCACCTGGCGCACCCGGCCGCCGTGCATCAGGCCCAGGTGGGCGACCACCGTATGCACCTCGATGCCATGCCACTGCACCGGCACGTGCAGCAGGCCGCGCTGTTCGAAGCGGTGGTCGGAGACGTCGTGATGGCCGATGTCGCCGATGCGCCAGCGCGACAGCAGCGCATTGCCGTGTTCGCCGTCCTTGGTGACGGCATTGGTGCGGTAGGCCACCTCGTAGCCCTCGGGCGCGAGGAACTCGGCCTGCCCTTCCTCCGGCCAGCCGAGGAAGGTGTGGTCGAAGTCGCGGGCATGGCCGTGGTGGAACAGGCGCACCTCCTGCAGGAACACCAGGTCCGCGTCCAGCGCCTCGACGCCCAGGCCGAGGTTGTGGATCTCCAGCCGCTTCCTCGGGCCCATGCCGCGCACGCCCTTGTGGATGTTGTAGGTCGCCACGCGCAGGCGCGGGTGGGCGCGATCGGTCGGCGTGACGGCGACCGAGTCGGCGAACTGGGTCTTGAGGGGCTTCGTCATGACTTGAACCTGGGCAATTGCAATACCGCCTCGGCGTTGGACGGCGAGAAGCACAGGTCGGCCGCCTCGGCCCAGGGCAGCCAGCGGTACTGCAGGTGCTCGCGCGGCGCCAGGCGCACCGGCGTGCCGGCCGGCACGGTCAGGCCGAACACATGTTCCAGGTTGTGAGTGACGCCGGGGGCATAACGGTGACGCCAGACGGGGTAGATCTCGTAGTGGTTGGCGAGCTGCCAGTCGACCAGCTCGCCACCCTCGATGCCGGTCTCCTCGAAGACCTCGCGGCGCGCGGTGTCCACCAGCGGCTCGTCGACGGCATCCTTGGAGCCGGTCACGCTCTGCCAGTAGCCGGGGCGGTCGGCGCGCTCGATCAGCAGCACCTGCAGGTCCGGCGTGTGGATCACCACCAGCACCGACTCGGGGATCTTGTAGGGCTTGGTCATCGGCATCATGGCCGCAGCAGGCGCTGCACCGCCTCGGCCTGCTCGCTGACGCGGCTGGCCAGGGCCAGCAGTTCGTCGCGGCGGATGTGCTCGCGGTTGAGGATCTCGGCCATCTGGCGGCCGGCCTCGGCCACCGCCTGCAGGCCGCTGAGGGCGGCGTCGACATCGTTGGCGCTGGTGGCCGGCTCCGCGCGCTCAAGGGCGGGATGGGTGTCGAAGCGCGCCAGCGCCTCCAGTTGCGCCGGCAACTGGCTCTGGCCCAGCGTGGATTCCAGGCGCTTGCGCTGCTGCTGGTGGTGCCAGGCCGGGCCCAGCTCGCCATGGGCCTGCATCAGGTCGCCCAGGCGGCCGTGCGCCGCGGCCTGCAGCGCGCGGGACTGGATGGCCTCGGCCAGCGTCAGCGCCTGGCCGGCCCAGCCCAGCGCCACGTCGTCCTTGCTGAGCTCGGACAGCAGCAGCGCCGCCTGGCCCTGCAGCCAGCGGTAGCCGCTGCGCTGGGCCATGGCCAGGGCCTGCTGCGCCAGTTGCAGCGCCTCGGCCGCCTGGCCGCTGTCGCGGGCGCAGCGAGCCTGGTGCCACATCGCCTCGGCGCTGTAGTCGCTGTGGCCGGCCTCCTGGGCGGCCTGGCGGGCTTCGTGGAGCGTGGCCAGGGCCGCCTGCGGGCCGGTGGTGGCGCGCAGGCTGACGGCGCGGTTCAGCGCGATCTTGGCGCGCAGGTAGGGGTCGGCGGCGAGCCGGCGGCCGTAGTGCAGCTCGGCCTGGTCGAGCACGCGGCCGCCGCGCGCCCAGTCTCCCAGGGCGAAGCACAAGTGCGCCAGGCCGATGCGGGCCAGGCAGGCGCTGCGCGAGTCGTCGTCGGCCTGATCCAGGGTCTGGCTCCAGGCATTGCAGGCTTCGACATAGTCGCCGCGCTGGTAGTGCAGACGGCCCAGCGCCTCGCTGAACTCGGCGGCCTCGCCGAGCTGGCCGCCGCCCTTGCGGCCGCGCAGCTGCTGCTGCGCGAGAAGCAGTTCGTCCTGCAGCTCGGCGCCACGGCCCCAGCGCTCCAGGATGAAGAAGGCGCCCAGCAGCGCGCGGCGGGCCGCCGCCGGGTCGCCGCGGCGGCGCATCAGTGCCTGCAGCCGCGGCAGCACCAGCGCCGGGCGGCGCATCACCACGCGCTCCCAGCGTGGGATCTCGTTGTCCATGCTCATGGCCGGAAGCATATCCGGGGCAAGCTGTGTTCCACTCCTTGCCGTGTCAGAAGTTCAGCTCCCCAACCCCCGCCATCTCGCCCGGCTGCCGGCCGGCCTCGCACCCGAGCAGTGGCAGCGCATCCGCCAGGCCGCCTTCCACCTGCCGCAGGTCGCCTCGCCGGCCGACCTCAACGACGAGGACCGCCAGCAGGCCGAGGCGCGGCTCGAACGCCTCGGCCTGGTGATGATCCAGAAAGCCGTGTCCGGCGCGCGCCCGAGCCGCTGGATCGCGCCGGCGCTGGTGCCCGTCGCGCTGAAGCACCTCGACGAGGTGGAGACCACGCCGCAGGCCCGGCAGCTGATGCAGCAGCGAACGGCGCAGCTGGAGGCGCTGGGCCTGCGCCGCGAGGCCGACGACCTGCGCTGGACCCGCCTGTGCAACCAGGCGATCAAGCTCTCGCATGGCGGCTGGCAGCTCCCGGTGGCCTACCGCGTGGACCTGGCCGACGCCGGGCCGCTCTGGGCCTTCTACCGCAACGGCGACATGCCCGCGCTGAAGGCAGCGCTGGGCCAGCGGCCCGCCTATGGCCAGGCGGCCGAGCTGCTGGCCCATGTCGAGCAACTGCTGGCGCGCAGCGTGGCCGGCTATCCGGAACATCTCGACTCGCTGCTGCCACGGCTGCAGGCCGAATGCGCGACGCCCCAGCCGCTTGACGCGCTGAAGGCCGCCTGCACGCGCGCCCAGGACCGCTGGGAGCGCCATGTGGACGAGCAGTTCGCGCTGGCCGGGCTCAAGCAGGATCTCGCCTTCCAGGGCTATCCGGACAGCTTCCAGACGGCGCGGCGTGCGCAGCGCCAGGTGACCCTCTTCGTCGGCCCGCCCAACAGCGGCAAGACCCATGCGGCCTTCGAGCGGCTCGCGCAGGCGGCCGCGGGCGCCTATCTCGCGCCGCTGCGCCTGCTGGCGCTGGAAGGGCGTGATCGCCTGGTCGCCCGCGGCGTGCCCTGCTCGCTGCTGACCGGCGAGGAGAACGTGCCGGCCGAGGGCGCGCGCGTGGTGTCGAGCACGATCGAGATGGTCGGCACCGAGAAGCCGATCGACGTGGCGGTGATCGACGAGGCGCAGATGCTCTTCGACAACTACCGCGGCTGGGCCTGGACCCAGGCCATCGTCGGCGTGCCGGCGAAGGAGCTGCTGATCATCTGCTCGGCCTATGCGGTGCCGGCGATCGAAAGCCTGCTGGGCCTGTGCGGCGAGCGCTGCACGGTGCGCCACTTCGAGCGCAAGCAGGAGGTGCAGCTGCTGGACGCGCCCGTCCCGCTGGCCTCCTTGAAGAAGGGCGATGCGGTCGTGGCCTTCAGCCGCCGCGAGGTGCTGATGCTGCGCGACCAGATCGCCCAGCAGGGGCATCCGGTCTCGGTGATCTACGGCGCGCTGCCGCCCGAGGTGCGGCGCCGCGAGGCCGAACGATTCGCCCATGGCGCGACAGACGTTCTGGTAGCCACCGATGCGATCGGCATGGGCCTGAACCTGCCGATCCGCCGCGTGCTGTTCAGCACGATGACCAAGTTCGACGGCGTCGGCGACCGCGAGCTGAGCGTGTCGGAGACCCACCAGATCGCCGGCCGCGCCGGCCGCTTCGGCATGCACGACGAGGGCTTCTGCGGCGTGCTGCGCGAGGCCGAGCACACGGCCCTGCGCACGCTGCGCGCGCTGCTGCCCAAGACGCCGCGCGCGCCGCGCGACTTCAAGGCCGCCGTGGCGCCGAACTGGTGGCATGTCAGCACCATCGCGCAGCGCCTGCACATCGACCGGCTGCACGCCGTGCTGGGCGTCTTCATGGACCAGCTGCGGCTGGACAACGCGCACTTCGAGGTGGCCGAGCTGGAGCAGATGCTGGAGCTGGCCGAGTCGCTGGACCGCAGCTGCGGCAAGCTGCCCCTGAAGCAGCGATTCATCTACGCCCAGGCGCCGGTGGACACCCGCACCGATGCGCAGGTGCAGGAGTTCCTCGAATGGACCCGCAGCCATGCCGCCACCGGCAAAGCCGGCCAGCCCTGGTTCCTCAGCGACGTCGATGAACACAGCCGCCTGGACCGCATGGAGCAGGCACTGCGCTCCTGCACGCTGTGGCTGTGGCTGGACCTGCGCTTCCCTGGCATCTACGGCCATGTGGAGGCGGTGACGGACCTGCGCTCGCGCCTCAACGACGGGATCGAGCGGCATCTGAAGGGGAAGAAGCCGCTGTGGCGCTCGGCCACGCGGGGCCGCGCGCGGGCATGAAATGAAAGAAGGGCGCCGAGGCGCCCTTCTTTCTCTTCGTCAGGTCCGATCAGGCCTGCTGAGCCGCGCCGGCATTGCGCAGGCGGATGTGCAGCTCGCGCAGCTGCTTCTCGTCCACGAAGCTCGGGGCGCCGGTCAGCAGGTCCTGGGCGCGCTGGGTCTTCGGAAAGGCGATCACGTCGCGGATCGAATCGGCCTTGGTCATCATCGTGACGATGCGGTCCAGGCCGAAGGCCAGGCCGCCATGCGGGGGCGCGCCGTACTGCAGCGCGTCCAGCAGGAAGCCGAACTTGATCTTCTGCTCTTCCGGGCTGATGTTCAGCGCCTCGAAGACCTTGGCCTGCACGTCGGCGCGGTGGATACGCACCGAGCCGCCGCCCAGCTCCCAGCCGTTGAGCACCATGTCGTAGGCCTTGGCGATGCAGGCACCGGGGTTGGTGTTCATCAGGTCCTCGTGGCCGTCCTTCGGCGCGGTGAACGGGTGATGGACAGCTGCCCAGCGGTTGTTCTCCTCGTCGTGCTCGAACATCGGGAAGTCGACCACCCACAGCGGCGCCCACACGTCGTCGAACAGGCCATTGGCCTTGCCGAAGTCGCTGTGGCCTACCTTCAGGCGCAGGCCGCCGATCGCGTCGTTGACGACCTTGGCCTTGTCGGCGCCGAAGAACAGCAGGTCGCCGTCCTGCGCGCCGGTGCGGCTAAGGATGTCGCTGATGGCCTTGTCGTGCAGGTTCTTGACGATGGGCGACTGCAGGCCCTCGCGGCCCTTGGCCACTTCATTGACCTTGATCCAGGCCAGGCCCTTGGCGCCGTAGATCTTGACGAACTCGGTGTAGGCATCGATCTCGCCACGGCTCATCGTGGCGCCGCCCGGCACGCGCAGCGCGACCACGCGGCCGCCCGGGGTCGTGGCCGGCGTCGAGAAGACCTTGAAGTCCACGTCGCCCATCACGTCGGTCAGCTCGGTGAACTCGAGCTTGACGCGCAGGTCCGGCTTGTCCGAGCCGAAGCGGTGCATCGCCTCGCTGTACTTCATCACCGGGTACTGGCCCAGGTCCACGTTCAGCGCCTTCATGAAGACGTGGCGGATCATGCCCTCGAACATCGAGCGGATCTCTTCCTCGGTCAGGAAGGAGGTCTCGATATCGATCTGGGTGAACTCGGGCTGGCGGTCGGCGCGCAGGTCCTCGTCGCGGAAGCACTTGGTGATCTGGTAGTAGCGGTCGAAGCCGGCCACCATCAGCAGCTGCTTGAAGATCTGCGGCGACTGGGGCAGCGCGAAGAAGTGGCCGTCGTGCACGCGGCTCGGCACCAGGTAGTCGCGCGCGCCTTCAGGCGTGCTCTTGCCCAGCATCGGCGTCTCGATGTCGATGAAGCCGTTCTCGTCGAGGAACTTGCGCACTTCCATGGCCACGCGGTAGCGCAGCATCATGTTGTTCTGCATGTAGGGGCGGCGCAGGTCCAGCACGCGGTGCGTCAGGCGCGTGGTCTCCGAGAGGTTCTCGTCGTCGAGCTGGAACGGGGGCGTGACCGACGGGTTCAGCACCTCGATCTCGTGGCACAGCACCTCGACCTTGCCGGACACCAGGTTGGCGTTCTCGGTGCCGGCCGGGCGGGCGCGCACCTTGCCGACAATCTTCAGGCAGAACTCGTTGCGCACGTCGGAGGCGATCTTGAACATGTCCGCGCGGTCCGGGTCGCAGACGATCTGGACGATGCCTTCGCGGTCGCGCAGGTCGACGAAGATGACGCCACCGTGGTCGCGGCGACGGTGGGCCCAGCCCATCAGGGTGACGGTCTGATCGAGCAGCTTCTCGCTGACTTGGCCGGCATAGCAGGTACGCATGATTGTTGGATCTTTCGCAGAATTCTTGGAGGCGCGGCAAGGCGCCGCTGAACGAGGGCGTTAGGCAGGCGCGAGGCCCTCAGGACTGAACGCTCGCCGGGCGCTCAGCCCGGCAGATTGGGCGGCGGCGTGTCCGGCGGGACCACGCCCATCGAGATGATGTGCTTGAGCGCCGCGTCCACGCTCATGTGCAGCGGCTTGACCTGCGAGCGCGGCATCATCAGGAAGAAACCGGAGGTCGGGTTCGGCGTCGTGGGCACGTAGATGCTGACGTGCTCGTCCACCAGCGCCTCGGCCACCTCGCCGCTGGGCTTGCCGGTGACGAAGCCGATGGTCCACGAACCGGCATGCGGGTACTGCACCAGCACCGCCTCGCGGAAGGCATTGCCGTTGCTGGAGAACAGCGTGTCGGAGACCTGCTTGACCGAGCTGTAGATGTTCTTGACGATCGGGATATGCGTCAGCAGCCGGTCCCACTGGCGCAGTGCCCACTGGCCGAACATATTGGCCACGAACATGCCGGTCAGCAGTACCGTGCCGACGACGACCACCAGGCCCAGGCCCGGCACGTCGAGCAGCTTCTCCAGCGGATCGTGGAAGCCCGGGGCCACCGCCTGCGTCGCGCCGACGACGGCGCCGAAGATGCCGTTGATGATGCCCAGCACCCACAGCAGCACCCAGATGGTGACTGCCAGCGGCATCCAGACCAGCAGGCCGGTGATGAAGTATTTCTTCACGGGGGCGGGCTCAGGAAGAGTTGCTGCTGCTGCTCGGCGCCGGCGCGGGGGCCGGTGCCGCAGCGGCGGCGGGCGCATCGGCGGCGGGCGCGGGCGCGCTGCTGCCGTTGTTGTTGCTGCCGCCGCGGAAGTCGGTCACGTACCAGCCCGAGCCCTTCAGCTGGAAGCCCGCCGCCGTGATCTGCTTGGAAAAGGTCTCGGCGCCGCAGGCCGGGCAGGTGCTCAGCGGGGCGTCGGAGATCTTTTGCAGCACGTCCTTGGCATGACCGCAGGTGCTGCAGCGGTAGGCGTAGATGGGCATGAGGGGCTAAACCGTTGATCGAAAACCGGAAATTATAGTTCCGGTACGTGTCGGACTCAGGCCGACGGCTCGTCGGCCAGGCCGGCCACGTGCAGCTTGTGGTCCTTGCGGTCCTTGAGGATCTGCGGCATTAGCGAGCCGACGATCATGCCGGCGAAGCCCGCCAGCAGGCCGGCGAGCTGGCCCGGGAAGGCCTCGCCCAGCGTGCTGACCTGCGGCAGGAAGGCGATCCACACCGCGATGCCCAGGCCCAGCGAGAAGATCGCGCCCTGGGTCGTGGCGCGCTTCCAGTACAGGCCGGTGACCAGCGGCACGAAGGCGCCGACCAGTGTGACCTGGTAGGCCGAGGAGACCAGGTCGAAGATCGGCGTGCCCTTCATCGCGATCGCATAGGCCAGCACCAGGCCGGCGAAGACGACGATGGTCGTGCGCATCGCGAAGAGCTGCTGCCGGTCGTTGGTGCGCGGGCGGATGTTCTTCAGGATGTTCTCGACGAAGCTGGTGGATGGCGCCAGCAGCGTGGCCGAGGAGGTGCTCTTGATTGCCGACAGCAGCGCGCCGAAGAACAGGATCTGCATGATCAGCGGCATCTTCGTGAGCACGAAGAGCGGCAGCAGCTTCTGGTATTCGCCCTGCACCAGGTCCAGCGCCTGCTGGCCCATCACGACGACGGCGGCCGACACGATGAACATCGGCACGGCGGCGAAGAGGATGTAGCTGAGGCCGCCGATCATCGCGCCGTTGCGGGCGGTCTTCTCGTCCTTGGCGGACATCACGCGCTGGAACACGTCCTGCTGCGGGATCGAGCCGAGCATCATCGTCACGGCGGCACCGACGAACATCACCACGTCGGTCAGCTTGGGCTCGGGCAGGAACTTGAACAGGTCCTTGTCCTGCGCCATCGCGAACACGTGGCCGGCGCCGCCCGCGAGGTCGGCCGAGAAGAAGGCGATGACCGACAGGCCGATCACCAGCACGATCATCTGGATGAAGTCGGTCCAGGCCACGGCCAGGAAGCCACCGATCACGACATAGATCAGCACGGCCAGCGTGCCGACGATCATGCCGGCCGTCTCGCTCATCGCACCGTCAGTCAGCACCGAGAACACGAGGCCCAGCGCGGTGATCTGCGCGGCGACCCAGCCGAGGTAGGACAGGATGATCGTCGCCGAGCAGAACACCTCCACGCCCTTGCCGAAACGCTGGCGGTAGAAGTCGCCGATGGTCAGCAGGTTCTGGCGGTAGAGCTTGGTGGCGAAGAAGGCGCCGACCAGGATCAGGCAGGTCCCGGCGCCGAACGGGTCCTCGATGATCGAGTTGAGGCCGCCCTGCACGAACTTGGCCGGGATGCCCATCACCGTCTCGGCGCCGAACCAGGTGGCGAAGGTGGTCGTCACGACCATGATCAGCGGCAGCGAGCGGCCGGCGATCGCGAAGTCGCTGGTGTTCTTGATCCGCGTGCCGGCCCAGACGCCCAGGCCCAGCGTGCCGAGCAGGTAGAGGACGACGAAGACGATCAGGGTGATGTTCATTTCACTTGGGCAGGAAGGGTGGGCGTCCGACAGGACGCGGCATTATCCCCAAGATCGGCAGCAGGAATCAGGCCCGGCGCCGCGCTCGAGCGGCGCGCTGGCCGTCAGTAGAAA
>NZ_LYVQ01000246.1 GCF_001984095.1 Pelomonas sp. KK5
GCGGATCAGGTCGGTCACGACCGCCGGCAGCGCCGGCAGCTGGCGCACGCTGCGCGCCACCGCGGCGGCGGCCAGCGGCTCGCCGGGGCCGGGCGCCACGATGGAGGTCGTGCTGCTCTCGCTGCTGTTGCTGCTCGTCATGACGGCTTCTGCTCCTGCTGCTGGCGGTAGCGCAGCAGCGCGAAGTACAGCGGGTTCACGGCGCCCTGGCGCGGGCCGGCGCGGAACAGGTGGTCCAGCCGCTCGCGGCCCGGCGAGGGCGCGGTCTCGGCGGGCGCCTCGGCTGCCTCGGATGCCGGCGTGACGGGCGCGGGCACCTCGGCGGCCTTGCTAGTGATGCGGCTCCACAGGTTCACGGCGTCTCTCCTCGTTGTCCATCGCGGACCGTAGCGGGGTCTCCAGCAGTGCGCTCAGCACCAGCAGGCGGCCATGCTCCATCGTGCGGGTGGCCAGCTGGAAGGCCCGGCCCTGCAGCTCGACCCGCCAGGGCCCGTCCTCGCCGGCTTCCTCCAGCCTCCAGGCCTGCAGCAGCGCCGGCGGCAGGCACTGCTCGGCGGGCAGCGAGATCAGCCCGGGTTCCAGCAGCCGCTCGGCCTCGGCGTTGACGTACGCGACGATGCCTTCGGGGTCGATGCCGATCACCGCCGCCGGGATGTGCTCCAGCACCTGGCGTATCACCTGCAGGCTGGTCTCCTCCTGCGTCAGTCGCCGGCTCTGGTGCAGGGCCAGCTGCCCCAGCCGCTTGTTGACGGCGGCCAGCTCCTCGTTGGCCTTGCTGACGGCGCCGGCCAGGCGCTCGTTCTCGTCGGCCATCTCCTTGTTGCGGAAGGCCTCGGCGATGTGGCCGCGCAGGCGCTCGTCGTCCCACGGCTTGGTGAGGAACTTGTAGATCGCGCCCTCGTTGACCGCGTCGGTGATCGACTGCAGCTCGGTGTAGCCGGACAGCACGATGCGCACCGTCTGCGGGTACAGCTCCTTGGCGCGGCGCAGGAACTCCACGCCGGTCATGCCGGGCATGCGCTGGTCCGACACGATCACGTCCACCGGCTGCTCCACCAGCTTCTGCAGGCCCTGCGCGCCGCTGCTGGCCGTGATGATGCGGTAGCCGTCGCGGCGCAGCAGGCGCTTGAGCGCCGCGACGATGTTCTCCTCGTCGTCCACCAGCAGCAGCGTGCGCTCGCGCTGGCGGTCCTGGTAGAGGTGCTCGGGCAGGCGCAGGCCGTCGCGCAGCATCTGCGCCAGCTCCTCGGGCGAGACGGCGGCGCTGAAGTAGTAGCCCTGCATCTGGTCGCAGCGGTTGGCCATCAGCAGCGAGAGCTGGCCCTCGGACTCCACGCCCTCGGCCAGCACCTTCAGCTGCAGGCCGTGCGCCATGTTGATGACCGCGCGCGTCATCGAGACGTCGTGCTCCGCGGCGGTCACGTCGTGGACGATGCTGCGGTCGATCTTCAGCACCTTGATCGGCAGCGCGCGCAGGTAGTTGAGGTTGGAGTAGCCGGTGCCGAAGTCGTCCAGCGCGATCTCGATGCCCAGGGCGCCCAGCGTGCGCAGCACCTTGGCCACATGCGTGCTCTCGTCCACCAGGATGCTCTCGGTGATCTCCAGGGCCAGGTGCTGCGGGTCCAGGCCCGTCTCCAGCAGGATGGCCTGGATGCGCTGCGCGATGTCGGCCTGCTGCAGCTGCCGCACCGAGAGGTTCACCGAGACGCGGATCGGGCGCAGGCCTTCGCCCATCCAGGCCACCTGCTGCCGGCAGGCGTGGCGCAGCACCCATTCGCCGATCTCGACGATCTGGCCCGTCTCCTCCGCCAGCGGGATGAACTCCACCGGCGGCACCCAGGCCTGGCGCTTCGGATCGAACCAGCGCAGCAGCGCCTCGGCACCGATGATCTGGCCGGTGTGCAGGTCCAGCTGCGGCTGGAAGCGCAGCGTGAACTCGTTGCGCTTGAGCGCATGCCGCAGCGAGGCTTCCATCGCCAGCCGCGCGGCCATGCGCTCCTGCGCCTGCGCATCGAACAGGCAGACGCGCGGCTCGGCCGGCAGCGCCTCGGCGCGGCCCAGCGCGGCCTGGGCCTGCTGCAGCAGGCGGTGGGGCTGCTCGCCGTCGCGCGGCGCGATCGTGAGGCCCGCGGCGCTGCCCAGCTGCACCTCGGTGTCGCCCAGCATCACCGGCGCGGCCAGCGCGCGGCGCAGGCTCTCGGCCTCGCTGCGGGCGCGGGCCTCGTCCACGTCGCCGCCGCTGCCGGTCAGCACCGCGGCGAACTCGCCGCTGCCCAGGTGGGCCAGCAGGCCGCGTCCGCCCAGCGCCAGGCGCAGGCGTTCGGCCACCTGGGCCAGCAGCTGGTCGCCCCATTCGAGGCCCAGGCTGTGGGCGACGATGTCCAGCTGGTCGATCTGCAGCACCAGCAGGCCGATGTTGTGCTCGGCCCGCTGCGCCTCGCGCACCGTGATCTCCAGGTGCTCCAGCAGCGCGTTGCGGTTGGGCAGGCCGGTGGTGGCGTCGCTGTTGGCGAGGCGGTCGATGCGCTGCTCGGCGTCGCGCTGCTGCGTGACGTCCTGCAGGAAGACGATCTGGCGGTACGGGAAGCCGCTGTCGTCCAGCTCCACCATGCAGCGGTGCATCACGGTGCGCAGCTTGCCGTCGGCGCGCAGGATGCGGTGCTGGAACTCGGCCGGCGCTTCGGCGGTGACGCCCTGGCTGATCGAGCGGACGAAGTCGCGCTCGTTCTGCGGCACGCGGTGATAGAGCCAGTCGGCGGTCGGCTTCAGCGAGGCCGGCTCGTCGAACAGCCGGTACATGCCCTGCGACCAGCGGATCTCGTCGCTGATCAGGTCGGTGGTGGCGCAGCCGAGCTGGGCGAGGTCCTCGGCGTACTGGAGCAGGTGCTCGTCGGGGCGATGCTGGGCCGTTTCGGACCGGCGCGCCAGGGCAGTGACCCACTGGCGGGCGTGCACGGCAATGCTGCTGCTCGCGAACCTGCGCACCGGCGAACCTCCTGCCCTGCGGCTGTCAGTTGAATTCTGACGTTAGCCAAGCTGCAATCTAGCGCAGTCGGGGGCAGGGGGCCAGCGGTTTTCGGCGGGGCCTACTTTCTCATCAGAGTGCTTTTGCCTTCTACCGCAGGCAGGGCAAACCTACTTTCTCATCAGAGTGCTTTTGCCTTCTGCCGCAGGCAGGGCAAACTTACTTTCTCATCAGAGTGCTTTTGCCTTCTGCCGCAGGCAGGGCAAACTTACTTTCTCATCAGAGTGCTTTTGCCAAACAGCGACTCGATCAGGTCCACGGCCAGCAGCGCGGTCTTGTTGCGCACGTCCAGCGCGGGGTTCAGCTCCATCACGTCCAGCGAGCCGAGCCGCCCGGTGTCGGCGATCATCTCCATGCACAGCTGCGCCTCGCGGTAGGTCGGGCCGCCGGGGATGGTGGTGCCGACGCCGGGGGCGATGTCCGGGTCGAGGAAGTCCACGTCGAAGCTCACGTGCAGGTGGGTGTTGGCGTCCAGCGTGGCCAGCGCCAGTTCCATCGCATGGCGCATGCCCATCTCGTCGATGTAGCGCATGTCGAAGACTTCGAGGTCCTGCTCGTGGACGAAGCGCTTCTCGCCCTCGTCGACGCTGCGGATGCCGATCTGGCGTATCCACTTCGGGTTGATCGCCGGCACCTGGCCGCCGATCTCGATCAGCTGCTGCGGGCCGAAGCCGCACAGGCAGGCCACCGGCATGCCGTGGATGTTGCCGCTGGGGGTCAGCTCGCTGGTGTTGAAGTCGGCATGGGCGTCCAGCCACAGGATGCGCAGCTTCTTGCCGGCCTCGCGGCAGTGCCGCGCCACGGCGCTGATCGAACCCAGGCCCAGGCAGTGGTCGCCGCCCAGCAGGATGGGCAGGCGCCCGCCCTTGAGCTCGCCGTAGACCGCCTCGTGGACAGAGCGGTTCCAGGCGGTCACTTCCTCCAGGTGGCGATAGCCGTCGACCGGCGGCTGCCAGGGGTTGGCCGGGCCGGACAGGTTGCCGCGGTCGACGACGTCGCAGCCGCGCGCGCTCAGGGCCTCGCGGATCTGCGCCACGCGCATCGCCTCGGGCCCCATGCTGGCGCCGCGGGCGCCGGCGCCGATGTCGGTGGGAGCGCCGATCAGGGAGACGGATTTGAGCTGGGTCATGGTGCTGAGCTAACGGGTTATGTGTTCGGGCCGGAACCGATGTCGTATTCGGACTCCAGCACTTCCCAGGCCTCTTCGGCGGTCTCGACGAAGCGGATCAGCTTCTCGTCGCCGGGGCTGATCATGCCGGTCTCCAGCAGCACGTCGAAGTTGATCAGCCGGGTCCAGAAGTCGCGCCCGAACAGCAGGATCGGGCGGCGGCGGCTCTTGCCGGTCTGGATCAGCGTCATCGCCTCGAACAGCTCGTCCAGCGTGCCGTAGCCGCCGGGGAAGGCCACCAGCGCCACCGCCCGCATCAGGAAGTGCATCTTGCGCAGCGCGAAGTAGTGGAAGCGGAAGCACAGCTCCGGCGTGATGTACGGGTTCGGGTTCTGCTCGTGCGGCAGCACGATGTTGAGGCCGATGCTCTTGCCGCCGGCCTCGAAGGCGCCACGGTTGCCCGCCTCCATGATGCCGGGGCCGCCGCCGGTGACCACGTACAGCGGCTCCGCCCGCTCGCGGCAGATGGTCGTGACCAGCGTGGCGAAGCGGCGCGCCTCCTCGTAGTAGCGGCTCATCGACAGCTGCATCTCCGCGCGCTTGATGGCCGCCGGGTCGCCGGCCACGCGGGCGGCCTCCAGCAGGTTCTGGGCGCCTTCGCGCGAGGGGATGCGCGCGCTGCCGAACATCACGATGGTGGACTTGACGCCCTGCTCCTGCTGCATCAGCTCGGGCTTGAGCAGCTCCAGCTGCATGCGCACCGGGCGCATGTCCTCGCGCAGCAGGAACTCGTTGTCGGTGAAGGCGAGCTGGTAGGCGCTGCCGGGGCCGTCGTAGTTCGGGTGGGGGACCTGGGCCTTGGCTTCCTGCTGGGCGCTGGGGAAGTTGCGGGCCGCCAGTTCGCGCTTCTTGTTGTGGTGATGACTGCTCATTCGCTCTCTCGTCTCTTCTCGTCGTCATTGCGCGCCGCCGCACAGACGGCGCAGTCGGGGTCGCGGTGCACCGCGATCTCGGTCCATTCCATGCGCCGCGCGTCCAGCATCTGCAGCCGGCCCGCGAGGCTCTCGCCGATGCCGCACAGCAGCTTCAGCGCCTCGGCCGCCTGCATCGTGCCGATGATGCCCACCAGCGGGGCGAAGACGCCCATTGTCGAGCAGCGCGCTTCCTCGTAGGCGGCGTCGGGCGGGAACAGGCAGGCGTAGCAGGGCGCGTCCGCGCGGCGGCTGTCGTAGACGCTCAACTGCCCGTCGAAGCCGACGCCGGCACCGGACACCAGCGGTAAACCGTGCCGCACGCAGGCAGCGTTGACCGCCTGGCGGGTGGCAAAGTTGTCGCTGCAGTCCAGCACGAGATCCACGCCGCTCAGGTAACTGTCCAGCCAGACGGCATCGGCGCGCTGCTTCAAGGCGCTCACCTGCGTTTCCGGATTCAGCGCCGCGATCGCGACGGCCGCCGATTCGACCTTGGGCGAGCCGATGCGCGCCTGGGCATGGGCGATCTGGCGCTGCAGGTTGGTGAGGTCGACCTCGTCGTCATCCACCAGCGTGATGCGGCCCACGCCGGCCGTGGCCAGGTACAGCGCCACCGGCGAGCCCAGGCCGCCGGCGCCGATCACCAGCACATGGGCGTCGAGCAGCTTGCGCTGGCCCTCGATGCCGATCTCGTCCAGCAGGATGTGGCGCGAGTAGCGCAGCAGCTGTTCGTCGTTCATGGGCGGCATCGTAGAAGCAAAACGGGCTGCCAGCGGCAGCCCGTTCTCCGAACCCGTGCGACCGGGGCTTATTCGGCCTTCACCTCGGCCTTGCGCTCGACCGCGGTCTTGGAGA
Source organism: Pelomonas sp. KK5 (assembly GCF_001984095.1). Lineage (GTDB taxonomy): Bacteria > Pseudomonadota > Gammaproteobacteria > Burkholderiales > Burkholderiaceae_C > KK5. Next base: position 5,960 of record NZ_LYVQ01000246.1, read on the forward strand.
CCAGCACCGGCTTGCCCTTGAGCTGGTTCAGCGCCTGCACCAGCGGGAAGTCCTCGGCCGAGCCGAACTCGGGCAGGGGCTTCGGCGCTTCCTTGGTCTTGGCGAACTCGTCCTCGAGCTTCTTGCGCTCTTCCTCGCGCTGCTTCTCGCGGGCCTCGTCCTTGGTCTCGGGGCCGTTGACCAGGTGCTTCTCCAGGTCGGCCTCGCGGGTGCGCAGGGCGGCGAAGACGTTGCCGTCGGGCGTTTCGTCCACCAGCACGTCCGGCACGATGCCCTTGGCCTGGATCGAACGGCCGCTCGGGGTGAAGTAGCGGGCGGTCGTGATCTTCAGCGCGGTTTCCGGGGTCAGCTGGCGCACCGTCTGGACCGAGCCCTTGCCGAAGGTCTGGGCGCCCATGATGGTGGCGCGGTGCTGGTCCTGCAGGGCGCCGGCGACGATCTCGCTGGCGGAGGCGGAACCTTCGTTCACGAGCACGATCATCGGCACGTTCTTCAGCGCGGCTGGCAGGCGGCGCAGCGGGTCGGAGCCGCGGCGCGAGTAGAAGTCGGGGTTGGCCTTGAAGCTGGCCTTGGACTCGGCGATCTGGCCGTTGGTGCTGACCACCTCGACATCCTTGGGCAGGAAGGCCGCGGACACGGCGACGGCGCCTTCCAGCAGGCCGCCCGGGTCGTTGCGCAGGTCCAGCACCAGGCCCTTCAGGTTCGGGTCCTGCTTGTACAGGTCTTCCAGCTTGCGGGCGAAATCGTCGACCGTCGAATCCTGGAACTGGCTGACGCGCACCCAGGCGTAGCCCGGCTCGATCATCTTGGCGCGCACGCTCTGGACCTTGATCTCCTCGCGGGTGATCGTGATCGGGAAGCTGCGGTTCTCGCTCTTGCGGAAGATGGTCAGCGCAACCTTGGTGTTAGGTTCGCCGCGCATCTTCTTGACGGCCTGGTCCAGGCCCAGGCCCTTGACGAAGGTGTCGTCGATCTTGGAGATCAGGTCGCCGCTCTTGAGGCCGGCGCGGAAGGCGGGGGAGCCTTCGATCGGGGAGACGATCTTGACCAGGCCGTCTTCCATGCCGATCTCGATGCCCACGCCGACGAAGCGGCCGGTCGTGCCTTCGCGGAATTCCTTGAAGCTCTTCTTGTCGAAGAACTGCGAGTGCGGATCCAGGCCGGACACCATGCCGGAGATCGCATCGTTGATCAGCTTCTTCTCATCGACGGGTTCGACGTAGTCCGACTTGATCATGCCGAACACCGCAGCGAGCTGCTGCAGTTCTTCCAGCGGCAGCGGCGAGAGGCTGCTGCGGGCGGTTGCCGTGAACTGCATGGTGGCCAGCGCACCGGCCAATGCACCCAGGGAAATCCAGCCAGCGACTTTGAATTTGGAACCCATGATGCGAGTCATTCCTATCGTGAGAGGTACAGCGGAGTGATGAGGCCGGGCACGTCGATTGCCCTTTGTGGGGCTTCGCGTATACACGGTTTTGTCACGTGGTCAGTATATGCCCGGTGCTTATTTTTCATGCACGCGGACAAGCCCATTTGACCCATCTATTCCAGGGTTTCAAGCGTACTAGTCGGCACTTTGATTGCCTTTACGCGGGCGCAACGTGCGGGGCGCGGATGCCTGAAGTCATGGCCTAACGGCCAAATTAGGCGGATTCCGGATCAGGGCGTCTGCATGGCCTGCCGCCAGCGCATCGCCTCGTAGATCCGCGAGCGCGGGCTCGGGTGGTCGTAGAACACGAACTCCTCGATCGGGCCGGGATTGGCCTTGCGGTACTCGACCAGCTTCAGGTGCGCCTCGGCCATGCCATGCGGCTCCCGCGCGAGGTTCAGGCCGAAGCGGTCGGCTTCCAGTTCCTGCGTCCGCACGACGGTGTTGAACAGCGGCGTGGCGGCGAACATGAAGACCGAGAACACCGCGGCCAGCAGCGGCAGGCTGGCGGTATCGGCCACGCCGGCGAGGCCCCAGGCGGCGCCGTGGCGGGCCAGCAGGCGCCGCATCGCCCACTTGCAGAACAGGAAGGCGGCCATCACCAGCAGCGTGAACTGGCTGAGCATCTTCAGGCCATGGTTGAGCACGTAGTGGCCCAGCTCGTGGCCCATCACGGCGCGGATCTCGGACAGCGTGGCGCGCCGCAGCAGGTTGTCGTTGAGGCGGATCTGGGCGCTGCCGAACAGGCCGCTGACGTTGGCGCTGACGCGGGTGGTCTGGCGCGAGGCGTCGAACTCGTAGACGGCGTCGGCCGGCACGCCGTCGGAATGCGCCATCGCCAGCACCGAGTCGCGGATCGCCGGGTCTTCCACCGGCTTGTAGGTGTTGAACAGCGGGTCGATGAAGACCGGCGAGACGACGATCAGCAGCGCCAGCAGCGCGATGCCGACGGCCGTGCCCCACAGCCACCAGGCCTCGCCGGCGCGCCGCAGCACGGCGTACAGCAGGGCCACTGCGACCCCGGTGAGCAGCATGCCGACGGCCAGCGCCACCAACTGCTCGCCGAACCAGGGCCCGAAGCTCTGCGTGGCCATGCCGTACTGGTGCTCGCGGACGAAGCCCTGGTAGATCGTCAGCGGCAGCGAGAGCAGCCAGGAGAGGGCGGCATAGGCGGCGCCGTAGAGGAAGTCGCGCGCCACGGCTTTGCGACCGATGCGCTGCGCCCGGGCCAGCAGCCGTGCCGAGCGTGCGCCGTGCAGCAGCACCCAGGCGATCAGCAGGCCCAGCAGGAAGTTCCACAACTGCAGCCAGTAGCCGCCCTCGAAGTAGGCGTTTGACTGGGCGACCGAGGCGGCCGGCAACCGCGCCAGGTAGGCCTGGGTGGCCAGCTCGGGGTCGCGCGGCAGGCTTTCCTGCCAGCCCGGCGGGACGGGCGAGATCTGGAAGGTGTCGGGCGCGGCGGCGGCGGCGCAGGCGAGGGCAAGGAGCAAGGGGACCAGCAGCCAGCAGCGTCGCATCGGGCGGGGTTCCTCGTCAGGGGGAAGAGGTGGTCCGGCCAGTAGGAATCGAACCTACATCTGACCCTTAGGAGGGGTCCGTTCTATCCATTGAACTATGGCCAGGAACCGGGCGCGGAGTCTAACAGGCCTGCGCTCACTGCCAGTCCAGCACGATGAAGGGCTCGGCGATCCGGCGCGCGGCGATGTCGGCGTAGAGCCGCGCCGGCTCGGCCGGGTGGGCGGTGTGCACCAGGCCCGGCAGCCGGATGCGGCCCTCGGCGAGCCAGGCCAGCGCCCGCTCGAAGCCGCTGAAGCTGCTGTGCGGGGCGTTGTTGTAGCCCTCCAGCAGTTCCTCCCAGACGAAGCCGCGGCCGTGCAGCGGGATCTCCCATTCCCAGCCGCTGCGCAGCGTGACGAAGTTGAAGAACACCGCGCGCAGCAGTGCGTGCGCATCGATCTCGGCCAGCTTCTTCCAGGGCACGCCGACCAGCACCACCTCGCCCTGCTTGCGCACGAGCTGGCAGCCGTCCAGCACCGCGGCCTCGTGACCCGAGCAATCCACCACCAGGGCGACCTGGCCGGCATAGGCGGGGTCGGCC
>NZ_LYVQ01000247.1 GCF_001984095.1 Pelomonas sp. KK5
GTTGCAGGCGATCGAATTGTCCGAACAGGCTGTTCGGATGGGTCAGCAATGAATGAAACATGGCTTGCTCTCCGTTCAGTGGTGTCCACCGGCCGGGACATCCAGCCGGTCGCACTTCAATTAGGAGCAGGCGAAATAATTTCAAGAGTGCTTGCGGCGCTCGAAGGACAAGGGCGTCAGGGCGCCTGGCAGCGCATCTTTAGTCGCGCTTGACATCAGAAACTCCCGGGCCGGCAGATCCTTAGGCTAAGGACCGAGCAATTCGTCGGCCAGCGTGCAGCACACAGCCGAATCGGCGCGTTGACCCGCCGATGGCAGCCGCTCTGGGAATTGACGAACAACGCCGATAGACAAACGCTCAACCCGTTGATTGCAGGCCGCAATGGAGCGGGCGAGCAGCTAGCCCGCGTGCAAATTCGGTCAGCACCGGTGTCATGATGGCCCAGCCGATCGCCAGCACTCCAAGAGCCTGCGGCAGGTCGGGGAAGTCTCCCGCGCCCAGGTGCACCGCACTCCAGTATGAGAGCGGTCCACCCACGCCGCCGAGCAGCGCGGCCAACAGCCATCGACCGTGCAGCCAGTGCAGCGTTTCTTGCAGCAGCGTTGCAAAGAGGATCCACAACGCGAGAATCCAGCCGGGCGCCCACTGCGGAAGTGGGCCGGGCGATGCGTACGCCACAACGCCGCCCCTGAGCATTGCAGTGTCCCAGAGCAGGCCAAACACGGTGGCAACGCAGGTTAGGACGATGACCTGGCAGCGAGCGGAGCTGCTCACAAGGTGCACACCCCAGACGAGCGCCACCATCGCGAGCCCGAACGAGGGCGTGCCGCGCGCGGCGCCGAGCACGCAGGCCAACCAAGCACCCTGAAAGGCCAAAAGGGAAAGGACCATCCACAGGGTCTTTCGGGTGAATATGACCATGGGCGCGATGTCTTCAATTGCTTCTCATGAAGCATCGTCCAGGGGCTGGATCTGGGGCACCCGCTTGAAGGCGGCAGCGTCGAAGCCCAGGGCTTTCGCTCGCTCCAGCAGCCCCTGCACGCGGGCCTCCGGCAGGTCCGGGCGGCGCGCCAAGATCCAGCCATAGCGTCGGTCAGGCGTCCCCACCAGCACCTCGCTGTAGTCGTCATCGAGTGCAAGGATCCAATAGTCGCCGTAGAACGGCCAGAAGAACGTGACCCTGAGCTTGGCATTGCCGCTGGCGGCCACGATCTTTGCGCGTCCTTCTGCGGAGTCGACATGGCCATCGGCCTTGCGGCAGCGATTGAGCACCCGGATACCTTCGTCCTGGGCGGTGTAACGAGCTTGCGTGTCGGACACGCATTGGCGCTCGAACCGATTGGGTAGCAACGCAATCTCATACCAGCTTCCAACATAGCGGGCGAGATCGACTGAGTTCACAGTAGGCAGCGGGGCGTTTTCCGCGGCGCGGATAGCCGGTGCGATGGAACACAGCCCAAAAATCGCCGAAAGGCACCAAAGGCGCCGCAGGTCGATGGCAGCTTTCATTTCTGATTGGTCGATAGTTTGACGCCTGCTCTTACGCGCCTTGGAGCTGTTTCGGATCACTCGCAGTCGGCGGGTCTGTTTCCATAGCCGTCCCGAGGCGCAATGCTCCCGAAGGACCACACGCTTGAGGTCCTCTCGGATAGCGACGGGGCGGCCGTCACCATGGAGAAGCTCAGTTGCGCCGGGGGCGTGGGCACCTTGAGGACCATCTTGCGGCCTGCATGGAATGGATCCTCCAACGCTTCCCATGGTTGGACAGGAAGCTCGTGCAGCTGGGGCATGACGTCGGGATCATCCTGGCTCAATTCGTCAAGCCCCTACGACAACCCATTCCCCGAAATGGTAGAGCCGGACATTTGGACAAGGCCTTCGCCTGAGCGTCCCTGTGGTCCGCGTTTCTCCGAGAAGGTTAAAACAAGCGGATCAATTGAGGATCTGTCCTACGTACTTCTTCGGTCACCTGCAGTAACGTTTCTGGCAGAAGAGCGTCCATCGGGGTTGTTGTGATGAGTTGCGAAAAAATCGTTTGCTTGAAGACCGGTGGGCCGTTGATGTCGGTGATCGAATTCATGGATCTGGGTGGCCGACCCCATGCACTCTGCACCTGGGTGGACGCCTCCAATTCAGTCCAGGCCAAATATTTTCCTGAGGACCTTCTCGTTCCTGAACCTGAGATTTTTCCGCCGTTGAGGCCAACAGACGCACCAACCGGGCGGGGGCAAGAACAAATCGGTAAGGATGTCGTCTGAACGACGAAATCAGCCTGTCTCCTGTCCCTGTCCTGCTTACCTCACGCAGGACAAGCAATCAGCTGTCTCCAAATGAGCGCGACAGCGTTGCCAACGCAGTGCGAGGCATCCCGCGTGCGGCCGTTTGCGTAGATTCGGCCGAGCCCAATCGGCTATACGCTAGGCCTCTCACCTGCCTGCGGACGCAACGTTGTCCTCTCTAGACCTTGCTCCCATACACTGCGGGACTGAGGAAGCGGAGGGCTATGCTGCAAGGTCAAGATCCGGTCAAAGTTGCCGTGCTGGGCGGTTCGGCGGGCAGCATCGACGCGTGCGCCAGCGTCTTGGCCGGGCTGCCCGAGCGTCCGGGCTTTGCCGTGCTGGTGATCAGTCATCTGGATCCCACGCGGGAAACCCAGCTCGACACCATCCTCAAGCGCCACACCGGCATGCCAGTGGAGCGGCTGGCGTACTTGCGCAAGATCGAGCTCGACACGGTCTACGTGCTGCCCGAGGACGCGACGCTGACCGCGCTCGATGGCCATTTCCGGATCACGAAGCGCGCCCCCGGACTGCATTTGCCCATCGACATCTGCCTGGCCTCGATGGCGCAGGATCCCGATGTCGAGGCCGCGGCTGTCATTCTTTCCGGCACCGGCACCGGCAGCGACGGTGCCGCGGGCATCGTGGACCTCAAGGCCAGCGGCGGGCTGGTGCTGGTGCAGGCGCCGGCCTCCGCGGCCCACGATGGCATGCCGATTGCTGCAATCGACACAGGTCTGGCCGACGAGGTACTGCCGCCGGCAGAAATTGCCGCCCGGCTGCTGGAGCGCTTCGGCACGGCACCGCCCGTGGAAGCGGGCGATGACTACGACGAGGTGCTCTCCACCGCCCTTGCGCTCGTCCAGGAGCGCACGGGCACCAATCTCGGCTACGTCAAAGACGTCAACCTCCGGCGGCGTTTCCTCAGGCGAGTGTTGTTGCAGAAGGATCGTGACGTGGCGGGCTACCTGCAACATCTGCGCACCGATCCGCTCGAGCCTGCGGCGCTGCGCGACGACATTCTTATCGGCGTCACCGCCTTCTTCCGCGATGCCGAGTTCGTCAACGTGCTGCGGCTCAGTCATCCCGAAGCTGATCGAGCTGGGACGCGATCCGATCCGCATCTGGGTACCTGCCTGCTCGACCGGCGAGGAGGCCTACACGATCGCCATCCTGCTGCGCGAGGCGCTCGATGCCAGCGGGCTGAACCGCAAGGTGCAGATCTTCGGCACCGACATCAACGAGGCCTCGATCGAGACGGCGCGGGCCGGGTTGTATTCGCCCGCCTCGGTCGAGAACGTGCCCGAGGCCTACGCGGCCAAGGCCTTCACGCCCAGCGCGGGCAGCTTCGCCATCCGCAAGGACATCCGCGCGACGTGCGTGTTCGCGCGGCACAACCTGATGACGCACGCGCCCTTCCTCGGCATGGACCTGGTCAGTTGCCGCAACATGTTGATCTACCTGCGCAAGGAGGCGCAGGAGCATGTGATGGGTGTGCTGCACTACGCGGTGCGGCCGGACGGCTTCATCCTGCTGGGCCGGGCCGAGGCCGCCTCCGCGACGCAGGGCTTCGAGCATGCCGGGCACCCGCACCTGTACCGCAAGCTGGCTGACGGCACGCGCTCGCGGCGCGGCTGGCCCGCCAAGGCGCTGCTGCCCTGGGCCGCGCCGCGCAGCGATGCGCTGCCGCGCGTGCCGGTGCAGATCGACCAGGTCGAGCAGGCGGTGACCCGCTGCGCGCTCGAGCGCTATATGCCGCCGGGCTTCGTGGTCAACGATGCCGGCGACGTGGTGCAGTTCCGCGGCGACGTGGCCCGCTTCGTCTCGCCGGCCACCGGCGAGGCCACGCTGGCGCTGTCGCGCCTGCTGCGCACGGAGCTCAATGTCCCGGTGCGCACGGCGCTGCTGGAGGCCAAGCGCTCGAACGCGCCGGTGCGGCGCGAACGCGTGCAGCTGGACGGGCAGTTCTACGCGCTGGAAGCCGTGCCCTTCGTCGTCGGCACGGACACCCAGCATTTCCTCGTGACGATCCAGGAGCAGCCCGAGGGCGCGCTGGCTGTGGAGGCGGGCCGCTCCGATGGGGGTGGCAGCCGCGAGAGCGATCTGGAACGGACGGTGGTGACCCTGTCCGCCGAGCTGGATTCGGCCCATGCGCAGCTGCGCACGATGGTGCTGGAGTTCGAATCGGCCAACGAGGAATTGCGCACCTCCAACGAGGAGATGCTCAGCGCCAACGAGGAGATGCAGAGCGCCAACGAGGAACTGCAAAGCGCCAAGCAGGAACTCGAGTCGACCAACCAGGAACTGAATTCGCTGAACGAGGAGATGAAGGTCCGCAACGACCAGTTGGCCGTGGCCAACGACGACCTGAGCAACCTCGTCGAGGGCATACCGCTCGCTGTCGTGCTGCTGGACCGACACTTGCGGCTGCGCCACTTCACGCCGCAGGCCGCCGAGCTGTTCGGGCTGCGGCCCGACAGCGTCGGCAAGGCGATGCCGACGCTGAACGACCGCTTCGCCATCGCCGACCTCGAGCGCATGGTCGACATCGCGGTCAAGGGCCTGGCGGCGACCAAGGCCGAGTACCAGGATGCCAGCGGCCACTGGTGGCTGGTCAACGTGCGCGCCTACCGCACCTCGGACGATCGCATCGACGGCGCGGTTCTCGTGTTCGAGGACATCGACAACCTGAAGCAGGCTGTGGCGCGGGCCGAGACGGCGCGCGGCGAGGCCGAGCGGGCCAACACCGCGAAGGACGAGTTCCTCGCGCTGGTGTCGCACGAACTGCGGGCGCCGCTGAACGTGATCTCCGGCTGGGCCTGGGTGCTGGACCGCCGGCTGCCCCGGGACGCGGCCGAGGATGACGACGGCTCGGAGCGCAAGGCGATTGCCACGATCCTGCGCCAGTGCCGCGCGCAGGCGCAACTGATCGACGACCTGCTCGACGCATCCCGCATCACCTCCGGCCGCTTCGCGATCGACCGGCATCCGGTGGATCTCGGCGAGTGCGTGTCCTCGGTGCTGGAGAGCATGCAACCCGCGGCCCGTGCGCGCGCGCTCAGCCTCACCAGCAGCGGGCTCAGGATGGGGCACCTCGTCAACGGGGACAGCCGCCGGCTGCAGCAGATCGTCAGCAACGTGGCCAGCAACGCGCTCAAGTTCACGCCGGCCGGCGGCCGCGTCGAAGTGGCGCTGACGCGCTTCGGCGGCCTGCTGGAGCTGTCGGTGTCCGATTCGGGCATCGGCGTGCCGGAGGACCTGCTCGGACGCATGTTCGAGCGCTTCACACAGGCCAATATGGGCCGCACGCGCGAGCATGGCGGCCTCGGGCTGGGCCTGTCCATTGTCAAGCACCTGACGCAGGCCCACGGCGGCACCGTTGCGGCACTCAGCGAGGGGCCGGGCAAGGGCCTGCGCCTGATCATGCGTTTCCCGGCGCTGGACATGCCTGCCGCCAGCCCCGAGGCGCCGGGCGCGCCGGCGACGGTCGAGGGCAAGCTGCGGCTGGAAGTGCTGCTCGTCGATGACGATGCCGACTCGCGCGAGGCGCTGGGCGAGCTGTTGCGCCTCGTCGGCGCGCGCGTGGAGACAGCCGGCTCGGCGAGCGCGGCGGTCGCCCTGCTGGACGTGCGCAGCTTCGACGCGATCGTCAGCGACCTTGCAATGCCGGGACAAGACGGCTTCGAGTTGATGCGCATCGTGCGCGCACGTGAGATGCGCGACGGTCGGCCGCGCAGCTACGCGATCGCGCTCTCGGGCCTCTCATCGTTGCAGGACCGGGACATGGCACTTGCCGCGGGCTTCGACGACCATGCGTCCAAGCCTGTGGACGCCGAGGCGCTGGTGAACTGGATGAAGGTGGCGCGCGACCGGGTTCCATTGCGTTAAAGAATTGCCTGTTTGCTTGGCGAGCAATCTACCGCCCTTGGCCCCTTGTCCGAACTTGGTCGAGGTGCATTGGAGCCGCCCTCACGATGCGCGACCCATTTGACTTTTGTGCAGGAAGGGGGCCTGCATGATCGTTGCCTTTCCAAGAGGCCGTTGCGCCGCCAACTGCGGCGCCAGCCAAGGTCGCCAAGGCAGCACCCCCCGCCAAGACGTCGCCGGCGACGAAGGCCCCGGCCGGATCGGCTTGTACAGCTGCTTCGCAGCCTGGCGCATGCCTATGTTTCTACCGCTCCACCGTTGCTGCTCCTTGCACGAGCGAATGCGGGTCGTCGCCCGAACGAGCCAGCCGGTGTCGTCGAAATGGGTGAAGAACCTGGCTCAACGCCTGAACTCCTCCACCAGCAACTGCTCCATCCGCTCCAGTAGCGGCGCGCGGTGGCCGTGGCGGCGCGTCAGCCAGCCGACCCGCCGGCGCATCGCGGGCAGGGCGATCGGCAGCGGTTCCAGCCCGATCGTCTCAAGCATCCGCAGCGCCCAGGCGCTGCTCAGGCTCAGCATGCGGCTGCCGCAGAGCATGCGCATCGTGTTCAGGTTGGTGGCCGCCGCCTCCACCCGCACCGCCAGCGGCGCCAGCCCCGCCTTCTCGACGAAGCGATCCAGCTCGCCGCGCATGCGCGTGGCAGGCGGCGGCAGCAGCCAGGGTTCGGCCGCCAGGTCCTCGAACTTGAGCCCCCTGCGCCGATGCAGCGGATGCGAGCGATCGGCGATGACCCGCAGTTCGTCCTCGTACAGGGGCACGGCCGCTACGTCCGCCGGCAGAGGCCGCGGCAGCGGCGCGACCAGGGCGTCCAGCGCGCCGCTGGCGAGATCGTCCATCAGGTAGTGCATCAGCCGTTCGGTCAGGTGCACCCGCGCGCCAGGTCGCTCGGCCAGCATCCGCTGCACCAGGCGCAACACGCGCTCGGTGTCGGTCGACGGGCTGTAGCCGATGCGCAGGATGCCCAGCTCGCCGGTCTTCATCTGGTGCAGCTCGCTCAGCGTGTCGTCGAACTCCATCTGCATGCGCCGCGCCCGGCGCAGGAAGGCCTGGCCCGCGGCCGTCGGCAGCACGCCCTTCGGATGGCGCTCGAACAGCGGCATCCCGGCCAGGCTTTCCAGCCGCGCGATCGCGCGGGTCAGCGCCGACTGCGTCAGCCCCAGCGCCTCCGCGGCGCGGCCCACATGCTGGTGCTCGGATACCGCGATCAGGTAGTCGATGTCGTTGAGGTTCATCTTCGATGGCCTTGATGACTTGTTTTCATCGAAGTGTGCCATCTTGTGCATTGTGGGAATGCTCATTTGCGCCAAGACTGCGGCTCCAGAACACAGACGGAGACGGTTCCATGACGCAGCACCCAGACATCTGCCGGCACATCCGGCGCGGCGCCCGCTACTGGCCGCAGGTGCCGGCGGTGGTCTGCGGCGCGGAGCAGCTCAGCTTCGCCGCGCTCGACGAGCGCAGCGACCGGCTCGCCCATGCCTTGCTGGACCTGGGCCTGGCCAAGGGCGACCGGGTGGCGGTCCAGTCGCGCAACGCGATCGTCCTGGTAGTGCTGGAGACCGCGCTGTTCAAGGCCGGCCTGGTGAAGGTGGCGCTGAACGCGCGCTTCACCGAGCCCGAGGTGCGCGAGGTGCTGGAGAGCGCCCGGCCGGCCGTCTTCTGAGCCGGCGCCGGTTTCGCCGGCCGCCGCTTCGAGGGGGTGCAGCATCACGTCAGCCTCGCCGGTGCCGCGCCGGGATATCTCGATGCGCAGGCACTGATGGACCGCGCGACGGCCGGCCCGGTGCAGGTGGCGGTGGCCGACGACGATCTCGCCGTCCTGCATTTCTCCTCGGGCTCCACTGGGGCGATCAAGGCGGCGATGCAGACCTTCGGCAACCGCCGCGCCTGCATCCGCAAGATGCTGTTCCGCAACGAGGGCGCGCCCCGTCCCGGCGACCGGCTGGCCCTGGTCGGGCCGATCACCCATGCCAGCGGCATGCTGATGCAGCCCTTCCTCTACGCCGGCGCCACGCTTCACCTGTTCGAGCGCTTCAAGCCGGAGGAATTCCTTGCGGCCGTCGAGACGCAGCGCATCACCCACGCCTTCATGGTGCCGGCCATGATCCATGCGCTGCTGGAGGCACCGTCGCTGGAGCGGCGCGACCTGTCCAGCCTGCGCCAGCTGATCTACGGCGCCGCGCCGATGGCGCCGGCCCGGGTCGAGGAAGCCTGGCGGCGCATCGGCCCGGTTCTGGCCCAGGGCTACGGGCTCAGCGAGTCCTGTTCAGCCGTCACCGCGCTGACGACGCGCGACCATGCCGAGGCACTGGCCCAAGCGCCCGAGCGCCTCGCTTCGTGCGGCCGGGCCTATGGCGAGACCGAGGTGCGCGTCGTCGACGAGGCCGGGAGGGAGGTCGCCGTCGGCGAGATCGGCGAGATCGTCGTGCGCGGCCCCGACGTGTTCGCCGGCTACTGGGGCGAGCCCGCGCTCAGCGCCGAGGCGGTGGTGGACGGCTGGCTGCGCACCGGCGACCTGGCCCGGGTGGACGAGGCGGGCTTCATCTACATCGTCGACCGCAAGAAGGACATGGTCGTCTCCGGCGGCTTCAACGTCTACCCGACCGAGGTCGAGGCCGCGCTGTACCGGCATCCGGCCGTCTACGAGGCCTGCGTGATCGGCGTGCCGGACGAGCGCTGGGGCGAGGCGGTGAAGGCCGTGGTCGTCGCGCGTCCCGGCGCCGCGCTGCGCGCGGACGAACTGATCGCCCACTGCCGCCGGCAACTGGCCGACTACAAGGCGCCGCGCAGCGTCGAGTTGGTGGCGTCGCTGCCGAAGAACGCCAACGGCAAGCTGGCCCGCAAGGAAGTGCGCCAGGCCTACTGGTCCGGCCTGGACCGTCAGGTCAACTGAACGAACGCAAGGAATACTCCCGCATGAACGCCCCCATGAGCTCGACCTCCACCTCCTACCCGGCGCTGCGCGAGCGCGCGCTGGCCTTCCTGCGCGACGAGCTGCAGCCGCTCGAGCAGCGCCTGGGCCTTGGCCCGCAGGACCGCATCCCGCGCGAGGTGCTGCGCGACGTCTGGCAGCGCTCGCAGGCGCTGGGCCTGCTGGGCGCCGCGCTGCCGGCCGAATTCGGCGGGGCCGGCCTCAGCACCGTCGAGCTGTGCCGGCTGAAGGCGGAGCTGGCCGAGGCCGGCGGCATCTTCGCGCTGCATGTGCTGGGCGAGCTGAGTGGCCCGCCGCGCATCGGCAACCTGCTGAAGG
>NZ_LYVQ01000248.1 GCF_001984095.1 Pelomonas sp. KK5
GCAGTGCCCCGCCCGCCAGTTTCTCCCTCCGCTCGATCGCCGTCACCGCCTTCGGCCCGACCCTGCTGTTCGGCATCGGCGAGGGCGCGATCCTGCCGGTGGTGCCGCTGACGGCGCGTGAGCTCGGCGCCTCGCAGTCGCAGGCGGCGCTGATCGCCGCGCTGATCAGCATCGGCTCGCTGGTCAGCAACATCCCCGCCTCGCTGATCACGCTGCACCGCGGCGAGCGCTGGGCCATCGTCGCCGCGGCGATCTGGTCCATCGGCGCGCTGGCGCTGTGCGCGCTGACGCCGCATCTCGCCGTGTTCGCTCTGGGCGCCTTCATGGTGGGCATGTCCCAGGCGGTCTACAGCCTCGCGCGCCAGAGCTACCTGACCGAGGCGGTGCCGCCCGAGCACCGCGCCCGTGCCCTGTCCACGCTGGGCGGCTCGATGCGCGTGGGCCTGTTCATCGGCCCCTTCCTGGCGGCCGGCGCCATCCACCAGTGGGGCATCGGCGCAGCCTACGCGGTCGGCATCGTCGCGCTGATCGCCGCCGCCGCCCTGGGCGCGCGCATGCCCGACCTCGAGCACCACGCCGCGCCGGACAGCGGCCTCGCCAAGCCCTCGATCGCCGGCATCGTGCGCTCGCACCGGCGCCTGTTCCTGACGCTGGGCCTGGGCATCCTGCTGGTGGCCGCGGTGCGTGCCACCCGCCAGGCGGTGCTGCCGCTGTGGGCCGACCATATCGGCCTGGCGCCCTCGATGGCGGCGCTGATCTACGGCCTGGCCGGCGGCGTCGAGATGCTGGTGTTCTACCCGGCCGGCCAGTTGATGGACCGCAAGGGCCGGCGCTGGGTGGCCGTGCCCTCGATGATCATCATGGGCGTGCCGCTGCTGCTGATGCCGCTGACCGCCGGCGCGGTCACGCTGACGCTGGCGGCCGCCGCCGTCGGCTTTGGCAACGGCATCGGCTCGGGCCTGGTGATGACGCTGGGCGCCGACCATGCGCCGCGCCACGGCCGCGCCCACTTCCTGGGTGTGTGGCGGCTGATGGCGGACCTCGGTTCCACCGGCGGCCCGGCCCTGCTCGCGCTGCTGACCGCCACCTTCTCGCTGGGCGCCGGCATCGCCGTCACCGGGCTGATCGCCTTCGCGGCGGCGGCGCAGCTGGCCTGGTGGATCCCCCGGGCTGGCGGTCAGCCCGAGGGCAGTTCCAGCGCGTAGGCCACCGCGATGAACAGGCTCTGCGCCAGCCCCATCGTGCTGGACAGCGAGCGGAAACCCAGCGTCGAGTTGTCCTGCACGATCAGCGCCACCTCGGCCTGCTTGGCCAGCGGGCTCATGCGGCTGTCGGTCAGCGCCAGCAGCTTGGCGCCGCGCTCGCGCGCCTGGGCCACCACCTCCAGCGTCTCCGCCGCGTAGGGCGCGAAGGAGATCGCGACCATCACGTCGCCCTTGCGCACCGAACGCATCTGCCCACCGTGCATGCTGCCCAGGGCGGTCACCAGGCCGATGCGCTTGTCGGTGTGCTGCAGTGCGTAGTCCAGGTAGGCCGCGATCGGGAACGAACGGCGCGAGGCCGCGATCCAGATGCAGTCGGCCGCCACCAGCAGCTCCACCGCCTTGCGGAAGGCGGTGGCGTCGAGCTGGCTTTCCAGCTCGTGCATGCCGGCCACGCTGCCGGCCAGGAACTCGCGGGCGATGTCCACGCTGGAGAGCTTGCGCGGGGCCGAGTCGATCAGCTCGCGGATGCGCGACTGGTAGTTGCGCCCCGGCGCCAGCTGGCGCGAGAGCTTGTCGCGGAACACCGCCTGCAACTCGGTGAAGCCCGAGAAGCCGAAGTGCTTGGCGAAGCGCACCACCGCCGAGGGCTGCACCTCGCACTGCCGCGCCAGCTCCTGGATGCCTTCCAGGCCGACGTGGTCGCGGTTCTTCTCGATGTGCAGCGCGATCACCTTGAGCTGCCGGCTGAGGGTGTCGTACTCGGCCGAGATCCGCTTGATCAGCTGATCCGCCGCGTCCTTGCCGCCCGCCTTTTCCGCGGTCCTCTCCGCCATGTCCACCCTTGTCATTGAATCGATGGCGCATTCTATCGATGCGAACTACCTTTCTCTCAGTGCAAGCACTTAGAAATTATTTTCCACAAAGCCGGGACCGGCTCCTATAGTCGAATCACGCTGCCCCGCTGCGGCGGCGATCCATGCACAAACGACAGGAGACGACACCCATGCGAGCCTTTTCGTTCAAGCCTTCCGCCCTCGTCCTGATGCTCTGCGCCGCGCTGGCCGCCACCGGCGCGCAGGCGGCCGGGCGCTACGTGATGGTCACCCACGCGGCCGATGCCGATTCGTGGTGGAACACGATCAAGAACGCGATCAAGCAGGCCGGCGAGGACTTCGGCGTGCAGGTCGACTACCGCAACCCGCCCGACGGCGACCTCGCCGGCATGGCCCGGCTGCTGGAGCAGGCCGCCGCCCGCGGCTACGACGGCGTGGCCTTCGACATCGCCGACATCAACGTGCTGTCCAAGCCGGCCGGCCTCGTGAAGGCCAAGGGCCTGCCCATCGTCACGATGAACTCCGGCACCACCGCCGAGAGCAAGAAGCTCGGCGCCATCATGCACATCGGCCAGCCCGAGTACGCGGCCGGCAAGGCCGCCGGCGAGCGCGCCAAGGCGGCCGGCATCAAGAGCTTCGTCTGCGTCAACCACTACGCCACCAACAACGCCTCCTTCGAGCGCTGCCAGGGCTATGCCGACGCGCTCGGCGTGGACATGAAGAAGTCGATGATCGACTCCGGCATGGACCCGACCGTGGTCGAGAGCAAGGTCACCGCCTTCCTGCGCGCCAACCCGTCCACCCAGGCTGTGCTGACGCTGGGCCCCAACTCCGCCGAGCCGACGCTACGCGCGCTGGACAAGATGGGCCTGGCCGGCAAGGTCTACTTCGGCACCTTCGACATTTCCAAGGACATCGTCGCCGGCATCAAGAAGGGCACGATCAACTTCGCCATCGACCAGCAGCCCTACCTGCAGGGCTACATGACCATCGCCTCGCTGGTGATCGCCCACGACGACAAGACCATGGACGCCCAGGCCATCATCGGCAAGCTCAAGGCCAACCCGAAGTTCCAGGCGCGGCTGGCCGAGTACGGGCTGGCGCCGGTGTACACGGCGGACGGGGTCAGCTCCGGTCCCGGCTTCGTGACCAAGGACAACGTCGAGAAGGTCGAGAAGTACGCCGGTCAATACCGCTGAGGATGGGCGTCAGATGGCTGCCCTCATGGACCAGGCTGTGACTCCGGTGCCGGCCGCCTCCGGCGACGAGCGGGTGCGCCGCGTCGCCGCCTGGCGCGGCTTCGTCAACCGCCCCGAGTTCGGCTCGATCGCCGGCACGCTGCTCGTCTTCGCGCTGTTCGGCGTGCTGGCGCGCGGCTCGGGGATGTTCAACCTCGACGGGGTGATGAACTGGTCCCAGGTGGCGGCCTATCTCGGCATCATCGCGGTGGGCGCCTGCCTGCTGATGATCGGCGGCGAGTTCGACCTGTCGATGGGCTCGATGATCGGCTTCGCCGGCATGATGATGGGCGTGCCGGCGATGTTCATGGGCTGGCCGATGTGGGCGGCCATCCTGTTCGCCTTCGCCGGCTGCATGGCGCTGGGCTGGCTCAACGGCTGGCTGGTGGTGCGCACCAAGCTGCCCAGCTTCATCGTCACGCTGGCCTTCATGTTCATCCTGCGCGGCGCCACCATCGTGCTGTCCACGCACTTCTCCAACAGCACCATCGTCAGCGGCCTGGCCGAGCCGGTGGCGCGCGATCCGGTCATCCAGTGGCTGTTCCAGGGCACGGCGTTCAAGAGCCTGTTCACCGCGCTGGCTGCGGCGGGGCTGATCGAGCGGCTGCCCGACGGCGGGCCGGTCGTCGCCGGCGTGCCCAAGGTGCTGCTGTGGTGGGCCGGCATCGCGCTGGCGGCGGGCTTCGTGCTGGGCCGCACGCGCCTGGGCAACTGGATCTTCCTGGTCGGCGGTGACGCCAATGCGGCCAAGAACGTCGGCGTGCCGGTCAACGGCGTGAAGATCGGCCTGTTCGTCTTCAGCGCCTTCACCGCCTGCCTGTTCGGCGTGCTGCAGGTGGCCGACGTCGGCTCGGCGGCGGCCGACCGCGGCATCCAGAAGGAGTTCGAGGCGATCATCGCCGCGGTGATCGGCGGCACGCTCTTGACCGGCGGCTTCGGCTCGGTGCTCGGCGCCTGCTTCGGCGCGCTGATCTTCGGCGTCGTGCAGATCGGCATCTCGTACACCAACTTCGATTCGGACCTCTACCGGATCTTCCTCGGCGGCATGCTCTTGCTGGCCGTGCTGTTCAACCACTACATCCGGCTCCGCGCGAAATGAGTGCCGATCACATCCTCGAACTGGACGGCGTCAGCCGCTTCTTCGGCACGGTCATCGCGCTGCAGGACGTGACGTTGCGCCTCAAGCGCGGCGAGGTCCACTGCCTGCTCGGCGACAACGGCGCCGGCAAGTCCACGCTGATCAAGACGCTGGCCGGCGTGCATCGGCCCAGCCGGGGCCGCTACCTGGTCGAAGGCCAGGAAGTCCGCTTCAAGTCCCCGCGCGAAGCGCTGGACCTGGGCATCGCCACCGTCTATCAAGACCTGGCCCTGGTCCCGCTGATGAGCGTGGCGCGCAATTTCTTCGCCGGCCGCGAGCCGCGCCGCAAGTGGCTGGGCCTGGTGCCGGTGATGGACACCGACCTCGCCGGCCGCGTCGCCACCGAGAAGCTGGCCGAGATGGGCATCCATGTGCGCTCGCCCGATCAGCCGGTGGGCACGATGAGCGGCGGCGAGCGCCAGTGCCTGGCGATCGCGCGTGCCATCCACTTCGGCGCCCGCGTGCTGATCCTGGACGAGCCCACCGCGGCCCTGGGCGTCAAGCAGAGCTGCAAGGTGCTGGAGCTGATCCACACCGCTCGCGGCCGCGGCATCTCGGTGATCTTCATCACCCACAACGTCCACCACGCCTGGCCCATCGGCGACAGCTTCACGCTGCTGAACCGCGGCCAGTCGATGGGCACCTTCGCCAAGGGCGAGACGACCAAGGAGCAGGTGCTGGACATGATGGCGGGCGGGACCGAGATCCAGAGCCTCGTGGAACGCCTGGAAGGCCGTGTGGCAGCCTGAGATCGATGATCTGGCGCGGCTGGTGCGCGCCGCCGAGGCGCCACTGACGCCGCTGGCCGCGGCCTCGCTGCAGGGCGTGCCGGTCTACGACTGCGCCACCGGCCTGCCGCATGACCGCGCCGCGCTGATGGCCGAGTGGGCCACCGTCTTCGCCGAGGGCGCCGGCGTGCTGGTGCTGCGCCAGGCTTTCGCCGAGCACGCGATCGTCGACGCCGCCACCGCCCGCTTCCGCGAGATGATCGACGAGCAGCGCCGCAGCGGCACCGGCGGCGGCGACCACTTCGCCAGGCCGGGCGCCAACGACCGCGTCTGGAACGCGCTGCAGAAGCTGTGCCTGCGCGACCCGGCGCTGTTCGCCGCCTACTACGCCAACCCGGTGCTGGACGCCGTCTGCGAGGCCTGGCTGGGCCCGCACTGGCAGCTGACCTCGCAGGTCAACTGCGTGAACCCCGGCGGCGCCGCGCAGACGGCCCACCGCGACTACCACCTGGGCTTCATGGACGCCGCTCAGGCTGCGCGTTATCCCGCGCACGTCCACACGATGCTGTCGCCGCGGCTGACGCTGCAAGGCGCCGTCGCCCATGTGGACATGCCGCTCGCGAGCGGCCCGACCTTGTACCTGCCCCATTCGCAGAAGTTCCCCGCCGGCTACCTGGCACCGGGCCAGCCCGGGTTCCAGGCCTTCTTCGATGCCCACCATGTGCAGTTGCCGCTGGCCCAGGGCGACGCGGTGTTCTTCAACCCGGCGCTGATGCATGCGGCCGGGCACAACCGCTCCAGCAGCATCCTGCGGCTGGCCAATCTGCTGCAGGTGTCCTCGGCCTTCGGGCGGGCGATGGAGGCGGTGGACCGGGAGGCCATGAGCATCGCGCTGTACCCGGTGCTGCTGGAACGCCCCCAGTTGCGGCTGGCGCTGCGCTGCTGCGCCGAGGGCTATGCCTTCCCGACCAACCTCGATCTCGACCCACCGCTGGGCGGCCTCGCGCCACCGAGCGCGCAGGCGCTGATGGCCGAGGCGCTCGACCAGCGCTGGCCGCCTGCGCGCTTCGAGGCCGAACTGCGCCGCCGCGCGGCGCTGCGGCAGGCCTGAGCGGGTCAGCCGTCCTCGCCCACCCGGGCCAGGGCAAATTCGAGGAAGGCCCGCAGCCGCGCGCTGTACCGCAGGTCCTCGTGGTAGCCCACCCAGACCTCGCGCCCGGGCGGGTCCTGGGGCCTTTCGACACGCCGCAGGCCTGGCAGCGCGCGCGCCAGGGCATCCGGCAGCACCGCCACGCCCGCACCCGCCGCGCACAGCCGGGCCTGCGCCTCGCGGCTGTTGCTGCCGAAGACGACGCGGCCCTCGGGAAAGCTGTTCTTCAGCCAGGCCACGTCGGGCAGTTCCTCGAAGGCGCTGTCCATCGTCAACAAGCGCAGCCCGCGGCCGCGCCGGGGCAAGGCGGCGCGCTGGCGGTTCGACACATAGAGCCCATAGTCCAGCGCCATGAAGCGGCGCTGCACCACCTCCGGCTCGCGGAACGGCGTGATGCGGAACAGCAGGTCCGCCTCGCGGCGCGCGGCGCTGAGCAGCCGCGCATCGGTGAGCAGTTCGATCGTCACGTCGGGATGCTGCTTCATGAAGGCGGCGCAGATCGGCGCCAGCACATGCAGCCCGAACCAGTCCGAGGAGGACAGCCGCAACAGGCCGCCCAGGCCCGCCTGCGCCCCGGCCATGCGCCGCTCGATCGCGAGCGTCTCCTCCTCGATGCGCTCGGCGTGCGCCCGCATCGCCAGGCCCTCCTCGGTCAGCACGAAGCCGGCGCTGCCGCGCTGGAACAGGCGCTGGCCCAGCGCCGCCTCCAGCGCGCGCAATCGCCGGCCCATCGTCGGCTGGGTCTGCCCGGTCAGCCGGGCCGCGCCGCCGAGCGTGCCGGCCCGGGCCACGGCGAGGAAGACCTTCAGGTCGCTCCATTCCATCATCATGCAATTTTGCATGACAAGCGTTCATTTCTGTCGATTGAGAAACAGATGTGAATGACCAACACTGGAAGCATCCCCACACAGGAGTCTTCCATGAGCACCCTTCCCGACACGATGACCGCCGCCTTCGTCGACGGCGCCGGCGCGCCCTTCACGCTTCGCCCGATCGCCATGCCCGTGCCCGGCGCGGGCCAGGTGCTGGTGCAGGTCGAGGCCAGCGGGCTGAACCCGCTGGACGCCAAGATCCGTGCCGGCCAGGCCGGTCATGCCCGGCAACCGCTGCCTGCCGTGCTGGGCCTGGACATGGCCGGCACGGTGCGCGCCGTCGGCGCGGGCGTGGACGGCTTCGCGCCCGGAGATGCGGTGTTCGGCATGGTCGGCGGCGTCGGCGGGCACGCGGGCACGCTGGCCGAATACGTGCTCGCCGACGCGAGCCTGCTGGCCCGTCGGCCCTCGGCGCTGCAGCCGCGCGAGGCGGCCGTGCTGCCGCTGGTCTTCATCACCGCCTGGGAAGGCCTGGTCGACCGGGCCCGCGTCGGCACGGGCCACAAGGTGCTGGTGCATGGCGGAGCGGGCGGCGTCGGCCATGTGGCGGTGCAACTGGCCCGCGCGCGCGGCGCCGAGGTCTGGGCCACCGGCAGCGCGGCGCAGCTGGACGGCATCGCCGCGCTGGGTGCCACGCCGATCGACTACCAGCGCGTCGAAGTAGCGGATTACGTCGACGCAGCCACCGGCGGCGCCGGCTTCGACATCGTCTACGACACCGTCGGCGGCGCGACGCTCGATGCGGCCTTCCAGGCCGTGCGCCGCTACACCGGCCACGTGCTCAGCAGCCTGGGCTGGGGCAGCCATTCGCTGGCGCCGCTGTCCTTCCGCGGCGCCAGCTACTCGGGCGTGTTCACGCTGCTGCCGCTGCTGACCGGCGAGGGCCTGGCCCATCATGGCGAGATCCTGCGCGAGGCCGCGGCGCTGGCCGAGGCCGGGCTGCTGCGCCCGCGCCTGGACCCGCGCCGCTTCGTCTCGCTGGGCGAAGCCGAAGCCGCCCATGCCTGGATGACCGGCGGCCAGGCCCGGGGCAAGCTCGCCGTCGAGCTCGGGTAAACGAACGCGCAGCCGACGACTTCAGGCCAAGCAGACCTGGTTGCGGCCGCTCTCCTTGGCGCGGTAGAGCTGGGTGTCGGCGCCGTTGAGCATCGCCTCCGGCGAGCCCTCGGCCATCTCGGCGCTGACGCCGAAGCTCATCGTCACGTTCAGGCCGGGCGCGATCTCGCTCCAGGGGAAATGGGCGATGGCGGCGCGCAGCTTGTCGCACAGCGCCGCGGCGGCCGGCTTGCCGGTCTCGGGCAGCGCGATCACGAACTCCTCGCCGCCGTAGCGGGCCAGCAGGTCCGAGGCACGCAACTGGGCCGTCAGGATCTCGGCCACCTGGCGCAGCACGGTGTCGCCCACGGCGTGGGAGAAGCCGTCGTTGATCTTCTTGAACCAGTCGATGTCGGACACGACCACGGACAGCGGCCGGCCATGCCGCACCGCCTGGCGGTAGAGCTGCTGCACCGCCTCGTCGAAATGGCGGCGGTTGTACAGGCCGGTCAGCGCGTCGCGGATGCTCAGTTCCTTCATCTGCTCGGCCTGGGCCAGGATGGTGGCGTTGGAGGTTTCCAGTGATTCATGGCTGGAGGCCAGTTGCTCGCTCATCGCGTTGAAGGCCTGGCCCAGCAGGGCCACCTCGTCACGGCCGGCGATCGCCACGCGCTGGCGCAGGTCGCCGGCGCGCATCGCCTGCACCGCCACGGTCAGGCGACGCAGCCGGGCGCTCAGGCCCTCGCCGAGCAGGGCGCCCAGCGCCAGGGCCAGCAGCGCCGCCACGCCGACGCCCCACCACAGCGCCTGACGCATCGTGTCCATATAGGCCAGGTCGTCCGGCCCCGGGCTCAGCACGCCTTCGGTGGAGACATAGGCCCTCACCTCGCCGCCCACCTTCACCGGCAGCAGGCCGTGGCGCGCGCTCTCGGGCAGCGGCTCGCCGTTCTCGTAGACGCCGGCGCCCATGACGACGCGGTAGTCGGAGTCGCTGAGGATGAAGCGGAACGGCGGCGGCCGGCCCCCAGACCCTTCACCACCC
>NZ_LYVQ01000249.1 GCF_001984095.1 Pelomonas sp. KK5
AACCTCACATCGCAGGTGCGGAACATCGCGGACGTGACGAAGGCGGTGGCGGCGGGCGACCTCTCGAAGAAGATCACCGTGGACGTGAAGGGCGAGATCCTGGAGTTGAAGGCCACGATCAACACGATGGTGGACCAGCTCTCGTCCTTCGCCGCGGAAGTGACCCGCGTGGCCCGCGAGGTGGGCACCGAAGGGCGGCTCGGCGGCCAGGCCGAGGTGGGCGGCGTGTCCGGCACCTGGAAGGACCTGACCGACTCGGTCAACTCGATGGCCGGCAACCTGACCTCCCAGGTGCGGAACATCGCCGACGTGACCAAGGCCGTGGCGGCTGGTGACCTCTCCAAGAAGATCACCGTGGACGTGAAGGGCGAGATCCTGGAACTGAAGGCCACGATCAACACGATGGTGGACCAGCTGCGGTCGTTCGCCGCGGAAGTGACCCGCGTGGCGCGGGAAGTGGGTACCGAAGGCAAGCTCGGCGGCCAGGCCGACGTGCAGGGCGTGGCCGGCACCTGGAAGGACCTGACCGAGTCGGTCAACTTCATGGCCGGCAACCTCACCTCGCAGGTGCGGAACATCGCCGAGGTGACGACGGCCGTGGCCGCCGGCGACCTCTCCAAGAAGATCACCGTCGACGTGAAGGGCGAGATCTCCGAGCTGAAGAACACGATCAACACGATGGTGGACCAGCTCCGATCGTTCGCCGCGGAAGTGACCCGCGTGGCCCGCGAGGTGGGCACCGAAGGCAAGCTGGGCGGCCAGGCCGATGTGCAGGGCGTCTCCGGCACCTGGAAGGACCTGACCGACAACGTCAACTTCATGGCCGGCAACCTGACCTCCCAGGTGCGCGGCATCGCCAAGGTGGTGACGGCCGTGGCCGGTGGCGACCTGAAACAGAAGCTCACGGTGGAGGCCAAGGGCGAGATTGCCGCGCTGGCCGACACGATCAACTCGATGACCGACACGCTGGCCATCTTCGCGGACCAGGTGACCACCGTGGCCCGCGAGGTGGGCGTCGAGGGCAAGCTGGGCGGCCAGGCCAAGGTGCCGGGCGCCTCGGGCACCTGGAAGGGCCTGACCGAGAACGTCAACGAGCTGGCGGCCAACCTCACGACCCAGGTGCGGGCCATCGCCGAGGTGGCCACGGCCGTGACCCAGGGTGACCTGACGCGCTCGATCACGGTGGACACGCAGGGCGAGGTGGCGTCCCTCAAGGACACCATCAACGAGATGATCCGCAACCTCAAGGACACCACGCAGAAGAACACCGAGCAGGACTGGCTGAAGACCAACCTCGCCAAGTTCAGCCGCATGCTGCAGGGCCAGAAGGACCTGGTGACGGTGGGCCAGCTGATCCTCTCGGAGCTGGCGCCGGTGGTGGGTGCGCAGCAGGCCGAGTTCTACGTGCTGCGCAACGTGGGCGACTCGCCCAAGCTGCGCCTGTTCGCCAGCTATGCCTCGGGCGGGCAGGCCACGCACGGCAAGGAGATCGACCTGGGCCAGGGCCTGGTCGGCCAGTGCGCGCTGGACCGCGAGAAGATCCTGCTGTCCAACGTCCCGTCGCAGGCCTTCCGTATCGCCAGCGGCCTCGCCGAGAACGCGGCCATGGACGTACTGGTGCTGCCGGTGGTGTTCGAAGGCCAGGTGCGCGGCGTGCTGGAGCTGGCGTCTCTCGACTGCTTCAACCCGACCCACCAGGCTTTCCTGGACCAGCTGACCGAATCGATCGGCATCGTGATCAACACGATCGAGGCGAACATGCGGACGGAGGACCTGCTGAGCCAGTCGCAGTCGCTCGCGCAGGAGCTGCAGAACCGCCAGCTCGAACTGCAGCAGACCAACGAGGAACTGCAGGAGAAGGCCCGCCTGCTGGCTCACCAGAACCAGGAGGTGGAGCGCAAGAACACCGAGGTGGAGCAGGCCCGCCAGGCGCTGGAGGAGAAGGCCGAGCAGCTCGCGCTGACCTCCAAGTACAAGTCGGAGTTCCTGGCCAATATGTCGCACGAGCTGCGCACGCCGCTGAACTCGCTGCTGATCCTGTCGGACCAGCTCTGCAAGAACCCGCAGGGCAATCTGCTGCCCAAGCAGGTGGAGTTCTCCAAGACCATCCACGCCTCGGGCAACGACCTGCTGATGCTGATCAACGACATCCTGGACCTGTCCAAGATCGAGTCCGGCACGGTGGCGGTGGACGTGTCCGAGTTGCGGCTGGACGAGGTGCAGCGCTCGGTCGAGCGGGGCTTCCGCCACTTCGCCGAGAGCAAGCATGTGGACTTCAACGTCGAGGTGATCCAGCCCCTGCCCAAGAGCATGGTGACCGACGTCAAGCGCCTGCAGCAGATCATCAAGAACCTGCTGTCCAACGCCTTCAAGTTCACCCACCAGGGCGAGGTGACCTTCAGCATCTCGCTGGCCGAGGGCGGCTGGAGCGGCGACAACCAGGAGCTCAACCACGCGGCGCAGGTGATCGCCTTTGCGGTGTCGGACACCGGCATCGGCATCTCGCCGGACAAGCAGCAGATCATCTTCGAGGCCTTCCAGCAGGCCGACGGCTCCACCTCGCGCAAGTACGGCGGCACCGGCCTGGGCCTGGCGATCAGCCGCGAGCTGGCGCGGCTGCTGGGCGGCGAGATCCGCCTGATCAGCGCCCCGGGCCGCGGCTCCACCTTCACGCTCTACCTGCCGCAGAGCTACAACCCCTCGCGCCTGGGCCGCCACCCGCGCACCGCCGCGCAGGAGGCGGAGGAAGCGATCAGCCGCGCCGCCCAGGCCCGCGCGCCGGCCGTCGAGGCGCCGGCGCGCCACGAGATCCGTATTGACAAGGCCGGCCCGATCGAGCACGAGATCGACAGCCACAGCGACAGCCCCGTCTTCGCCAACGTCTGCGACGACGACCGCGACGAGATCTCGGCCGGCGACCGGGTGCTGCTGATCGTGGAGAACGACCTGGCCTTCGCCCGCGTGCTGCTCGATGCGGCGCGGCAGGCCGGCATGAAGGGCCTGGTCACCACCACCGGCGCCGGCGCGCTGACGATGACCCGCGAGTACCACCCCTCGCTGCTGACGCTGGACATCTTCCTGCCCGACATGCAGGGCTGGCGCATCCTGGACCGGCTCAAGACCGATGCGGCCACGCGCCACATCCCCGTCTGCGTCGTCTCCACCGACGAGTCGCGCGACCGCGCGCTGCAGGCCGGCGCGATCGCCTTCCTGGCCAAACCGCTGCAGTCCAAGGACCTGGTGGACGAGGCGATCGCCGACCTCGGCCGCTACCTGGACCGCAGCGCCAAGCGGGTGCTGGTGGCGATGCCCGACAGCGCGCTGCGCCAGGACCTGCTGGCGGCGCTCGATGCGGAGATCGAGCCGATCGTCGTCGAGCAGGCCGCCGCGGCCAAGCAGGCGCTGGAGAGCGTGGACGCGGTGGTGGTCGACGGCGCGATGGCGCTGGTCGACCCCGACGACCTGCTGGACGCGCAGGAGCAGCGCGGCGGCACCTGCCAGCTGCCGGTGGTGCTGTTCGCGCCTGACGAGGCGGGTGCCAGCGCCGGCGCCTGGGCTCGTCCCCCGCAAGGCTTCTCGCTGCGCCGCTCGGACACGCTGGACAAGCTGATCGCCCACGTCGCCGTGGCCCTGCACCGCAACCCGGCGGCGATGAACGACCGCGAGCGCCACGTGGTGGAGAACAACTACGGCGCCCACCGCGCGCTGGAAGGCCGCAAGGCGCTGATCGTCGACGACGACGTGCGCAACATCTTCGCGCTGGCCACGGTGCTGGACGACCAGGGCATGATCATCGTCAGCGCCGACAACGGCCGCGAGGCGATCCGCCTGGTGCAGAGCGACCCGGGCATCGACATCGTGCTGATGGACATCATGATGCCGGAGATGGACGGCATCGCCACGATGCAGGAGATCCGCAAGCTGCCGCGCGGCCGCGAACTGCCGATGGTGGCGGTGACCGCCAAGGCGATGAAGGGCGACCGGCAGAAGTGCATCGAGGCCGGCGCCTGGGACTACCTCGCCAAGCCGGTGGATCCGACCCACCTGCTGGCCGTGCTGCGGGGATGGCTGTGCCGCTGATCACAGGCTTCGACGATCTGGACGGCGGGAATGCCGCGGGCGACCGCGCCAGCATCCTCGTCGTCGACGACCTGCCGGAGAAGCTGCTGGTCATCGAGACGGTGCTGGAGGACCTCGGGCAGAACCTGGTCGTGGCGCGCTCGGGCACCGAGGCGCTGAAGGAGGTGCTGCGGCAGGAGTTCGCGGTGATCCTGCTGGACGTCAACATGCCCGGCATGGACGGGCTGGAGACCGCGCGCCTGCTGCGCACCTACCGCCGCTCGGCCCACACGCCGATCATCTTCATCACCGCCTATGCGGACGAGCTGCAGACCGCCCAGGGCTACGAGCTCGGCGCGGTCGACTACATCCTCTCGCCGGTGGTGGCCGAGGTGCTGCGCAGCAAGGTGCGGGTGTTCGTCGAGCTCTACATCTCGCAGCGGCGGCTGAAGGCCCAGGCGCTGGAGCGCATCGCGCTGGCGCAGGCCGAGGCGGCGCAGCGGGCGGCCGAGGAGAACACCCGCCGCTCCAACTTCCTGGCCCATGCGAGCCGGGTGCTGACCAGCTCGCTGGACGTGGGTGTCGCGATGCAGCGCCTGCTGGAACTGGTGGTGCCGGTGCTGGCCAGCCATGCCTGGCTGGCGATGCTGGGCGATGCGCAGGGCCCGGCGCGGCTGCTGTCCTGCCGGCTCGACGATGAGGGCCTGGTCACGCTGGTGGAAGGCCGGGTGGAGACCCTGCCGGCCGCGCTGCGCGAGACGCTGGTGCAGCTCGACGAGGCGCCCGCGCGCTTCGAGGCGGCCGGATTTGTCGTGCTGCCGATCGTCAGCGGCGCACGGCCGCTGGGCGCGTTGCTGCTGGACCAGGCGGCCCGCCACGAGCTGGACGGGCCGCTGCTGGAGGAACTGGTGGACCGCGCCTCGCTGGCCTTCGAGAACGCCCGCCTGGTGCGCAATCTGCAGAACGAGATCATCGAGCGCCGCCAGGCCCAGGCCCGGCTGCAGGAGGCCAACCAGCGCAAGGACGAGTTCCTGGCCATGCTCTCGCACGAGTTGCGCAACCCGCTGGCGCCGATCCGCAACGCGGTGGAGGTGATACGCCGACTCACGCCCGGCGCCGACCAGCGCGTCGCCTGGGCCACCGACGTGACCGAGCGCCAGGTGCGCCAGCTCACGCGCCTGGTCGAGGAACTGCTGGACGTGGCCCGCATCAGCCAGGGCAAGATCGCGCTGCGCACCGCGCCGGTGGACCTGTGCGCCGTCGTCGCCCATGGCGTGGAGACGGTGCGCGAGCTGATCGACAAGCGCGGCCACAAGCTGACGCTGCACCTGCCCAGCGAGCCGCTGATGCTGCAGCAGGGCGACTTCGCCCGGCTGGCCCAGGTGGTGGCCAACCTGCTCAACAACGCCGCCAAGTACAGCGAGGACCGCGGGCATGTCGAGGTCTCGCTGGAGGCCATCGGCGACCAGGCGCTGATCCGCGTGCGCGACGACGGCGTGGGCATCGACGCCGAACTGCTGCCCCATGTGTTCGAGCTGTTCGAGCAGGGCAAGCGCTCGCTGGACCGCAGCCAGGGCGGCCTCGGCGTGGGCCTGACGCTGGTGCAGCGCCTGGTGGAGCTGCACCACGGCCGCGTCAGCGCCAGCAGCGCGGGCGTGGGGCAGGGCGCCGAGTTCTGCGTGACCCTGCCGGGCGTGGTGCGCAGCCCGGCGTCGGAGCCCGAGCCGGCGGCCGCCGCGCCTGCCGCGGCCGCGCTGAGCTGCCGGGTGCTGGTCGTCGACGACAACCCCGACGTCGCCCACACGATCGGCGCCTACCTGGAGCTGGGCGGCTACGAGGTGCAGACGGTCGGCGACGGCATGCAGGCGATCGGTCTGGCGGCGGCGTTCGCGCCCGAGGTGGTGCTGCTGGACATCGGCCTGCCGCTGATGGACGGCTACCAGGTGGCGCGGCAGCTGCGCGCGCTGCCGCAGACCGCCCAGTCGCTGCTGATCGCGCTGACCGGCTACGGCCAGTCGGAGGACCGCCGGCTGGCGCAGGAGGCCGGCTTCGCCGCCCACATCGTCAAGCCGGCCGACCCGCAGGCGCTGGTGGCGATGATCGAGGAATGGTTGGCGAAGCGGGCTGCGGCGTCGTCCGGCACCCCCGCGAACGCAGGGCCCGCGCGGCCCCGCGCGACGGTCATGTAGGCGAACGCCGTACTACGCTTTTGGTCAGGTACCGACACCGCCGCCCCGGCGCGCTGCCTACTATCCTGACCATGGACACCCCCTTCCGCCATCACCACCAACCCGCTGCGCGTGGCGGCCACGGGGTCTGGCACGGTCTGCTGGTGGTGGCCGCGGTGGCGGCGCTGGCCGGTTACGCGCGGCCCGCCCGCGCACTGGAAGGCGCCGGTTCCATGGCCGATCGCATCGACCTCACCGGCACCCCGGCCCGCGGCCCGCTGCGCGTCACCCAGAGCCTGTCCGAGCCGCTGGCCACGGCCGGCCCGCTGGCCCCGCAGGACGCGCTGCGCGCCGACCGCCAGCAGGCGGCCCGCCAGACGATGCTGTGGGCCGACCACGCGAAGAGCGGCCTGGGCGTCGGCATCGGTGTCGAGCAGCGGCGGCCCTATGGCCCGGCCGCCCTGTCCGCCGGCATCAACGACGGCAGCCAGCCGCAGATGAGCGGGGGCGTGCTGGTCGGCGCCTCGCTGGCCACCAGCCCGCGTTCGCACCTGATCGTGCAGACGCCGCTGCAATCCACGTCCGCGCCGCGCAACCTGCTGGCCGACGACCCGCAGTTCCAGCAGGACCAGCAGCGCCAGGTGCGCGTGGGCCTGGTCTTCAACAGCAAGAAGCCGCTGGCGGACTTCAAGAAGGGTTTCCAGATGGAACTCAGCGGGCAGAGCTCGCTGGCCGTCAAGCCGCGCGGCGGCAAGATCGGCCTGGCCTTCCAGAAGGTCTGGTGAGCTTTCTCGTTAGCATCGGCGGATGCTCTCGCACATCTTCATCGGCATCACCGACTTCGAGCGCGCGCTGCGCTTCTACCGCCCGCTGCTCGAAGAGGGCCTGGGCCTGCAGGCCCGCTTCACCGACCTGAGCCGCCCCTGGGCGGGCTGGCAGCAGGCCGGCGTCGCGCGGCCCCTGTTCCTCATCGGTTCGCCCTACGACGGCGCAGCGCATGCGCCCGGCAACGGCCAGATGACCGCCTTCCTGGCCGAGACCCGCGCCGTCGTGGATCGCAGTTATGCCCTGGCGATGGCCAACGGCGGCCGCAACGACGGCGCGCCGGGGCTTCGCCCCGAATACCACGAGCACTACTACGGCGCCTACTTCCGCGATCCGGACGGGAACAAGCTGTGCGTGGCGTGCCACGCGCCCGATTGATTGACCCGATGGATCGAGCGCTATTTCGTCAGCGGTAGTTCCCGCTGCACATGGGCCGGCACGGCGGCGCTTGTCACCGCCGCCTCGGCACCGGGCACGGCCAGCACGACGTGCACGCTGCCCCGCGGGTGGCGGCGGAGGTCGATCGCTTCGCCGGCCTGGGCCGTCAGCGCGGCCCGCTCCTCCGTCAGCACGGAATCCATCGTGAGGCGGTCCGCGCAGACGATGACGCGATGCACCTGGCCCTCGTGGCGCAGGTTCACCTCCGCCAACGCCCAATGCGCCGGCAGGCACGGTCGCACCGTCACCCGCCCGTCGCACAGCACCACGCCGCAGATCGATTCCACGCCGGCCCGCATCAGCCAGCCGGCCGAGCCGGTGTACCAGCTCCAGCCGCCGCGGCCGATGTAGGGCGGAGCGGTGTAGACGTCGCCGGCCATCACGTAGGGCTCGATCGCGTAGGTCGTGCCGCGGCGGCGCTCCATCCAGCGGTGGGCCGGCGAGAGCGCGGTGAACACCTGCCACATCGGCTCGCGCTGGCCCAGCTGGGCGAAGGCCATCAGCGCCCACACGGCGCCGTGGTTGTACTGGCCGCCGTTCTCGCGCACGCCCGGCGGGTAGCTCTGGATGTAGCCGGCATAGGGCTGGCTGTGCTGCAGCGGCGGGTCCAGCAGGCAGACCACGTGGTTGCTCGTGTCCAGGAGGTGCGAGGCGGCGCTGGCCATGGCCTCGCGGGCGCGCTGCGGCTCGCCGGCCTTGGTGAGCACGGCCCAGGCCTGGGCGATCAGGTCGATGCTGCACTCGGGCCGGCTGGCCGAGCCCAGCGGCGTGCCATCGTCGAAGTAACCGCGCAGATACCAGCGGCCGTCCCAGGCCCTGGCGTCCAGCGCCTGGGCGAAGGCCAGGCGCGAGGCCTGCCAGCGGGCGACCCGCTCGGTGTCGTGGCGGGCGGCGGCCAGCGGCAGGTAGTCGTCGATCACCTTGCAGATGAACCAGGCCAGCCAGACCGACTCGCCGCGGCCCTCGTGGCCGACGCGGTTCATGCCGTCGTTCCAGTCGCCGGTGCCGAACAGCGGCAGGCCGTGGGCGCCGGTGTCCAGGCTGCGGTCGATCGCGCGGGCGCCGTGCTCGTAGAGCGAAGCGGTCTGTTCGGTGACGCCGGGGCTCTCGTAGATGTCCTCGGCGCCGGGCGGCACCTGGCGGCCGACCAGGAAGGGCTGCTGCTCGTCCAGCAGCGCCAGGTCGCCGGTGCGCTGGGCGTAGTGCGCCAGCGCGTAGGGCAGCCACAGGCGGTCGTCGGAGAAATGCGTGCGCACGCCGGCGCCGCCGGGCTCGTGCCACCAGTGCTGCACGTCGCCCTCCGGGAACTGCCGCGCGGCATTGCGCCGCAGCTGCTCGGCCAGCAGCTGCGGCGCGGTGTTGGCCAGCGCCATCGCGTCCTGCAGCTGGTCGCGATAGCCGAAGGCGCCGCCCGCCTGGTAGAAGCCCGCGCGGCCCCACATGCGGCAGGCCAGCGTCTGGTAGGGCAGCCAGTGGTTCATCAGCGCGTCGAAGCGCGGGTCCGGCGTGCGCACCTGGATGCCGCCCAGCAAGGCGGGCCACAGCGCGCGTTGCGCCTGCAGTCGCGCGGTCGGCGCCACGCCCCAGGCCTCGGCCAGCAGGGCCTGCGCCGCATCGGCATCGCCGCCATGGCCCAGCAGCACGGTGATCGACGCGCTGTCGCCCGGCTGCGGGTTCATCTGCGCGGCCAGCGCGGCGCAGGCGTCCAGGCCGGCGCCGCTGCGC
>NZ_LYVQ01000250.1 GCF_001984095.1 Pelomonas sp. KK5
CCTCTCGCCCGTCCCAACCCTGCGAGCGCATCGCATGTCATCAAAGGCACGCGCCTCGGTTCGCCCCGCTGCCTGAGTCTGGAGAAAATGGTGACAACGCCCGGCCAGAACCATCGATTGCAGATCGCCACCCATGTATGTGCATGCGAGGTCGGTGGACAGGTCATCTTGCTCGACTTGCGCGCCAATCGATACATGGGTATCGACGGACCGGCTGCGGCAATGCTCGCGGGGCGGGTCGATGAATGGCCCGCACCACCTAACCCAGTGCCACAGAACTCATTAACGGCTGGCAATGAGCACCGGGACTTCGCCGAGCGCCTGGTCTCGCAAGGGCTTTTGGTTGACGCTGCCAGCAACCAAGGTGCCATTTCATTCGGGGCGACCGCGCTCGGCGAGGCGACGGCCTCGTTGGACCTCGGCGACGTTGCTGCGCACCATGCCATCGGCGCAGGCCGCTTTGCGGCCTTTCTCAGGAGCACGGCTCGTGCGGCCTGGTGGCTTCGCGGGCGTTCGCTGTACTGGATCGCATCGACGCTTTCCGCCCGAAAGCATGGTTCTGGTGCCTGGGGCGCGGGCAACGCTCACCGGATGAAGCAATGCGCCGCGACCTACGAACGCTTGCGCCCGCTGCTGCTCACGGCCCATGAGAAGTGCCTGTTCGATTCGTTGGCGATGATGGGATTCCTCGCCAGCGAGGGCCTCTACCCCTCCTGGGTCATCGGGGTCAAGACCCGCCCCTTCGGCGCTCATTCCTGGGTGCAGGCGGGCACCACAGTGCTGAACGATCAGCACGAGTACGTGCGCCAATTCAGGCCGATCCTAGCCGTGTAGCGGGAGCGCCGCGCATGTTCCGCTTCATCGCCATCGCCTGGAATCCTTCCTGGGACAGAGCCTGCGCCACTGCAGCGCGTCTCGGCGACTTCGGCCAAGACCGCATCGACTGGGAGCCCGTGCTGCTCCGCCCCGGCCTGCAGGTCTACACGAGGGGCGCCAAGCCTGGCGCCAACGAAGCGATCCACCTGCAGGGCGGCCTTGGCGTCGTTCTCGGCAAGCTCTTCCGTCGCTGCGACTCAGAAACCGCTCCCGCGCGACATCTCGCCCTGACGGCGGCTGAGAACCGCAGCATCCTGGAGAGCGAAGGAAGGGCCCTGGTCAATGGTTTTTGGGGGCGCTATGTCGCCATCTTCCAGACCGCCTCGGGCTCGACCCGCGTACTACGGGACCCCAGCGGCGCCCTGCCCTGCTTCCGGATCCACCACGAAGGCGTCTCCATCGTGTTCTCCTGGCTGGAGGACGCCCTGGCCAGCCTCGGTACCGCGCGTCCCTGGGCGGTGCAATGGGACGCCTTCAGGGCGTTCCTACTCGGCGGCAAGCTCGCCGGCCGGCAGACAGCGCTAGAAGGCGTGCTGCAGATCCTTCCCGGCGAAAGCATCGACCTTCACGATCAAGGCTCGACCCTGCTCTGGAACGCGCTCGATTTCGCGCGAGCCCCCAACCACTGCAGCGCCGACGAGGCCGTCCAGCGCATTCGCCAGCATGTTCTGACCTGCACAATGGCCTGGGCCAGTTGCTATGACTCGCTGCTTGTCCGCCTGTCCGGTGGTGTCGATTCGTCGATCCTTTTTAGCTGCCTCGCGCCCGGGAAGACGCCGGCGGACGTGATCGGCGTCAACTACTACTCCGAGGGCTCGGACAGCGACGAGCGCGTCTACGCCAGGTTGACGGCCGCCACCGTGGGCCGAGACTTGGTCGAGCGTCAACGCGACCCGGCATTCGACCTGGGGCAGGTCTTGCGATCCGCACGGACCTGCGAACCGGTCCGCTACACAGGCTGGCTGAATGGCGCCGCGGACTTGAGGATCGCCACGGCCTACGGTGCGCCTGCGATATTCACCGGCGCCGGCGGCGACTCCGTCTTCTTCGAATTCGCGGACTGGTGGCCAGCCGCCGACTATCTCGCAATCCGAGGCTTGGACGCAGGATTTCCGGTCGCGGCGATGGACGCAGCACGGCTCGGGAAGGTATCGGTGTGGCGAGCCATGGGCCAGGCCTTCAAGGAGCGGGTCGCGCCCAGTCGGCTGGAGACCCACCTGCTCGGTGCGTCGCCCTTGCTGGCCGAGGAGGTTCGCCTCGCGGTCGAGGATTGGCGGCGGCTCATCCATCCCGCGCAGCGCGACGCGACTGACGTGCCGATCGGCAAACGCATGCAGACGATGTCGGCGACCCACCCGGTCACCTACTACAGCCCCTTCGAGCAAGAGGCCGCCCCCGAGCTGGTCAACCCCCTGTTGTCCCAGCCGCTTCTCGAGCTGTGCCTGAGCTTGCCGACCTATCTGCTGACGCAGGGGGGCTATGGTCGCGCCCTGGCGCGCCGAGCGTTTGCTCAGGACCTGCCCCCGCAGATCGTCAATCGCCGCTCGAAGGGCGGCCTTGCCGAACACGTCTCAGAAGTGCTGATGCGCAACATCCAGGAGGTCCGCGCGATGCTGCTTGACGGGCAACTGGCACGGCGCGGTCTTCTGAACCGAGCAAACGTGGAGGAGGTCCTTTCTGGCCGACCTTCCGCGATCGCCGGCCATGCCAGCCAGATCCACGGCCTGGTCGCCGCGCAAGCATGGGTTGACCGTTGGGTCTCGTAGCAAGGCCCACTCCGTGCTCCGAAAGCCCTTCGTGCAACGCGCACTGCCCAAGCTTCCACCAGCGCTGCTGCTGATCCTCCGCACCATGGATCGAACCATCGCCCGTCAGCTGGTGGCAAGTGGCTTGCTAACTGCCGCCAGCGCCTTGCTGACAGGCCTCGCTCCAGCAGCGCTCAAAAGCACGGTCGATGCCGCTCTGGCCCCCGCAACGGTCCCCGAGCAGCTCGGCAGCAGGACGGAACAACTGGCGCTCTTTGGCGGCGCTTACCTCTTCTGCCTGTGCATAGGTCGCATCGCTTCAGAGGCTCGCCCCGCAGTGTCGGGATCAGGAGAGCAGCGGCTCTATGCGGCGATTCGCCTCGGCTTCCTTCGTCATGTGCTGGATCTGCCACTGCGATTTCATCTGCACCAGGCCAGCGGCTCTCTGCCTCATGTCCTGCAGCAAGCAATCAGCGGATGCCAGATCGCTTTGCTCAGTGCGTCAACGGGCATCGTGCCGGTCGTCGTCGAGGGCATCACCGTCGCAGCGGTGCTCACGTCGCTTCACCAGCCCCTGCTGATCCTGGCCTTCGCCGTGGCAGCAGTCCTCTATCTGACTGTCATGGCCACGAGGACAAGGCGTCTTGGCGCCGCGGCCCGAGCTGTCTCAGCGGCCAGCACGCTTTCAAACGGGATCATGGCGGACAGCTTCACGAACATCGAGCCCATCAAATGCTTTGGTGCAGAGGGGGCGACCGTGACCCACTACGCGGCCGCGCTGGCGACACTCGAATCGCGCTGGCGCGATCTCCTGCTTCACCGCTTGCATACCGGGGTCGCCACCACGGCCATCTTCGCGGCGTCCATGTGCGTTACCTTGATCCTTGCGGTCCAAGCCCTTCGGGATGGACGACTGACCATCGGTGGCTTGGTCCTTGTCAGCGTCTACTTGGCCCAGATGACGCGCCCGCTGGAACTGCTGGCCGCGGCGAGCCGTGATCTGTCGCAGGGTTTTGCCTTCATGGGTCCGCTCGTCGCGATCCTTGAAGAACCGACCGAAGACCGCGGCCCAAGTCGGCCGAACGCAGAGCAGTCGGCGCCGCCCATGCCGATCGGCCCAAATGCGGCTGTAACCACTCCCGAGGCGCTGCGAGCATCGCGAGCGCCAGCGCTTCGATTCCAAGGCATACGGCTGGCCTTTGACAGCGGGCGCCCCGTGCTCGACGGGCTGGACCTCCAAATCGGCGCCAGCCGATCGTTGGGAATCGTCGGCGCCAGTGGCTGCGGCAAGTCGTCGCTTATGCGATTGCTTCTGCGATTGCACGCGCCCCAGGCAGGAAGCATCCTTGTCGATGATGTTCCGATTGACACGCTGCCTCTTGCGACGCTGCGGTCCATGATCGCCGTGGTGCCGCAGGACACGGTCCTCTTCAATTCGACCATCTCGGCCAACATCGCGGTAGGCAAGGAAGATGCGACCCAAGCCGACATCGCAGCCGCAGCACGCCTGGCCGGCCTGGAGCGCTTCGTGGCCAGCATGCCCTCGGGGTTTGACACGCCCATCGGCGAGCGCGGCCTCAAGCTGTCAGGCGGCGAACGGCAGCGCATCGCCATCGCACGCGCCGTACTGAGAGATCCTGCGATTTACGTCTTCGACGAAGCGACATCGATGCTGGATGGACCGACGGAGCGTGCGATCTTGAGCCAATTGACGGCGATATCCACGGGGCGCACGACGATCGTGATCGCACATCGCTTGTCAGCCGTCCTGCACCTCGACGAGATCGCGGTCATCGCCGACGGCGTGGTCGCCGAGCGAGGCAACCACGCGGCCCTGCTCGCGGCGAATGGTCTTTACGCAGCCATGTGGCGAACGCAAACACCGAGCGACGCACGGTGACAGCATCCTCTCCCGCGGCGACCTCATTCCTTCAACGCTACTGTCAGTGTTGGCGGCGGGGAAGAAATCTGCGCGGAGTGTCGGGTGGAATGGCCCTGAACGGACCAGCGGCCCCCGGCCAAGGTGCTGCAACTGCTGCAGCAGTTCACCGATGGCGTGATCGCCGTGCTGCCCTACCAGTTCGGCTTTGTGGAGGGCCTCACGGCTGCGCACTTGCCCGTCATCACGATCGACCATCACCGCGAGCACGCCGAATTCCCGTCCATCGCGGCGGACAACTACGGCGGCGCCCGAGCCGCCATGCAGCACCTGGCGACCTTGGGCCATCGCAGGATCGCCTTCATCAGCGGCGAGGAACAACTGGGGTCGGCGCAAGATCGCCACCGGGCCTACGACGATGCGGTGGCCATTCTTCGTCTTGAGCGGGATCCGGCGCTTGTGCTGCGCGGTGACCACACGGCGCCCGGCGGCCGCGACGCGGCACAGAAGCTGATGGCGATGAAGGACCGGCCCACCGCCGTGTTCGCCAGCAATGACCTGAGCGCCATCTGCGCAATGCCTGCCCTCCTCGCCGCCGGCTTGCGAGTGCCTGATGACATCTCGATCGTCGGCTTCGACGATCTCCCGGCTGCATCGCAACTTCATCCGGCCCTGACGACCGTGCGACAGCCCATAGCCGAGATGGGGCGAGCGGCAGTGAATACCCTGTTGGCCGTCATCGCCGGCCTAGAAGTGGCTGCCCGGCAGGTCACCCTGCCCACCGAACTGGTCGTTCGAGGGTCAAGGAGTGTAATGCGTTATGGCCCCTCGCCATTGCATGCCACAAATGAGCCATCCTCCCCTTCGTCCAGATCGAAGAACAGGTCAGCAGTCTGAACGTGCCTGCGGCGAATCGAAATGCGCCGGTCGGGTGCTCGTGTCAGCGCATCGTGACGCGTCGAACCAGACTACAGCTAGCACCCCGCTTGCGGTCAAGTCCGCCGTTCCTACGCCAAGCCGCGGCTACGTCTGGGCGCCCGGCTACTGGGCTGCCTGGAACAGCCATCAGCACGTGTGGCACAGCGATGCGCGGATGAAGGAGCGCCGCGGCCATGTCTACACTCAGCCGGCTTGGGTGGAACACGACTGCAGATAGGAATTCAGGCGCGGCGCATGGGCGTGGGGCGACGCAGATCATGACGGTGTGCGAATGGCGCGAACCGCCGGGCACGCAAGTCTTCGGATCGGACGTTTCCAACCGGCCAAGTCCTGACGCCCACGAGGGGCCGGTATGCGGCAGTCCAACGAGCATCTCACCTGTCCACCCGCCAGTTGGCTTTTCTGACCAAGAGCAGTGAGCGCCCGGCTACGCCACATCGACGTGGTCTGGACGAGAAGCTAGCTGGCGGCTGCGACCGGTCCGACAACGGCGACGCACTCGACGAGGTTGGGCGTACCAAGCAGGAGGTACCTCCCGGCCTCGGTGCGCACTGCCAGTAGATCGTGATCACCCCGTCCCCAGATATCGTGGTCGAGACAGAGTCAGAGTCTGACGAGCGAATGGGGCTGCTGCTTATCCAACGAGCGTCGTCGTTGATTGCCGAAGGCAAGCTCAAGGCGACGAAGTCGCGAGTGTTGATCGAGCTCTTGTGCTCAATGACAGCCTGATCTTCATCGAACTCAGTTGAGCGGCGGGTATTTGGATTCAGGGAACTCCTCGTTGAATCCGCGCCAGGCTCGCTCGAACGCCAACGGCGGACCGCGGCGCGCGGTGGAGTCCATCATGAAGGCAATAGCCACCTTCAAGGCTTCGAATCGGCTTCTTGCTGCCTGATCGAGCATCTCGTATTGCGTCGGATTTGTTGGAACCATCTGCGGCTTCTTGACCCATTCAATCAAGAGTGGCGTGTCCACAAGACGATGTGATGCATCGCCGTTGAACAAAGCTTGCAGCGTGTCCGATGCGAACATAGCTTCTTCGTGCCCCAGGTGGCACATAGCTCGAATCTGCAACGCAAGCTGTTCCATCTGTGGAAGCGTCGTGAGCTTGCCGCTGGTTGCGCCACCAAGCTGAGAAATCTTCCGGAGAACTGTCTGTAAGCTTCGCTGTGCAACCTGACCATGCCATTCAGTGATCTGCTTCACGTGAACTTCTCGAGCAATTTGCGCAAGCGGAGCCTGAAGAGCGAGGTTTGGCATCAGGGTAGGTAGAGCCCTCTTTCCAACAAAGCCATCAAAAGGCCACTTATCTGCACCACCTTGCTGAGCAGCAAGATATGCCAGAGGCTTGGTCACGGATAGCGCTGGACCAAGAGCGGCATCACGTGCGCTCTTGTCGGTTTGGCTTCCTTCGTGGACAGTGAAGTTGTGGACAAACCTATAGATCTCCGTGCCATATAGCCAGACACTTATCTCGCATGAGTGACCTTGAAGCAGGAATCCATCTGGTGCCCTCCCCGCTGGAACGCCGTGCTTCCTGCGGTCGGATTCGCTCAGGCCGCTGTTGTCGTCCGTGTAATTTCTAGCACGAGCCGCATCGGCTTTCAGCTGAAGAACTCTGGCATCTTCGCGCAGTTGATCGAGAGGCTTAGACAGCGTCATTGAGACGATTTCAATGGCGAGGATTGAATTTCCAGAGTCAGGTCCGCATGTTGGGCAGCGCAGGAAGGTAGTGACGTTTCCGGGCCCGAAATCCGCGGCATTCAGGAATGGAATGCTGTACCCTGGCTCTTGTAGGCTTCCCAGGCGAACGTCGAATGGACCGGAAATTTGGCTTGCGGCATAGGCTTCGACGAATTGGACGAGCCCATCGTTCATTAACAGCTGCACCTCCGACTCGAAGGCACTGAGATGTTTCTCGTAGCCGGCAAATAGCTTGCCCATATCGTCATAGGCGCTGCCGAGCAACAAATCCTTGCCCGCAATCTTGCGCTGCGATAGCCCTGCGCTCCGTAGGCGGCTGACGAAGGCCGCGTGCTGCTGACCCGATTTGCGGAGTGCATCAACCTGTTTACGGGTCGTTGGGGAGCCGGTCTTGTCAAATCTATCGAACTCACTTGGATTGTCAACTCTCAGGTCGGTATAACCCTCAAGCATCATCACCAGTGCTGGTTCGAAAGCTGGCTTCGGGAGTCCTTTCACGCCTGCGAAGTCGAGGCACTTGCGCAACGCATTTGCATACGACCAGGAAACCGAATCAGGCCGCCCCGCATCAGGGTCAATCTTTGACATGGTCACGAGCAGTGCCTGTGCCGCCTCAAGACCGTTGAACGGCAACATCCATGGATACTCGAACAGCTCAAGCGAAGTATCCGAATACTGCCGACGGCACTGAGTCATGAGGCCGCCGGTGACTTGCTTGTTGGCCGACAGCGCAGCGCAGTCTTTGTGCTGCCATTCCGTGGTGTGCTTGCGGCTGAGGTGGTCGCTCAGTTCGAGTCGGAAAGTGAGGTCGTCAACTTTGAGCGAGACAAGCTTGACTTCCTGAAGAATCTGATTCGATTGATATTTCAAACCCTTGATCTCGTCGAGCAGGATTCCGAGTTGCTTGAAGATCTCATCAACTCGCTGGTTCAGATTTGCGAACTCAGTTTTTACCATGTCGTGAACCTCACGGATCGCGGCCATGACTTCTTCATGACGCTTTTGCGCAGCGGCTTCAGCTTGGGCTGCGCCGCCTCCGCCCAACGCCGCTGAGAACGCTGCCATTCCGCCGCAACCGTTCAAAAGTCCAGAGGCCCCAGCAACAAGTCCCCAGCCGCTGCCGGCCGCGGCGAGCATGGATACGGCCTGAAAGACCTGGACGCCTGCTTCGACATACTGGACTGCATTCGCGACATCTTTCGCTTGCTTGCTGGCACCAACTAGAGTCAAAACTCCCTGGATGGCACTCGCACCAGCCCGGAATCCCTGCATGTCTGGGGTGAGCCTGGGGGCGGAAAGGTCGACGCCCAACTGATGAGCCAAGATCTCGCCTGGCCTCTTGAACGCGTCCGCCTTCAAGCCTTCGACCTTATTGGTCATGTCGACGACGAGGCCATCAGCTAACGTCGTTGCCGTGGATACGGTGATTTGGGCTTGGTTGAGCAAGTCAGCGTTCTTGGCTCCAAGAACGTTGCTGAATGAAGAAATGGATGGGAGTTCAGCCCTCCCCGCTCCAATCAATGCTTGTGACAGGGCGTCGTAGGCGCCGTTTGCTCGACTCACATCCTGCTTGAGAACTCGCGACATTTCAGCGGCTGCGCTGTCAGCCAGGGAGATGAAATCAGGTTTATAGGTCTCGATGAATCCGGTAACAGTCGGAAGGAGTCGTCCTGTCGCGATGCAATCATCGACTTCCTTCGCCAGGCCGATCTCTCTGCTCAGCCGGGACGCCAACACATCGCGGACTTCGCTGCCAAGTTTGGCGCCTGTAATTTTAGAGTTCAGATCTTGCAGCCGAGCGGAAAGCTGTTTGGCTTGAGCTTCCGACGCCTGGTAGAGCTGAATGGCAGCAGCCTTTGCCAGCAGCGGCAGGAGGGGGTTTTGTGTCGATCCAACGACCAGGGCCAGCTGGATGATGCGCTGCTGAGGCCTGGACTCAATGCTGCCTTGTGCATGGATGATCGCCGGAGCGACGCCGGCAACACCCATGCTGGCCAGAAAATCGCGACGTTGCATAT
>NZ_LYVQ01000251.1 GCF_001984095.1 Pelomonas sp. KK5
GGTCAGGTCTTTCCCCCCGGTGGCGACGGCTCCACCGTCTACCGCGAGCTGGCCGCCGATGCGGTCGGCCCGAAGGGTGCAGGCCGCGGCGGCTACCGCGTGCGCCACGATCCCGTCACCGGCGCCTACAGCCTGTGGAACCCGGCCACTCGCGTCTTCATCGGCTACGACGACCCGCGCGCCGTGATCGCCAAGGGCCGCTATGCCACGCGGCAGCACCTGGCCGGCGTGTTCGCCTGGGAACTGAGCCAGGACAACGGCGACCTGCTCAACGCGATGAACCTGGGCGTGGGCAACCGGCCGCAGCCCTGATCCCCTGAAAGGCAAGACTTGACCCCATTCGTGATGCAAGTCACGAATGGGTGCGTATCCCTATGTCGACGCCTATGTCATTTCAAACTAGGTGGTCGTTCAAGTCATTGATTCAAAAGGAAAAAATATCTGGCACGGTCGGTGCTTGAAGGCTGCCTGCGCACCCATCGCGCTCAACCATTTGTGAAAAAGGCAGTACACAAAATGAAGACGAAAGCCCTCTGGCTCGCCGCCGGCCTCGCGCTGGCCGGTGCCGCCAACGCCGGTACCGTGTCCTACAGCTTCGGCAATCCTTTCGAGACGACCGAGATCAACCAGAGCGGCACGCTCGGCCTGTTCGATTCCAATCTGGGCACGCTGACCGGCATCAGCCTGACCTTCACCGGCGCCAACACCACCGACCTGACGCTGACCAACAACGCCGCCCAGCAGCAGCGCGTCACCGCCACCTCGCTGACCGACCTGTACTTCAACAGCTCGCTGGCCGCGCTGGACGCGCTGATCCAGGCGGCCAACCCGGTGATCAGCCTGTCCGCCACGACCGGTTCCGTCACGCTGGCGGCCGGCCAGTCGCAGAGCTTCGGCCCCTTGGCCGATGCCGACGCCATCACCTGGGACAGCATGCTGAACTCCATCCTGGCGGCCTTCACCCAGGCCGGTGGTGGCAACTTCATGCTGGGCTGCGACTCCACCAGCGGCATCTCGCTGATCGGCGGCGGCGGCAACGTGGGCTCCAACCAGGCGACCCAGGCCATGTGCGGCGCGACCATCACCTACACCTTCGACGACGCCCCGCCGCCCACCAGCGTGCCGGAGCCGGCCATGCCTGCCCTGGTCGGCATCGCGATGCTGGGCCTGTGGGCGGCGCGCCGCCGCAAGAGCTGAGCGGGGCGTCTCTGCGTCCTCAACGAAGGGCCTCTGCGGGGGCCCTTTCTCATGGATTCCTCATGGGCGGCGGCATTGTTCTTGCTGACACAATGCCTCGATGAAGAAGCCGACCCTGCCACTGCGCCGCCGTACCCTGCTGCTCGCCTCGATCGCCGCCGCCAGCCTGCCGGCCCGCGCCGGCACGCCGAAGGACACGCTGGTCCAGGCGATGGCCATCGACGACATCATCACGCTGGACCCGGCCGAGTCCTTCGAGATCGGCAGCGGCGAGATCCTCGGCAACACCTACGAGCGGCTGGTGAAGTTCGACGTGGCCGATCCGGCCAAGCTGTCCGGCTCGCTGGCCAAGGGCTGGACCGTGTCCGCTGACGGAAAGCGTTATGACTTCGAGCTGCTGCCGGGCTTGAAGTTCGCCTCCGGCAACGCGCTGACGGCCGAGGACGTGGCCTGGTCGCTGCAGCGCGCGGTGCTGCTGGACAAGACGCCCGCCTTCATCCTGACCCAGTTCGGCTGGAACGCCGGCAACGTGGCCGAGATGGTCAAGGCCACCGGCCCGCTGGCGCTCTCGCTGACGGTGGACAAGCCCTATGCCCCGAGCTTCGTGCTGAACTGCCTGACGGCCAACGTGGCCTCGGTGGTCGACCGGCAACTGCTGCTCGCCAAGGCCCAGGGCAAGGATCTCGGCAACGGCTGGCTGAAGACCAACCACGCCGGTTCCGGCCCGTACAAGCTGCGCGACTGGCGCGCCAACGAGATCCTGGTGCTGGACCGCAACGAGCAGTTCCACGGCGCGAAGCCGGCGCTTGTGCGCGCCATCTACCGCCACGTGAAGGAGTCCGCCACCCAGCGACTGCTGCTGGAGAAGGGCGATATCGACGTGGCCCGCAACCTCTCGCCGCAGGACCTCGCCGCCTTCGCCGGCAGCAAGGATGTGAAGCTGACGAACGTGCTCAAGGGCACCGTCTACTACATCAGCCTGAACCAGAAGAACCCGCAGCTGGCCAAGCCCGAGGTGCGCGAGGCCTTCAAGTGGCTGGTGGACTACGACGCGATCGGCGCCACGCTGATCAAGGACATCGGCGTGGTGAACCAGAACTTCCTGCCCCAGGGCCTGCTCGGCGCCAGCAAGGACAAGCCCTACAGGTTCGACGTCGCCAAGGCCAAGGCGCTGCTGGCCAAGGCGGGCTTGCCGAACGGCTTCAAGGTGACGATGGACGTTCGCACCGTCCAGCCGGTGCAGGGCATCGCCGAGGCCTTCCAGCAGACGGCGAAGCGCGCCGGCGTCGAGATCGAGATCCTGCCCGGCGACGGCAAGCAGGTGCTCACCAAGTACCGCGCCCGCAAGCACGACCTCTACATCGGCGAATGGGGCGCCGACTACTGGGACCCGCACAGCAACGCGGACAGCTTCGCCCGCAACCCCGACAACGCCGACGACGCCAAGCTCAAGCCGATCGCCTGGCGCAATGCCTGGGCCATCCCCGAGCTGACGAAGAAGTCCGAGGCCGCCCTGCTGGAGCGCGACACCGCGAAGCGGGCCAGGCTGTACGAGGACATCCAGGCCGAGTTCCGCAAGACCAGCCCCTTCGTGATGCTCTACCAGCAGCAGCAGGTGGCGGCGGTGCGCGGCAATGTCGACGGCTTCCGCCTCGGCCCCACCAGCGACAGCACCTACGTCGCCCCCGTGGTGAAGCGCTGATCGACCGCCGGCCGATGAAGGCGCTCGCGAAGTTCGTCCTCACGCTGCTGCTGACCTGGCTGGGCCTGCTGGCCGTCACCTTCTTCATCGGCCGGGTGATCCCGATCGACCCGGCGCTGGCCGCGCTGGGCGACCGGGCCAGCGAGGAACAGCTCGCCCGCGCCCGCGAGACCATGGGCCTGAACCGCCCGCTCACCGTCCAGTTCGCCAGTTATGTTGGCAAGGTGATGCAGGGCGATTTCGGCACCTCGGTGCTGACCTCCAACCCGGTGCTGCAGGACATCGGCCGCGTGTTCCCGGCCACGCTGGAGCTGGCCACGGCGGGCATCGTGGTCGGCGCCGGCCTGGGCGTGCCGCTGGGCGTGTGGGCCGGCGTGCGGCGCGGCCGCTTCGCGGACCAGCTGGTGCGGGTGATGGGCCTGGTCGGCTATTCGGTGCCGATCTTCTGGCTGGGGCTGATGGGGCTGGTGCTCTTCTACGCGAAGCTCGGCTGGGTGGCCGGGCCGGGGCGCATCGACGTGGCCTTCGAGTACAGCGTGACGCCGGTGACCGGCCTGCTGCTGGTGGATGCGGCGCTCGCGGGCGAGTGGGAGGCATGGCGAAGCGCGCTCTCGCACCTCCTGCTGCCGGCGCTGCTGTTGGGCTACTTCTCGCTGGCCTACATCAGCCGCATGACGCGCAGCTTCATGCTCAAGGAGATGGGCCAGGAGTACGTGATCGCGGCGCGCGCCAAGGGCCTGGGCGAGGCCCGCATCATCTGGCGCCATGCGCTGCGCAATGCCGCGGTGCCGCTCGTCACCGTGATCGCGCTGAGCTACGCCGGCCTGCTGGAAGGCTCGGTGCTGACCGAGACGGTGTTCTCCTGGCCGGGCCTGGGCCAGTACATCACCAACTCGCTGCAGAACGCCGACATGAACGCGGTGCTCGGCGGCACGCTGGTTGTGGGC
The DNA here is from genome assembly GCF_001984095.1 of Pelomonas sp. KK5. Classification (GTDB taxonomy): domain Bacteria; phylum Pseudomonadota; class Gammaproteobacteria; order Burkholderiales; family Burkholderiaceae_C; genus KK5. The sequence goes on from NZ_LYVQ01000251.1 coordinate 3,847, forward strand.
TCGGTGTTCATCGCGCTGAACCTGCTTTCGGACCTGGCCTACCGCCTGCTGGATCCCCGCACGCGATGAAGCCGTCCGCTCTCCACCAATGGCTGCTCAGCGAGCGGCCCGAATCGCGGCGCCAGGCGGCGCTGGGCCGCGCCTACGCCGGCTGGCGCGGCTTCGCCCACAACCGGCTGGCGCTGCTGGGCCTGGCGATCGTGCTGGCCTTGGCCCTGCTGGCCGCGCTGGCGCCGGCACTCGCGCCCTACGACCCGACGGTCGGCGACCTGCAGACGACGCGGCTGCTGCCGCCCTCGGCCGCGCACTGGTTCGGCACCGACGACCAGGGCCGCGACATCGGCTCGCGCCTGCTCTACGGCTCGCGGCTGACGCTCTTCGTCGTCACGCTGGTGGCGCTGCTGGCGGCGCCGATCGGCCTGCTGGTCGGCACGCTGGCGGGCTATGCCGGTGGCGCCGTCGACGCGGTGCTGATGCGCATCACCGACATCTTCCTGGCCTTCCCGCGGCTGATCCTGGCGCTGGCCTTCGTCGCCGCGCTGGGCCCGGGCATCGGCAACGCGGTGCTGGCGATTGCGCTCACCTCATGGCCACCGTACGCCCGCATCGCCCGCGCCGAGACGCTGACGATCCGCCACGCCGACTTCATCGCCGCCGTGAAGCTGGCCGGCGCCTCGCCGCTGCGCATCGTGCTGCGCCACATCATGCCGCTGTGCCTGCCCTCGGTGATCGTGCGGGTGACGCTGGACATGGCCGGCATCATCCTCACCGCCGCCGGCCTGGGCTTCCTGGGCCTGGGCGCGCAGCCGCCGACGCCCGAATGGGGCGCGATGATCGCTGCCGGCCGCGCCTACGTGCTGGACCAGTGGTGGGTGGCCGCGGGGCCGGGTCTTGCCATCTGCATCGTGAGCCTGGGCTTCAACCTGCTGGGCGACGGGCTGCGCGATGCGCTCGATCCGAAGGGAGCTGACGGTGCTTGAGGTGCGCAATCTCCGCGTCAGCTACCCGGCGCGCGATGGCGGCCTGATCGAGGCGGTGCGCGGCGTGTCGTTCGCGCTGGGCCGCGAGCGGCTGGGCATCGTGGGCGAATCGGGCTCCGGCAAGTCGCAGACCGGGCGGGCGATCCTGGGCCTGTCGGCGCCGGGCGCCATCGTCACGGCGGACACCCTGCAGTTCGATGGCATCGACCTGCTGCGCTGCAGCCCGGCCGAGCGCCGCGCGCTGCGCGGGCGCCGCATCGCGATGGTGCTGCAGGACCCGAAGTATTCGCTGAACCCGGTGATGCGCATCGGCGCGCAACTGGCCGAGACGCTGGCCGCGCACCGCCGCGTGAATAACGCCGAAACCCAGCGGCGCGTGCTGCAGGCGCTGCGCGACGTGGCGATCGACGACCCCGAGCGCGTGGCGAAGCTCTATCCGCACGAGGTTTCCGGCGGCATGGGCCAGCGCGTGATGATCGCGATGATGCTGATCGCAGAGCCCGAGCTGCTGATCGCCGACGAGCCCACCTCGGCGCTGGACGTCACCGTGCAGCTGCAGGTGCTCGCCATCCTCGACGGCCTGGTGAAGAGCCGCGGCATGGGCCTGGTCTTCGTCTCGCACGACCTGCGCCTGGTCTCCAGCTTCTGCGACCGCATCCTGGTGATGTATGCCGGCCGCGTCGTCGAGGAGATCGCGGCCGCGCAGCTGCACGAGGCGCAGCACGCCTACACCCGCGGCCTGCTCGATTGCCTGCCGCGGCTCGACCAGCCGCGCCATCCGCTGCCCACGCTGCAACGCGAGGAGGCCTGGCGATGAGGGCGGGCTTGCAGGTCGAGAAGCTGACGGTCCGCTTCGGCGCCTTCACCGCGGTGCAGGACCTGAGCTTCGCCGTGGCCCCGGGCGAGAGCTTCGGCCTGGTGGGCGAGTCCGGCTCGGGCAAATCCACCGTGCTGCGCGCGATCTGCGGCCTGGCGCCGGTGGCCGGCGGGCGCATCGTGGCGGGCGGCCGGGTGCAGATGGTGTTCCAGGATCCGTACGGCTCGCTGCACCCGCGGCAGACGGTCGACCGCATGCTGGCCGAACCGCTGGCGATCCATCGCATCGCCGACGCCGAGCGCCGCATCAGCGCCATCCTCGATGCCGTGGGCCTCGGCAGCGGATTCCGCTTTCGCTACCCGCACCAGCTCTCCGGCGGCCAGCGCCAGCGCGTGGCGATCGCCCGCGCGCTGATCCTGGAGCCCGAGCTGCTGCTGCTGGACGAACCCACCTCGGCGCTCGATGCCTCGGTGCAGGCCGAGGTGCTGAACCTGCTGGAGACGCTGCGCCGCGAGCGCGGCCTGTCCTACCTGATGGTCAGCCACGACCTCGCGGTGGTGACCCACCTGTGCGAGCGGGTGATGGTGATGCAGCGCGGCCGCGAGGTCGAGACGCTCGCCGCGCCGGCGCTGGCACGGGGCGAGGTGCGCGAGGCCTACACGCGGGAGCTCATGAAGGCCTCGGCCGGTTTCGTGCGCAGCGGGACCTGAGTCGCCGCGTTCTCTTCAGTTGTCCATTGTCGCCAAGTACCCACTCGCAGCGCAGGAAGCCAGGGCCTTCGGGCCGTCCGCGCTGGGCCGCTCCCGAGCAGGCCCGCGTGGCGATGTGCGAGCGGGGCAACCCCCGCGAGCATCGCCGCCCCCTCGGGGGGCCGGCCAAGGTACTCCTTGGACGGGGGGCTTCATCTCATCGCGACTGCACGGCCTTCTGGAACTGGGCCAGCGAGTCCTTGATGACGATCTCCTCGTTGCTGATCATGTTGTCGCGGGCCTGCCCGGCGACGAACAGCGGCTCCTGCGTCTCGTAGTCGAAGGCCAGCAGCATGAAGAGCTGGAAGCGGTACCAGATGTCCCAGCGCCCGGCATAGACGAAGCGCACGACCATCTTGTCGGCGCGCAGCTCGTTGGCCGGATCAACGATGCCGGCCTGGATCTTGGCGACGGCCTTGCCGGCCTGCTCGAAGCCGATGTTGCGGTCGAACGCGAGCCCGGCGCGCAGCGGCTTGTCGGCTTCCTCGAGGAAGTCCAGTACCGGCGCCGCCTTGATCGCGAAGTTCACGTTCTGCGGCAGCGCGCCGCCGGTGGCCTGGGCGACCGCGGCCGGGTTGATCGTCTGGCTGACGATGCCCAGCACATTGCCTTCGTGGTCCAGCAGCGGGCCGCCGCTGTTGCCCGGCTGGATCTCGGCGGAGACCTGCACCTGCCGGTCGTCGTCGCGCAGGCCGGTGGTGGCGGACAGCAGGCCGCGCGTCATGCGCGCGTTGTTGCCGAGCATGCGGCTCAGCGGATAGCCGATCGTGTAGACGTCCTCGCCCATCGTCGCCGGCTTCGCCGCGGCCCGGAAGCCGACCGCGACGATGCTCTCCGGCGGCGCCTCGCGCAGCTTCAGCAGGGCCAGGTCGGCCTTGCTGTCGGACTTGATCACGTCGGCGGTGAAGCGCTGGCCGCCCAGCGTGACGGTGGCCTCGGTCTTGTCGGCCAGCACATGGGCGCAGGTCAGCAGATAGCCGCGGCGGTCGATCACGAAGCCGGTGCCCTGCGGCGCCTCCAGCGGCTTGTCCGGATCCAGCGTGCGCACCTGGAAGCCCATCGCGCCGATCTCCTGCGCGACCCGCGGCACCAGCTTGCGCGGATCCTGCTTCGGCGGGATCAGCAGCACTTCCTTGTAGGACTTGAAGCTCTTGGCCTTGACGGCGTCGGAGGCCTTGGTGTTCGTCACCAGCATGGTGGACGAGGCGCATCCGGCCAGCAAGGCCGCCGCTGCGAGGCAGACGATCACCGGCAGAGTACGGAAGGACATGGGCGGGCTCCGGAAATTCAGGCTGGGCGCGATGATCGCGGCTGCGGCCGGGTGGCCGGCCCGGCATTTTCCCCAGATGCGCGCTGCTCGCACGCGCCAGCCCCTATGCTGCGGCCATCCGCCACAGAGGCCCCGACGATGAAGCAGATCGATGCCGCCGCCGCCCGCCGCGCGCTGGCCTTCAAGCCGCTGATCTCCGCGCTGGAGACGATGCTCGTGACCGGCTGCGAGGTGCCGCCGCGGCAGGTCCACACGGTCGGCAAGGACCTGACCGTGCTGATCATGCCGGCCTGGCAGCCCGGCCGCTTCCTGGGCGTCAAGACGGTCAACATCGCGCCGCACAATGCCGCTCGCGGCATGCCGGGCCTGTTCGCCACCTACACGCTCTACGACGCGCAGACCGGCGTGCCGCTGGCCGCCATCGACGGCAACGAGATCACCGCGCGCCGCACCGCCGCGGCCTCGGCGCTGGCCGCCTCGAAGCTGGCCCGGCCCGATGCGCGCCGGCTGCTGGTCGTCGGCGCCGGCCGCGTCTCCAGCCTGCTGCCCCATGCCTACCGGGCGATGTTCCCGGGCCTGCAGCAGGTGATGGTCTGGGCCCGCCGGCCCGACAGCGCGATCGCGCTGGCCGAGCGGCTGATGGACGAGGGGCTCGACGCCTTCGCGGTGCCGAACCTGGCCGCCGCCGTGGCCGAGGCCGACATCGTCAGCACCGCCACGCTCGCCACCGAGCCGGTCATCCACGGCGCCTGGCTGGCGCCGGGCAGCCACCTGGACCTGATCGGCAGCTTCGCGCCAACGATGCGCGAGGCGGACGAAGCCTGCTTCACCGGCGGCGCCTCGCTGTGGGTGGACACCGAGGAGGCGCTGGCCAAGAGCGGCGACCTGCTGGCGCCGCTGCAGTCCGGCGTGATCACGGCCGCCGATGTGCGCGGCACGCTGGCCGACCTGTGCCGCGACGGGCCGGGCCGCGCGGACGCGCAGCAGCGCACGGTGTTCAAGTCGGTGGGCACGGCGCTGGCCGACCTGGCGGCGGCGATACTCGTCTACGAAAGCAACTGAAGAAGCTCTTGCCGATGAAGCTCGCCCTGATCGCCCACGACCACAAGAAGGACGACATGGTCGCCCTGGCCGGCGAGTTCGCCGACTATCTGAAGACCTGCACGCTGATGGGCACCGGCACCACCGGCGGCCGGCTCAACAGCGAGCTGGGCCTCGATGTCGAATGCCTGCTCAGCGGCCCGCTGGGCGGCGACCTGCAGATCGGCGCGCGGCTGGCCGTCGGCGAGGTGGACGCGGTGATCTTCCTGCGCGACCCGATGACGCCGCAGCCGCACGAGCCGGACATCAACGCGCTGGTGCGCGCCTGCGACGTGCACGACGTGCCCTGCGCCACCAATGTGGCGGGGGCGCGGGTGATGCTCAAGGCCTGGTCGGCCGCCGCGGCCTGAGCGGGGATGGAC
>NZ_LYVQ01000252.1 GCF_001984095.1 Pelomonas sp. KK5
CCTCGTCGACATCGGCAACAAGCGCACCGCCACTGTCGCCCGCCCCAGCCTGGAGGAAGGCAAGGCCGTGTTCGAGATGCGCCGCTGCCTGGAGGCCGAGGTCGTGCGCCTGGTGATCAGGAAGTGGAAGCCCTCGATGGGCACGGCGCTGGAAGCCCATGTGCGCGAAGAGCGCGCCGCCGCGGCCGAGCACAAGCCCACCGCGTCCATCCGCCTGGCCGGCGAGTTCCACGTCAAGCTGGCCGAGATGGCCGGCAACCCGCTGCTGCGCCGCTACCTCGATGAGGTGGCGACCCGCTGCTCGCTGATCCTGGCCGTGCACGGCCGGCCGCATTCGTCGGAATGCGCGGTCAACGAGCACCGCGACCTGATCGCCGCCCTGCGCCAGGGCGATGCCGACAAGGCGATCGCGCTGATGAACGCGCACCTGGAAGGCATCGAGAGCCGCGCGCTGCTGCCCAGCGCCGACGACGAGCCCGAGGACCAGCTCGCCCGCATGCTGGCGCCCTACGCGCGGGCGGCCGGATGAGCCAGCGCGCACCGTCGCCGCTGCAGGCGTTCTCCGTTTCTGCCACCGTCGCCGGCTTCGTCGCCGTGCTGGTGGGCTTCACCAGCTCGGTGGCCATCGTGTTCCAGGCCGCGCAGGCGTTGGGCGCCACGCCGGAGCAGACTTCATCCTGGATCTGGGCGCTGGGCCTGGGCATGGGCATCACCAGCCTGGGCCTGTCGCTGTGGACGCGGCAGCCGATCCTGACGGCCTGGTCCACGCCCGGCGCGGCCTTGCTGGCGGGCACGCACGGCGTGTCGATGCCGGAGGCGATCGGCGCCTTCATCGTCTGCGGCGCGCTGATCGCGCTGTTCGGCGCGACGCGCTGGTTCGAGAAGCTGATGGACCGCATCCCGCTGGCCGTAGCCTCGGCGCTGCTGGCCGGCGTGCTGGCGAAGTTCGGCCTCGACGCGGTGCTGCAGGTGAAGACCGCGCCGCTGATGGTGCTGGTGATGGCGCTGGCCTACCTGCTGGGCAAGCGGCTGTGGCCGCGCTATGCGGTGCCGGGCGTGCTGCTGGCGGGCATCGTCGTGGCGGCGGTGCAGGGGCGCTTGCAGCTGGGTGCGGTGGACTGGTCCTGGGCGAGGCCGGTGTGGACGACACCCAGCTTCAGCGTGGGCGCCTTGATCGGCGTCGCACTGCCGCTGTTCGTCGTCACGATGGCCTCGCAGAACCTGCCCGGCGTGGCGGCGCAGCGCGCCTCGGGCTACCAGACGCCGGTGTCGGCCTCGATCGCGGCCACCGGCGTCGCCTCGATGCTGCTGGCCCCGTTCGGCGGCTATGCGCTGAATCTCGCGGCCATCACCGCGGCGATCTGCATGGGCCGCGAGGCGCATGAAGACCCGGCGCGGCGCTACATGGCCTCGGTGATGGCGGGCGTGTTCTACATCGCCATCGGCCTGGCCGGCGGCGCGGTGGTGGGCCTGCTGGCGGCCTTCCCACACGAGCTGGTGGCGGCGATCGCCGGCCTGGCGCTGCTGGGCACGATCGCCGGCGGCCTGGCCGCCGCGCTGAAGGACGAGCATCACCGCGACGCGGCGATCCTGACCTTCCTGGTGACGCTGTCGGGCCTCTCGATGGCGGGCATCGGCTCGGCCTTCTGGGGCGTGGTGGCGGGCAGCGTGGCGCTGCTGGTTCAGAAGCGGCGCTGAAGCTCGGCGAGCTGGCTGTACTGCTGTTCCAGCTGCCGAGGCAGTGCGTCGAAGATCGGCGTCAGGCGGCGATACGCTGCGGCATTCGCCTCGATCGGCTTGTGCTGCTGCGTGGCGCCGATCATCGCGTTGACCGCGTCCAGCGACTCGATGCGCCCCAGTGCATGCAGGCCCAGCACGGCGGCGCCGAGGCAGGAGCTTTCGACGCTTTCGGGCACGACCAGCTCGCGCTCGAACACATCGGCCATCATCTGTCGCCACAGCGGCGAGCGGGCGAAGCCACCGGTCGCCCGGATCGTGCAGTCGCTGCCGACCAGTGCCTCGACCACCGGCAGCAGCCCGCGCAGGTTGAACATCACGCCCTCCAGCGCGGCGCGCACCATGTGCTCTTTCCGATGGCCCAGGTGCAGGCCGAACCACGACGCGCGCAGGTCGGCGTTCCAGAACGGCGCCCGTTCGCCGGCGAGATACGGATGGAACAGCAGGCCGCCGGCGCCGGGCGGCACGGACTCGGCCAGCTTCAGCGCGGCATCGGCGTCCTCGCCGGCCAGCAGCACGTCGCGGATCCAGCCGAGCACGATGCCGCCGTTGTTGACCGGGCCGCCGACGACCCACAGCTTCTCGGTCAGCGCGTAGCAGAAGGTGCGGCCCTCGGGGTCGGTCAGCGGCCGGTCGACGACGGCCCGCATCGCGCCGCTGGTGCCGATGGTCACCGCGAGCTGGCCGGGGCCGATGGCGCCGACACCGAGGTTGGACAGCACGCCGTCGTTGGCGCCGATGACGAAGGGCGTGTCCGGCGGCAAGCCGAGTTCGGCCGCGCAGGGCAGGGCGGGCAGGCGGTGGCCGGTCGGCACCGGCGCTGGCAGTTGCTCGCGGCGCAGGCCGGTCAGGGCCAGCGCGCCGTCGTCCCAGTCCCGCTGCTGGAGATTGAAGAGGCCGGTCGCGGAGGCGATCGAATGATCGACCACCGAGACGCCGAACAGCCGCTCGATCACGAACTCCTTGATGCCGGCGAAGCGCGTTGCCGCCTGCCAGAGCGCCGGCTTCGATTCGCGCAGCCACAGCAGCTTGGCCAGCGGCGACATCGGATGGATCGGCGTGCCGGTGCGCCGGTAGACGTCCAAGCCATCGGGCGAAGCCTTCAGCCGCGCGGCCTGCGCAGCGGCGCGGTTGTCGGCCCAGGTGATGCTGGCGGTCAGCGGCTCGCCATTCGCATCCAGTGCGATCAGGCTGTGCATCGCCGCGCTGAAGCTGACGCAGGCCACGTCATCGCAAGTCACCGGGCTGTGAGTAACGGCGAGCTTCAGCGCCGTCTTCACCGCGTCCAGGATCTGCCGCGGGTCCTGTTCGGCCGCATCGGGCTCCGGGCGTAGCAGCGGGTATTCGACCGTGTGCTGCGAGACCGGCTTCCCGTCCAGCGTGAAGACGACCGCCTTCGTGCTCGTGGTGCCGATGTCGACACCCACCATGACGGCGCTCATACGACCACCGACAAGGCCATGATGAAGATGATGGCGACCACCGACAGGATCGTCTCCATCGCCGTCCAGGTCTTGAAGGTCTCGCCCACGGTCATGTTGAAGTATTGCTTGACCAGCCAGAAGCCGGCGTCGTTGACGTGCGACAGGATCAGCGAGCCCGCGCCGGTGGCCAGCACCAGCAGTTCCCTGTTGACGCCCGGGATCAGCGCTGCGACCGGGGCCACGATGCCGGCGCCGGTGATCGTCGCGACGGTGGCCGAGCCGGTGGCGATGCGGATCACGCCGGCCACCAGCCAGGCCAGCAGGATCGGCGAGACCTGGGCCTGCAGCGCCAGCTGCCCGATCGCATTGCCCACGCCGCTGGCCACCAGCATCTGCTTGAAGCCGCCGCCGGCGCCGATGATGATGACGATGGCCGCGGTCGGGGCCAGCGCCTCGTCGACCAGCTTCTGCAACTGCTTCGTCGAGAAGCCGCGCGACAGGCCGAAGGTCCACAAGGCCAGCAGCAACGCCGCCAGCAGCGCGGTGATCGGGTGGCCGATCAGGTCCATCCATTGGCGGAAGGGCGCGCCGTCCGGGAAGAACACGTCGGCAAAAGCCTTCAGCAGCATCAGGAAGACCGGCAGCAGCACGGTCGCCAGCGTGATGCCGAAGCCGGGCAGTTCGTCTTCCGAACCGTCGGCGCGGCCGGCCAGCACGGCCATCAGCTCCGGCGAGGGCTCGGGCTTCACATAACGCGACACCAGGCTGCCGAAGATCGGGCCGGCGATGGCCGCGGTAGGCAGGCCGACGACCAGGCCGTAGAAGATCGTCTTGCCGATGTCGGCGCCGAACACCCCGATCGCCAGCAGCGGTCCCGGATGCGGCGGCACCAGGCCGTGCACCACCGACAGGCCCGCCAGCAGCGGGATGCCCACCTTCACCAGCGGCACGCCGGAGCGGCGGGCGACGATGAAGACCAGCGGGATCAGCAGCACGAAGCCGATCTCGAAGAACAGCGGAATGCCCACCAGGAAGGCCGCCAGCATCATCGCCCAGTGCACCTTGGCAGGCCCGAAGGCGCGCACCAGCGTGCGGGCGATCTGGTCGGCGCCGCCCGATTCGGCCATCAGCTTGCCCAGCATCGTGCCCAGCGCCAGCACGATGCCGACGAAGCCCAGCACGCCGCCGAAGCCGTCCTGATAGGCCTTCATCACCTGCGCCACCGGCATGCCCGAGCTCAGGCCCAGGTAGCCGGCGGCGAGCGTCAGCGCGATGAAGGGGTGCAGGCGGATGCGGGTGGTGATCAGCAGGATCAGCCCGAGGATGGCGATGCCGGCATCCAGCAGCAGGAAGGTGTCATGGCTCAGGCCGAACATGGTCGTTGTCTCCTTGGATAGCGCTGTCCAATCCAGCTGTAAAAATCGCCTGCGGTGCGATCTGAAGGCGTCGCTTGCCGAGGCGGATTGGATAGCGCTATCCTAGGCCTCGATCTCGCCATTAATCTAGGTAATTACCCGAATGTCAAAACCCTCCCGGGTCTCGCGCGCCTCGGGCCGCATCACGTTGGCCGATGTCGCCCGCGAGGCCGGTGTCAGCCCGATCACGGCCTCTCGCGCGCTGCGGGCGGATCGCAATGTGGCGGCCGAGCTGGTGGCGCGCGTCCGCGAAGCCGCCCAGAAGCTGCATTACCAGCCGGATGCGGCCGCCCAGAGCCTGGCCTCGCGCAGCAGCCGCAACGTCGTCCTGCTGGTGCCGCTGCTGTCCAACCGCGTGTTCGGCGACCTGGTGGAGGCGGTGCAGGGCAGCCTGCAGCAGGCTGGCTACCAGACCCTGATCGGCGTCACCCACTATCACCCGGCCGAGGAAGAGAAGCTGCTGCACAGCTACCTGCGCCTGAAGCCGGCCGGCGTGATCCTGACGGGCAGCGACCACACGCCGGCCACGCTCGCGATGTTGTCGACCCTGGCCGGGCAGGGCGTGCCCTGCGTGCGCGTGATGGAGCTGGGCGGGGCGGACGACGCCAGCGCCTGGTCCGTCGGCTTCTCGCAGCGGGACGCCGGCCGCGCGATCACCGGCCACCTGGTCGAGCGTGGCCGCCGCCGCATCGCCTTTGCCGGCGCGCAACTGGACCCGCGGGTGATGCAGCGCGCCGCCGGCTGGCGCGAGGCGCTGGAGGCCGCGGGCCTGACGACCGAGCTCGCGCTGCTGGACCCGCGGCCCTCGTCGATCGCCCTGGGCGCCGAGATGCTGGAACGCCTGCTCAAGCAGCAGCCCGACGCCATCTTCTTCTGCAACGACGACCTCGCCCAGGGCGCGCTGCTGGCCGCGCTGCGGCTGGGCCTGCGCGTGCCGCAGCAGCTCGCCATCGCCGGCTTCAACGACCTGGAGGGCAGCGCCCAGATGCTGCCGCCGCTGAGCACCGTGCGCACCCCGCGCGCGGCCATCGGCGAGCGCGCGGCCCGGCTGATGCTGGACCTGCTGGCCGGCACGCCGCCGGCCAGCCGCAGCGTCGATCTGGGTTTTGAGCTGATCCTCCGCGAGAGCACTTGATTGATGCAACACTTGCGGGCCCAACAGGAAGCCTGCCGATGATGAAACTGCTGTTCGTTGCCGACCCGCTGGAGTCGTTCAAGACCTACAAGGACACGACCTTCTCGATGATGCGGGAGGCGGCCCGTCGAGGCCACCAGTTATGGGCCTGCCATCCGGCCGACCTGGTCTGGCAGCAGGGCGCGAAAGTCACCGCCCATGGCGCCCGCTGCATCACGCTGACCGGCGACGCGGACGACTGGTTCAAGGTCGAGCAGACCGCCGACCTGGCGCTCGCCGACACCGACGCCGTGCTGATGCGCAAGGACCCGCCCTTCGACAGCGAGTTCTTCTACGCCACCCACCTGCTGGGCCAGGCCGAGCGCGAGGGCGCCAAGGTCTTCAACAAGCCGGCGGCGCTGCGCGACCACCCGGAGAAGCTCGCCATCCTCGAGTTCCCGCAGTTCATCGCGCCGACGCTGGTGACCCGCAGCGACGCCGCCATCCGCGCCTTCCACGCCGAGCACAGGGACGTGATCCTGAAGCCGCTGGACGGCATGGGCGGCATGGGCATCTTCCGCGTGGGCCCGGACGGCATGAACCTCGGCTCCATCATCGAGACCCTCAACAAGGGCGGCGCCGAGACCGTCATGGTTCAGCGTTATGTGCCGGAGATCAAGCAGGGCGACAAGCGCGTGCTGGTGATCGGCGGCGTGCCCGTGCCCTTCTGCCTGGCGCGCATCCCGCAGGGCAGCGAGATCCGCGGCAACCTGGCGGCCGGCGGCAAGGGCGTGGCCCAGCCGATCAGCGCGCGGGACCGCGAGATCGCCGAGACCATCGGCCCGATCGCCGCCGCCCGCGGCCTGCTGCTGGTGGGCCTGGACGTGATCGGCGACTGCCTGACCGAGATCAACGTCACCAGCCCGACCTGCTTCCAGGAGATCAGCGACCAGACCGGCTTCGACGTGCCGAAGATGTTCATCGACGCGCTCGAACAAGCCATCCTCGCCGCCGCCTGACGCCGTGCGCCGCCTGTTCTCGGGCCTGACGGCCGCGCAGATCAACGGCCTCAGCGTCGCCCTGGGCGTGCTGGTGATCCAGAGCAGCTTCGCCGCGCTCGCCGGCCACGAGACGGCCGCCGCGGCGATCAGCGGCGCCGTCTGCACCAGCCTGCCGGACCTGCCCAACGCGCCCAAGCGCACCTGGCCGCGGCTGCTGCCCGCGCTGCTGGCCACCGCGCTGGTGACGCTGCTGGTGGGCCTGGGCCGCGCCTCGCCAGTGGCGATGACCGGCTTGATCGCCGCCATCGCCTTCCTGAGCCTGATGGCGATGGCCTGGGGCCTGCGCGCCGGGCCGCTGTCCTTCTCGCCGGTCCTCGCCCTGGTGTTCGCGATGGCCTGGGGCGTGCCCGACTCGAAGCTCGATGCCTTCGAGCATGCCGGCTGGGTGCTGGCCGGCGGCGCCTGCTATGCGCTGTGGGCCCGGCTGACCTCGCAGCTGCTGCGCCGCCGCTACCGCGAGCTGGCGCTGGCTGGCGCGATGCGGGCCTGCGCGAAGCGCCTGCGCTCGCGGGCCGCGCGCATCGCCGGCGAGGTGCCCGTCGAGGAGCTGACGATGCGCGCCTCGATCGCCGACGACGTGCTGCTGGCCGACGCGCTGCAGAACGCCCGCGACCATATCTTCGCCGCGCGCCCCTCGCCCCACGCGCGCCGCCAGGTCGACCTGCTACTGGGCCTGATCGAGCTGCGCGACCTGCTGCTGGCCAGCCGGCTGGACACCGAGCACCTCGGCGACGATGCCGCCGGCCTCGGCTGGCGCCGCGCGCTGGCGACCACCCAGCGCCACCTCGCCGATGCGCTGGACGGCTTGGCCGCCGCCACCGACCGTGGTGCAGCGCCGCCGCAGCTCTCGGCAGCGCAGTGGCGCCGCGAGCTGGCGCTGCGCCTGGCCGAGGTGGATGCCGACGTGGACGACGAAGACCCGCGCCGCCACCTGATCCAGGCGATCCAGGGCCGGCTGGGCTACATGCTGGACGACATCGCCGCGATGGCCGCGCGCCTCACCGCGCCCGATCGCAGCGACGACGCCGCCCCGTTCACGCCCGAGCAGCTGCGCCAGTTCGTCTCGCCGGAAGGCTGGCCGCTGGCCGCGCTGAAGGCCCACCTGACGCTGGACTCCGGCGTGCTGCGCCATGCGATCCGCGCCACGCTGGCGCTGTCGCTGGCCTATGCCGTCGGCCACTGGATGCCCTGGCACGCCCATCCGCACTGGCTGGTGCTGAGCGTGGCCGTCGTGCTGCGCGGCAACCTGGAGCAGACGCTCTCGCGCCGCAACCAGCGGATCATCGGCACCGTGATCGGCTGCCTGGTCGTGGCGGCGCTCGCGCATATCCACGACGAGCCCAAGCTGCTGGGGCTGATCTTCGTGGCCGCCGTCGGCACCTCGCATGCCTACGTCAACCAGCGCTATGTCGTCGCCGCCACCGGCGCCACGCTGATGGCGCTGCTGCAGCCGCTGCTGCTGGAGCCGGGCAGCCACCCGGCCTTCGCCGAGCGCCTGGCCGACACGGTGGTCGGCGCGCTGGTGGCCTGGGCCTTCTGCTTCGTGCTGCCGTCCTGGGAGCGCAAGTCGCTGCAGCGCTTGTCGCGCCAGCTGCGCGGCACGCTGGCGCGGCATGCGCGCAACGTGCTGCGCTGGCAGCCCTCGGCCGAGCAGCAGCTGGCCGCGCGGCTGACGCGCCAGCAGGCCTATGCGGCGCTGGCCGCGATCGCCGGGGCCGCACAGCGCACGCGCGTGGAGCCCTCGCATGTGCGGCTGGCGGAGGCCGAAGTCGAGGCGTTGCTGACCCATGGCTACCGGCTGATGGCGCTGCTGGGCATGGTGCAGCAGATGATCGGGCGGCGCATCGCGCGGCTGGATCCGCAGGTCAGCGCGGCCGCGCTGGACGCGGCGGCGGAGCCGGTCGTCGAGGCGCTGCAGCCGCACGCCGAGGTACCCGAGACACGCGACCCGGGCCTGGCCTTCTCATCCGACTGGCCCGAGCACGGCCAGCAAGACCTGACCCCCTGGCTGGAGCGCCGCCTGCACCTGTGCCGGCGCGAGGCCGTCATGCTGAGCAACGCGGTAAGCCTTATGCTGCGCGCCGATTCACAGAACCCCACCGAGGAGTACAAGCCATGATCAAGACCCGTGCCGCCGTCGCCTGGAAGGCCGGCGCCCCGCTCACCGTCGAAGACGTGATGCTCGACGGCCCGCGCGCCGGCGAGGTGCTCGTCGAAGTCAAGGCCAC
>NZ_LYVQ01000253.1 GCF_001984095.1 Pelomonas sp. KK5
GAGTTGCCGCTGGCCCTGCGTGCGCACGACGCCGTCTTCGTCGTCCTGCGCGGCCCGGCATCGGCGCCTTCGAGGCCAGTCGCGCCCGCCGCCGAGCAGACCCTCGCGACGCTGGACGGCCCCTGGACCCTGAAGTTCATGCCGGGCCGCGGCGCGCCTGCCGGGCCCTTGCGGATCGATGCGCTGGTCGACTGGTCGCGCGCCGACGATCCGGGCATCCGCTACTTCTCGGGCACGGCCACCTACACCGCGAGCTTCGATGTCGATGCGGGCTGGCTGCTCCGCACGCTGATGCTCGACCTCGGCACCGTCGCCGAGGTGGCGGAACTGAGCATCAACGGCCGGCCCGCCGGCATCGCCTGGAAAGCGCCGTACAGGCTGGACGTCAGCAAGCTGCTCCGGCCGGGGACGAACGAGCTCCAGCTGAAGCTCAGCAACCTCTGGGTGAACCGCCTGATCGGCGACCAGCAGCCTGGCGTCGCCACGCCCGTCGCCTTCAGCACCGGCCCGACCTACGCCGCCGATGCCCCGCTGCGGCCCTCCGGCCTGCTCGGCCCGGTGCGCCTTATCGACACCGGCCGCGTCAGAACATCGGGTGCCGACTGAGCGCCTGCTCCGGCACCGGCTGCAGCACGTCCCAGTGTTCGACGATCAGGCCGTCTTCCAGGCGGAAGATGTCGGCCACCGCGGCGCCGCGCTGCTCCGGCGCACCCCGTGCGAACAGATGCACCACGGCCAGCGGCCCGTCGACCAGGACGCGCAACACCTCCGCGTGGAATCCCGGCGCCGAGAACTTGGGCGCCAGCATCTCGATCGCCGCCTCGCGGCCGTCCGGCATGTTCGGGTTGTGCTGGATGTAGCGATCGGCGCTTACGCAGGCTTCGAAGGCCTCGCGGGTCTTCTTCTGCCGGTAGACCAGATCGACGAAGCGTTCGACGATCTTGCGGTTTTCTTCGGTCGTGGCGTCGGTCATCGAGGCTCCTGGAGGGCGAAGGCCCTGCATCGTGAGGACTCTAGAGACGACTCGCCCCCTGGAGAAGTCACTTGCATGGATACCTGGAATTGATGATCCGGTGCGGGTCGGAAGCCCCGTGCACCTGGCACCCGGAAATCGAAAGCAGTTCTGACCCTGCCGTACCCAATACCAAGGGTTTCCACGTGATATGGAGTGGTTTTTCTTGCCTACATTGCTTGTATGCAAGCGTTGAGCTCAAGCAGGCATACAAGCCAAATCAACCGGAGAACCCGCATGCCCAAGTTCCTACGTTCCCTGTTTGCCCAGGTCCTGCTGGCGCTCGCCGCGGGCGTCCTGATCGGCCTGTTCTGGCCCGAGGGCGCGCTGAAGCTCAAGCCCCTGGGGGACGGCTTCATCAAGCTGATCAAGATGATCATCCCGGTGCTGGTGTTCTGCGTGGTCGTGCACGGGATCGCGGGCGCCGGGGACCTGCGCCGCGTCGGGCGGGTGGGCGTGAAGGCGCTGGTGTACTTCGAGGTGGTGACCACCATCGCGCTGGGCATCGGGCTGCTGATGGCCTTTGTGTTCCAGCCGGGCGCGGGCATGAACGTCGATCCGAAGACGCTCGATGCCAAGGCGATGGCCGGCTATGCCGACACGGCCAGCAAGCTCACCGGTGGCGGCGCCGCCGAGTTCCTGATGAAGCTGATCCCGAGCAACGTGATCGATGCCTTCGCGAAGGGCGACGTGCTGCAGGTGCTGGTCTTCGCCGTGCTGTTCGGCTGCGCGCTGTCGATGCTCGGCGCCCGTGGCCGCGTCATCTCCGGCTTCATCGACGACACGTCGCAGGTGCTGTTCAAGATGATGGGGCTGATCATCAAGCTGGCGCCGCTGGGCGTGCTCGGCGCCATCGCGTTCACCGTGGGCAAGTACGGCATCGGCTCGCTGAAGCAGCTGGGCATGCTGGTGGTGCTGTTCTATGCGTCGGTCGCGGTGTTCGTGGTCGTGGTGCTCGGGTCGATCATGCGGCTCTCGGGCCTGTCGCTGTTCAAGCTGCTGCGCTATCTGCGCGAGGAACTGGCGGTGGTGTTCGCCACCACCTCGTCCGACAGCGTGCTGCCCCAGGTGATGGCCAAGCTGCGCCACATGGGCGTGCGCGACTCGACGGTGGGCCTGGTCATCCCCACCGGCTACTCGTTCAACCTGGACGCCTTCTCCATCTACATCACGCTGGCCGCACTGTTCATCGCGCAGGCCACCAACACGCCGGTCTCCACGGCCGACCTGCTCACCATCCTTGCCATCTCGCTGGTGACCTCCAAGGGCGCGCACGGCGTGCCGGGCTCGGCGATCGTGGTGCTCGCCGCCACGCTCCAGGCCATGCCGGTGATTCCCGCGATCGGCCTGGTGCTCGTGCTGTCGGTGGACTGGTTCATGGGCATCGCCCGCGCGGTGGGTAACCTGATCGGCAACTGCGTGGCCACGGTGGTCGTCGCCGCATGGGAGGGCGACATCGACCGAGCGCGCGCCAAGGCCGTGCTCGACGGCGAGTTCAGCGACAGGCTCGAAGCCGGCGATACCGCACCCGCCGCACCCGCCGCATCCGCCGCACCCGGGAACGCCGGCTCGGCCGCCGCAGCGACATGAGCACCATGACCACACGACCCAACCAGACCCAGATCGCCCAGCGCGTGGTCGAGGCCATCCTGGCCCAGAAGCTCGCCCCGGGCGAGCGCCTGGGCGAGCAGGAACTGGCGGAGCTGTTCGGGGTCAGCCGCACCCTCGTGCGCGAAGCGCTGATGCAGCTGCAGGCCCGGGGATTCGTCGAGGTGAGGACCCGCAAGGGCTGGTACGTCGTGGAGCCGTCGTTCGAGGAGGCGCGCGATGCCTTCGCGGCCCGCCGCACCATCGAGACGGGCCTGCTGCGCGAGGCTGGGCGGCCGCTGCAGTCGGTGCTGCGCCGGCTGCGCCAGCACGTGGCGGAGGAACGCGCGGCCATCGCCGAGGGGGACGCGGCCACGCGCACCTTCCTGCTGGCCGACTTCCATGTGTGCATGGCCGAATGCTTCGGCAACCGGCTGCTGGCCGACGTCATGCGTGACCTCACCGCGCGCACCACGCTGGTGGCGCTGCTGTACCAGTCGACCCATGACGCCGCCCAGTCCTGCGAGGAACACGCCGCCATCGTCGAGGCCCTGGCCGCCGGCGACATGCCGCAGGCCGAGCAGCTGATGCGCGAGCACATCGGCAGCGTCCAGGGCGCGCTCAGCGAATCCTCGGCTGCCGGCGACGACGACAAGGCGCGGCTGCGCGCCACGCTCACGCCCCTGCGGCTGGCCAAGCCCTGAGCGGGCCGGCGCTCACACCGCCGCCAGCCCCTTGCCGCACGCGCTGCGCCACTGCGACGGCGACAGGCCCGTCCTGCCCTGGTAGAAGCGCGTGAAGTAGGCCGCGTCGGCGAAGCCGAGGTCGTGCGCGATCTGCTTGATGCTCATCGTCGTGTAGGCCAGCTCGCGCTGCGCTTCCAGCACCAGCCGCGCGTGCAGCACCGCCATCGAGCTGCAGCCCAGCGCCGCCTGGCACACCCGGTTCAGCTGCGTCGTCGTGATGCCGATCTCGCGGGCCAGCGCGGACACCGGCGGCTGCTGGCGGAAGCGCTCCTCGACCAGGGCCCGGTAGCGCCGCACATGCTGCAGGCCGCGTGCGCCCTGGCGGGAGCCCGCGGCGGCCGGCGGCTCCGGCAGGTTCCGCGCCAGCGTCACCAGCAGCCGCAGCAAGGCGCTGTCCACGCCCAGCGAGCGCCAGTCGCCGGCGCTGCGGAACTCCTCGCGCAGCGCGCGGAAGGCGGCGCCCACCGCGGCGGCCTGCGCCGCATCGAGCGGCTGGACGCGCGGCTGCAGCAGCCGCCGCTCCAGCGCCGGTTCCTCCGCCAGCAGCTTGGACAGGTGCTGGGCCAGCACCGTCACCACCTGGCCCTGCAGCCGCGGCTCGAAGTGGAAGCCGTGGACGACCGGCGGCGGCACCAGCAGCACGCAGGGCCCCTGGACCTGCTGCTCCTGCCCGTCGAGGCTGAGCCCGCAGCGGCCCTTCTCGATCCAGAACAGCTGTACCAGCAGTTCGTGCCGGTGCGCGCCGATCTCCCAGTCGTGCAGGCGGCTGCGCTCGGCGATCGACTCGCAGTGCAGCCAGTCGACGTCCATCGTGCGGCCGTGTTCGCCGTAGATCGAATAGGTCGGGAGCGGGGATTGCATCGTGCCGGGCGTGAATGTTCGATTTCTGCAAGTCTATGCGCCCTGCGTCCATTGAACGCGGCGCTGCCGGAACGCACACTTGAGGCCAGAAGGAGACATCGAACATGCGCACCCAGGTCGCGATCATCGGAGCCGGCCCCGCGGGGTTGCTGCTGGGCCAGTTGCTGAGCACCGCCGGCATCGACAACGTCATCGTCGAGCAGCGCAGCGGCGACTACGTGCTGGGCCGCATCCGCGCCGGCGTGCTGGAGCCGATCACGGTCAGCCTGCTGGAGGCCTGCAATGCCGCCGGGCGCCTGCACCGCGACGGCCTGCCGCACGACGGCTTCGAGCTCTGCGCCGGCGACCAGCGCCACCGCATCGACCTGCAGGCGCTGACCGGCAGGCACGTGACCGTCTACGGCCAGACCGAGGTGACGCGCGACCTGATGCAGGCCCGCGCCGCCGCCGGACGGCCCAGCATCTACGAGGCCGAGGAGGTGACGGTGCTGGACTTCGAATCCGGCAGCCGGCCGCGGGTGCAGTACCGCAAGGACGGCACGCTGCACGAGATCGAGTGCGACTTCATCGCCGGCTGCGACGGCTACCACGGCGTCTGCCGCGCGAGCATCCCGGCCGAACGGCTGCAGACCTTCGAGCGCATGTACCCCTTCGGCTGGCTGGGCGTGCTGGCGGACGTGCCGCCGGTGGCGCACGAGCTGATCTATGCCCGGCATCCGCGCGGCTTCGCGCTGTGCAGCCAGCGCAGCACCACCCGCAGCCGCTACTACGTACAGGTGCCCAGCAGCGACCGGGCCGAGCAGTGGTCGGACGAGGCCTTCTGGGCCGAGCTGAAGCGCCGGCTGCCTGCCGACACGGCGGCGCAGCTGGTCACCGGCCCGTCGATCGAGAAGAGCATCGCGCCGCTGCGCAGCTTCGTGGCCGAGCCGATGCGCTGCGGCCGCCTGTTCCTGGCCGGCGATGCCGCGCACATCGTGCCGCCGACCGGCGCCAAGGGCCTCAACCTGGCGGCTTCCGACGTCGGCTATCTCTGGCAGGCGCTGTGCGATTTCTACAAGGGCGACGGGGCCGGCGTGGAGGCGTACTCGGCCCGCTGCCTGCAGCGGGTGTGGAAGGCCGAGCGCTTCTCGTGGTGGATGACCGGCCTGCTGCACCAGTTCCCGGATCACTCGCCCTTCGAGGTGCGCATGCAGGACGCCGAGCTGGACTACCTGCTGCACTCCGACGCCGGCCGCCGCGTCATCGCCGAGAACTACGTGGGCCTGCCGGCCTGATGATGACGAGGTTCAGAACGAGGTCCTCAGCGTGAGGCGCAGCGAGCGCGGCTCGGCCGGATGGATGTGCCGGTCCGCCACCGGCGCGGTCTCGCCGGGCAGCTGCGACTCGTAGAAGTACTCGATGTCGTTGAGCTTGCGGTCCAGCAGGTTGAACACGTCCAGCGTCAGTTCCGTGCTGCGGCCGAACTTGCGCGTGAGCCGCATATTGGTCGTCAGCGAGGCATGCGAGCGCACGCTGTTGTCCTCGACCAGCGCGCCGGAGCCGAGGTAGCGCCACTGCAGGCTGGCCGACCAGGGCCCCAGCTCGCGCACCGTCACCGCGATGGACCCGACCTTGTCCACCGCGTTCGGGATGCGGTTGCCGGCCGGGTCGGCGTCGGAGAAGCGGGCGTGGGTCCAGGCCAGGTCGGCGTCCACCAGCAGCCAGGGCAGGGGGATCCAGCGGTTGTTCCACTCCAGGCCACGGCGCTTGCTGGGCCGGTTCGGCTCCGTCGTGCCGGCATCGCCCACATAGACCAGCTCCGAGTCGAAGTCCAGCTTCCACAGCGCCAGCGAGCTCTGCAGGCCGGGGAGCCATTCGGTGCGCGCGCCCAGTTCCATGCCGCGCGAGGCCACCAGGCCCGGCACGCCGGCGACGACGCCGCGCGCGTCGTTGCTGTGGAAGCCCCGGCCCGCGTTGAAGAACAGCTCGGTCTTCGCCCAGGGGCCGGCGATCAGGCTGAGCTTGGGCGAGAGCTTCGCGTCATGGCTGCTGCCGAGCCCGTCCACCGCGAAGCGCGCGCTGTCCGCGCGCAGGCCGACCACGCTGCGCAGCCAGGGCGCCAGCTCGACGGCCGTCTGCGCGTACAGGCCGTACAGGCCCTCGTTGACCCGGTCGTCGCGCACGGTACCGATGACCTGGCGCTGCACCGTGTCGAACAGGCCGACGCGGATGCGGTCCTGGCGCAGCTGCAGGCCGATCTCGGTACGCGCCGGCAGGCTGCCGATGCTGTGGTCGACCGCGCGGCTGGCGCTGAAGCCGTAGACCTGGCGCCGGTCCTGCTGCGAGAACTGGTCGCCGCTGTCCGGCCGGTCCATCGCGTAGGTGAAATTGGAGAACAGCTTGAGCCGGTAGTCGATCGCGTAGGCGGCGACCCGGGTGCTGCCGGCTTCGCTGCGCTCGTGCCATTCGCCGGAGATGCTGCTGCGGCGGGTCTCGCCGCCGTCGCTCGGGTCCAGCGAGTCGAAGCGGCCGAAGGGCCTGCCCTGGTAGCTGCCGGCGTCCACCAGCCGCTCGGGGATCTGGTCGGTGGAGGTCCAGCGGGCGCTGTAGCCCATCAGGCTGGCGCTCCAGCCACGCGCCCTGTCGCCGCCGCTGAGGGTCAGCAGGCCGTTGCTCTTGTGCAGGCCCTCGGGCACGGTCCAGGGGCCGTCGTTGCGCTGCAGCTCGACGGCGCCCAGCAGCTGCAGGCCGCCGCCCAGCGCGGTGGAGCCGGCGGCGATGCCGCGGCGGAAGCCGTTCTCGCCCAGCGTCAGCGCCGCGAAGGGCGCGTCCAGCCGCGTGCGGTAGGCGATGTCGGCCGAGCCGGCCGAGGCGAAATCGCCCGTCGTGGCGAAGTACGGCCCCTTGCGGTATTCGATGCGCTCCACCAGCTCGGGCATCAGGAAGTTCAGGTCCGAGTAGCCCTGGCCGTGGCCGTGCGTGGGCATGTTGACCGGCAGGCCGTTGACGCTGGTGGCGAAGTCCGTGCCGTGGTCGAGGTTGAAGCCGCGCAGGAAGTACTGGTTCGCCTTGCCGTCGCCGGAGTGCTGGGTGACGATCAGGCCCGGCACGAACTCCAGCACCTCGCCCGGGCGCAGCGCGGGCCGGCTCTTCAGCAGCTCGGCGCGGATGACGCCCTCGGACGCGGCGTCGGAGCTGCCGATCGCGTTGTCGTAGTGGCGGCCCTCGACTTCCACCCGATCGAGCCGCACGGCGGCTACGGTCACCGGCATCTCGGTTTCATCGGCCCTGGCGGTTGGCGGAGTGGCCCCGGCGACCCCGAGCAGCAGCAGCGGCAGCGTCGGAAACCGGCGGCGCGCCGTCTTGGATCCGGTCATGGGAGTGGTTCGCTTCTTGTTCGGGTTGTGAGGAGCCAGCTTAAAAGTTCTTTACGACGGCTGTATGAACAAGACCTGGAGGTCGAACACGCGTTCCACCAGCCACACGCCGGCCAGCAGCGCGATCGCCGCGGAGCCGCCGCCGAGCAGCCCCGGCGCATAGGCCGGGCGCTTGCGCAGCGCCCAGGCCAGCGGCATGAAGCCGGCCACGATCGCCAGCTGCCCCGCCTCCACGCCCAGGTTGAACATCACCAGCGGCCCGGCCAGCGCGAGGCCGCCGAGGTCCAGGTCCTTCAGCGCGCTGGCGAAGCCGAAGCCGTGCACCAGGCCGAACAGGAATGTGATGCGCCAGCGGCCGCTGTCCAGCACCGGCCAGAGGTTGTTCAGCGCGGCCAGCAGCACGCTGAAGGCGATCAGCGACTCGATCCAGCGGGTCGGCGGGTTGACGATGTCGAAGGCGGCCAGCGCCAGCGTGATCGAGTGGGCCACGGTGAAGGCGGTGACGACGCCCAGCACCTCGCCCAGCACCGGGCGCAGCCGGGGGGCCGGCTCCCATTGCCTCGACGGACGGACCAGCACCGCCGGCAGCAGCAGGGAGAGCAGGAACAGGATGTGGTCGTAGCCGGCCCAGATGTGATGCACGCCTTCGGTGAAGAAGCTGCCGAGGCCCGGCGCGGCGGCGCCCAGCGGCAGCCGATGCGGCTGGCCGTCCGGGGCGATGACCAGCGTCTGGCTGCCCGCCTGGCCGAGCTCCAGATGGGTGACGACGCGGTGCGTCGGGTCGTCGGCGGCGAACAGCCGGTAGCCGAGGGTCAGGTCTTGCGCCGCGGCCGGGCAGGCGTAGCTGCGGCGCAGCACCAGGTAGCGTCCGTCGCTGTGGCTGTCCAGCTGCAGCGGCTGCAGCGGTCCGGCCGGGCAGGGCGCGCCGGCGGCGTCCTTCAGCTCGACCTTGAGCCCCTGCGCGGCCAGCGCCTCGATCTCGGCCGCGCGGCTGCGCACCTCGCCCCAGCTGAGCGTGCCGTCGTCATCGGTGTCGAGCTGCAGCACGCGGTCCAGGTCGCGCAGCGCGATGTCCAGTCGCTGCTCCAGCACCTGGCCGTGCAGCGCCAGGCGCAGGTAGGCGTCGCTGGGCTTGTGGGCCTGGGCGGTGGCGGCCAGCAGGCCCAGCGCGGCGATCAACAGCCACCTCATGGCATCACCTGCGCCAGCCGCTGGTCGGTGAAGCCGGTCTCGCGGCGGAACTGCCGCACCGGCTCGGCCGCGGCGGGCTGTCCGGCGGCGGCCGCCGCGCGGGCCAGCAGCAGCGCAT
>NZ_LYVQ01000254.1 GCF_001984095.1 Pelomonas sp. KK5
CCCGCGCCATCGCCCAACGCACCGGCCCCGGCACCGACGCCCGGCGCGCCGCCACCGCCCACCGGCGGCGGCTCGACCGCACCGACACCCCCGGTCGGCGGCGACAACTCCGGCGGCACGGGCACCGGCCCGGTCGTCGATCCGGGCGCGGGCGCCGGCACGGGTGCCCAGGCCGGCGACAACTCGCCGCCGGTGCAGTCGCTGACGCTGCTGTCCACGCCGACCGAGGCCGCAGCCAATGGCGGCGGCTTCGTCAGCGTGCTGAACTTCGAGCCGCTGGTGGCGACGGCCGGCGGCCAGCTGGGCGTGGCCCTGCCGCTGAACACCTTCACGCACAGCGACCCGGTGGCGCAGCTGAGCTTCGAGGCGCGGCTGTCCAACGACACGCCGCTGCCCTCGTGGCTGAGCTTCGACGGCACGTCGATGCGCTTCACCGGCACGCCGCCGGCCAATGCGCAGAGCATCGAGGTGGTGGTGATCGCCCGCGACAAGAACGGCAAGGAAGCGCGGACGAAGGTGAAGATCAACTTCGCGTCGAAGAAGTAAGAAGCCGCCCGGTCGAGGCCCGCACCACCAGCCGCGGCTGCGCCGTCTCGCGCAGCAGCGGCGCGGGCGCGCCCTCGTCCTTCATCAGCTGCATGATCATCTCGACCGCCTGCTGCGCGGCCTCCTCGCTGGGCACGGCGACGGTCGTCAGCGCGGGGCGCACCTGGTGGGCCAGCTGGATGTCGGTGATGCCGATCACGCTGAGCTGCTGCGGCACCGCCAGGCCCATCTCGGCGGCGGCCTGTAGCACGCCCAATGCGGGCAGGTCATTGCTGACGAAGATGGCCGACAGGTCGGGCACGCGGGCCAGCAAGGTGTGGGCGGCGCTGCGGCCCTCGTCGATGGTGTCGTGGCCGAAGATCACGTCCTCGTCCCGGTGCTCGATGCCGGCCCGGGCCAGCGCCTCGACGAAGCCGCGGTAGCGCCAGATGTGGTTGCCCGTGCGCTCGCTGCCCACCACCGCGCCGATGCGGCGGTGGCCCAGCGCGATCAGGTGCTCGGCGGCGAGGATGCCGGCGCGGTGGAAGTCCACCGCCACGCTGGGCAGCGGCGGCGGCTGGTCGGGCTTCTCCCACATGCACAGCACCACCGGCACGCCGCGCTCGCGCAGGTGCACCAGCTCGTCGATCTGCACGAAGTCCGCGTTCATCACCAGCACGCCGTTGGCCAGCGAGCCACCCACCGCATCGAGGTAGGCCTTCTCCTGCGCCGGGTCGTCATTGGTGTTGCAGACCAGCAGGAAGTAGCCGAGCTTGCGCACCGCGCGCTCGACGGCCAGCGCGAACTCCGGGTAGAAGGGGTTGGCGATGCTGGAGACGATCAGCGCGATCGTGGAGGGCTTGCCTTCGGCCAGCGCGCGGGCGGTGAGGTTGGGCCGGTACTTCAGCTCGCGCACGGCGGCGAGCACGCGCTCGCGGGTCTCGGCGCCGACCTTGCCGCGGTTGCGCAGCACGTTGGAGACGGTGGCGGCGGTGACGCCGGCCTTCCTCGCCACATCGCTCAGCGTGGCCATTTCAGCCTTTCACCGCACCGGAGGTGAGCCCGCTCACCAGCCAGCGCTGCGTGACGATGAACATCAGCGTCAGCGGCATGCCCGCCAGGATGGCCGTGGCGGCGAAGTCGCCCCACAGGTACTGCTGGTCGAACAGGAACAGGCGCGAGCCGATGGCCAGCGTCAGCTTCTGCTGGTCCTGCATGATCACCGAGGCGATCGGGTACTCGATCATTGCGCCGAGGAAGGCCAGCACGAAGACGACCACCAGGATCGGCACCGCCATCGGCAGCAGTACCTTGACGAAGGCCTGGAAGGGCGTAGCGCCGTCCACCGCGGCGGCCTCCTCCAGCTCGCGCGGCACGCTGTCGAAGTAGCCCTTGATCAGCCAGATGTGCTGGGCCACGCCGCCGGTGTAGGCCAGGGCCAGGCTCCAGTGGCTGTTCAGGCCCAGCGCCGGCACCACCTCGCCGATGCGGTCGAACATCGCGTAGATCGCCACCAGCGCGAGCACCGAGGGGAACATCTGCAGAAGTAACAGGCTGTTGAGTAAGCCGTTCTTGCCACGGAAGCGCATCCGCGCGAAGGCGTAGGCGCTGGTGATGGACAGCAGCAGCGAGACGGTGGCCGAGACCGTCGCCACCTTGATCGAGTTGAAGATCCACAGCAGCACCGGGAACGGCGGCTTCACGAGCGCGCCGTCGGCGTCCACATAGGAGATGCCCAGGGCGAGCTTCCAGTGCTCGAAGCTGATGTGCTGCGGGATCAGGTGCCCGCCGGCGAAGTTGCCGGGGCGCAGCGAGATCGACACGATCATCAGGAAGGGCGCCACCATCAGCGCGATGAAGGCGATCAGGAGGGCGTGGACGAGGACGACGCGCCACTTGTGCGATTGCTTGAGGACGATGGCCATGTCAGTTGCCCAGGGTTGCCTGCGCAGGCCGCGCAGAGGGCTTCGATACCTCAACCCGAACGGAGGCTGGCGCGCCTCGTCGAGTGCAAGCATCCCCCGTTCGCCCTGAGGTATCGAAGGGCCCGGCCCACGACGGCTTCATGTCAACGCGCCTCCTCTTTGCCCACCTTGAACAGCTTCAGGTTCACCACCGCCAGCCCCGCCACGATCAGGAACACGATCGACGAGATCGCGCAGGCCAGTGCGTAGTTCTGGCCGGAGTCGTGGAAGGCCATGCGGTAGGTGTAGCTGGCCAGCAGGTCCGTCGCGCCCACAGGCACCTCGGTGTCGAGGTAGTCCGGCGCGCCGTTGGTCAGCAGCGCGATCAGCGCGAGGTTGTTGAAGTTGAACGCGAAGGACGTGATCAGCAGCGGCGCGATCGGCCGCGCGATCAGCGGCAGCGTGATGCGGAAGAAGTTCGTGAAGGGCCCCGCGCCGGCCAGCGCGGACGCTTCGTACAACTCGCCCGGGATCGCCTTGATCAGGCCCATGCAGAGGATCATCATGTACGGGTAGCCGAGCCAGGCGTTGACGATCAGCACCATCGAGCGGGCGGTCGCCGCGTCGGAGAACCAGCTGGGCCGGATGCCGAACACCTGGTCCAGCACCAGGTTGATCTCGCCCAGGTTCTCGTTGAACAGGCCGCGGAACACCGGGATCGAGATGAAGGCCGGCACCGCGTAGGGGAGGAACAGCATCAGCCGGTAGGCATTGCGGAAACGCAGCGCATCCCAGTTCATCGCGGTGGCCAGCAGGATGCCGATGCCGAAGGTGAACAAGGTGTTCAGCGAGGCGAAGGACACCGTCCAGGCGAAGACGCGGGCGAAGGGCTGGAAGAAGCGCGCGTCGGTGAAGATGCGCGTGTAGTTCTGCCAGCCGACATAGGTGCGGAAGCCGGGCTCGACCGGCTGCGGCTTGCCGCCGGCCTCGGAGGGCTCCTTCTCCCAGTAGCCGGTCTTCATATTGGCCACGAGGCGCTTGCCGTCCTCGTCGTCGGTCATCGAGCCGTCCTTGTTGAGCGTGTACTGCGGGCGGCTCGGCGTGAAGCGGCGCAGGCTGCTCAGCTTGAGTTCGACGCCGTCGGGCTGCTGCACGGTGAGCAGCTTCAGCGCCGGCTGCAAGCGGATCACGTCCTTCAGCGGCAGCGCGCTGTCTTCATCGGGCGCATCGGCCGATTCGGCCAACGCCACCTTCTGCTCGCGCTCAATCAGCTTCAGCGGCGGCGTGGCAAAACGCTTGTCCTCCTCGTCCACGAAGACGAGCTTGTACTGCCCGCCGCCCGCATCGAAGAGCTTGAAATCGAGCCCGCCGGTGCTCGCGCTGTGCATGCGCGAGAGCAGCACCGAGGTCGAGCGCTCGTAGGGCAGCAGGTGCTGCAGCGAGTAGTTCGTGAACGCGATGGCGAGCGTATAGCCCATCGGCAGCACGATGAACACCAGCACCGCGAGGATGCCCGGCACCACGTAGCGCCAGGCATAGAAGCGCGGATGCACGTAGACGAAGGCGGCGGCGGCCAGCATCGCCAGCGTGAGCCCGCCGGCCAGGTTCAGCCGCATCGAGAACATCACGATGACCAGGGCCAGGCTCGCCAGCAGGGCGAGCGCGCCCGCGATCATCAGGCCAATATGCAGGCCGCTTCTTCGTCGTGGAGACAGCATGTCGTATTCAGGTATTCCGGGCCGAGCGCCGGGCCGCCCCAAGCCGGCCCGTCTGGCGCGGCTGGCGGCTCGATGCCGCCGGCCGCGCCGTCCCCTCGGGGGACCGGCCGGGCTCGCCCGCGTTCAGCGGGGCGAGACCGGACGAGGGGCCAACAACTTACTCGCCGCCCTTGATGCGCTTCGCTGCGCGGTCGAGGCCTTCCTTGGCGGTCTCACGGCCTTGCGTGATGTTCTGCAGCGCGGCCTCCATGCCCGACCAGAAGCGGGTCATCTCCGCGTTGTTGGGCATCGGCGTGCCCGCTTGCGCGCTGGCCATCGTGCCGGCGATCAGCGGGTCGGCCTTCAGCTCGTTGTAGAAGGCCTTGTTGGCCGGCACGCCCAGCGGCACGTGGGCGTTGACCGCCTTCAGGCCTTCCAGCGAGAGCAGGTAGTTCTCCATGAACTCGGTGGCCACTTCCTTGTTCGGGCTGGCGCTGGTGAGCATCGCGCCGTAGACGCCGACGAAGGGGCCGCCCTGCTTGCCGTTGATCTTCGGGAACAGCGCGATGCCGAAGTCGATCTTGCTCTTCTTCAGGTTGTTCCAGCTCCAGGGGCCGTTGAACATCATCGCAATCGAGCCGTCGTTCATGCCGGCGTCGGTGGTGGCGTAGTCGGCGGTCTTGGAGATCGCGCCGGCGTTGATCGCCTTCATCAGCGCTTCCACGCCCTTGACCGCGCCGGCGTTGTTGACGCCGGTGTCCTGCGGGTCATAGCTGCCGTCGGCATTGCGCTTGAAGGCATAGCCGCCGTTGGCGGAGATCATGCCGTAGCCGAAGTAGATCTGCGTGATCGGCCAGGACAGCGCGTGCTTGCCCTGCGCAGACAGCTTCTTGTCCAGCGCCAGCACCTCTTCCCAGGTCTTGGGCGGCGTGGGCACCAGGGCCTTGTTGTAGATCATGCTGACCGCCTCGATCGACAGCGGATAGCCCCAGGTCTTGCCGCCGACGGTCCAGGCCTTCCAGGCGAGCGGGTCGATCGCGGCGACGGTCTTCTTCGACGGCGTCACCGGCACGATCAGGCCGGCCGTGGCCCAGCTGCCGGCGCGGTCGTGCGGCCACATCCAGATGTCCGGGCCCTTGCCGGCGGCGGCGGCCTGCTCGAACTTGGCGATCGCGTCTTCCGGATGCTCGACGACGACCGGGATGCCGGTGTCCTTGGTGAACTTCTCGGCGATCTTGGCGATGCCCTCGTAGCCCTTGTCGCCGTTGGTCCAGATCAGCAGCTTGCCCTTCTCGGCCGCCTGTGCGGCGCCTGCGCCCAGCAGCGTGGCGATCGCCAGGGCCATCAATGCCTTCTTGTGCGTCATCTCTCGTCTCCTCTTGGGGTGGGTGAAGTTCAAACAGCCGTCTTGCCTAAATGGTCTTCTTCAGGGCCTGACCCTGCGCATCGAACACATGGGCGCGCTGCGGCGGCACGCGCAGCGACAGCGCCTCGCCCTCGGCCAGCGGGGTCTCGCCGGGCAGGCGCAGCGTGAGCTTCTGGCCGTCGGCGGTGTCGAGGTAGGCGAAGGTGGTGTCGCCGAGCTGCTCGACCCACTGGACCTTGCAGGCGATCGTGTTGTCGCCACCATGGGCCAGCATCAGGTGCTCGCTGCGGATGCCCAGCGTCACGGCCTCGCCCACGGTCACCGGCCCGGGGCGCACGGCGGCCGTGATGCTCGCGCCGTCGCGCAACTGCAGCGTGACCGAAGCCTCGGACACCTGTGTCACCGTGGCCGGCAGCAGGTTCATCTTCGGGCTGCCGATGAAGCCCGCCACGAACAGGTTGCGCGGGTTCGCGTACAGCTCCATCGGCGAGCCGACCTGGGCGATCGAGCCGTGCTTCGCGACGTCGGCGCCGGTGTGCAGCAGCACGATCTTGTCGGCCAGCGTCATCGCCTCCACCTGGTCGTGCGTCACGTAGATGGTGCTGGCCTTGCCGTAGCTGCGATGCAGCCGCGCGATCTCCACGCGCATCTGCGTGCGCAGCGCGGCGTCGAGGTTGGACAGCGGCTCGTCGAACAGGAACACGCCCGGGTCGCGCACCAGCGCGCGGCCGATCGCCACCCGCTGCCGCTGGCCGCCCGAGAGCGCCTTGGGCTTGCGCTCCAGCAGGTGCTCGATCTCCAGCGTCTTCGCGATGTTGGCCACGCGGGTCTTGATCTCGGGCGTCTTCATGCCGGTCAGGCGCAGGCCGAAGGCCATGTTCTCGGCCACGTCCAGGTGCGGATAGAGCGCGTAGTTCTGGAACACCATCGCGACGTTGCGCTCCGAGGGCGCGAGCTCGTTCACGCGGGCGCCGCCGATGCGCATCTCCCCGCTGCTGATGTCCTCCAGCCCCGCCACCATGCGCAGCAGCGTGGACTTGCCGCAGCCGCTGGGGCCGACGAAGACGCAGAACTCGCCGTCGGCGATGTCCAGCGAGACGTCGCGGATCACCTCCGCGCCGCCTTCGTAGCTCTTGTGGATGTTCGAGAGTTGGACACCTGCCACGAACACTGTCTCCGTTTTTTTCTCGCCTGGATTAAGCGATTAATTGGTCGCCATTCTCAGAACACGGGCCGTCGCGGCGCAGCGGACAAACCCTGATGCCCCGGCTTTTGACAGCGCATGGATTAATCGCTTAATCTCCGCGCGCCGAAACATAGCCACATCAAGACGGAGACAACGGCCATGACGATGAAGCTGGGCGTCTGCTACTACCCCGAGCAATGGGACGAGGCCCTGTGGGCCGACGACGCCCGCCGCATGAAGGCCATGGGCCTCAGCACCGTGCGCATCGCCGAGTTCGCCTGGGGCCTGATGGAGCCGCGGCCCGGCGAGTACGACTGGGGCTGGCTCGACCGCGCGATCGAGGTGCTCGCGAACGAGGGCCTGGAGGTCGTCATGTGCACGCCGACAGGTGCCCCGCCGCACTGGCTCAGCAAGCAGCACCCCGACATCCACGCCATCGATGCCGACGGCCATGTGAAGGCCTTCGGCTCGCGCCGCCACTACGACTTCTCCAGCGACGCCTTCTTCGAGGCCAGCCGCACCATCGTCACCGCTCTGGCTGAGCGTTATGGCCGGCACCCGGCGGTGGTCGCCTGGCAGACCGACAACGAGTACGGCTGCCACGGCACGATCACCTCCTACTCGCCCGACGCGCTGCGCCGCTTCCGCCTCTGGCTGGCCGAGCGCTACGACCACGACATCGGCAAGCTCAACACCGCCTGGGGCCACGCCTTCTGGAGCATGCAGTACGCAAGCTTCGAGGACATCGGTTTCCCGGTCCACACCGCCGCGCCGCCGAATCCCTCGCACCAGTTCGCCTGGAAGCGCTTCGGGTCCGACGAGGTGCTGCGCTACAACAGGCTGCATGTGGACCTGCTGCGCGAGCATGCGCCGGGCGTGCCGGTGCTGCACAACTTCATGGCCTTCAGCGGCGACTTCGAGCACCACGCGATGGGCAAGGATCTCGACATCGCGAGCTGGGACAACTACCCACTGGGCTTCCTCGACGCGATGTCCTTCCTCGACGACGAGGACCGGCTGCGCTACCGCCGCGTCGGCCACCCGGACATCTCCGCCTTCCACCACGACCTGTACCGCGGCCTCACCGCGCAAGGCCGCTGGTGGGTGATGGAGCAGCAGCCCGGCCCGGTCAACTGGGCGAAGTGGAACCCGGTGCCGCAGCCGGGCATGGTGCGCGCCTGGACCTGGGAAGCCTTCGCCCATGGCGCCGAAGTGGTCAGTTATTTCCGCTGGCGCCAGGCGCCCTTCGCGCAGGAGCAGATGCACACCGGGCTGAACACGCCGGACAACGTGATCGCGGTGGGCGGCGAGGAAGCGGCCGTGGTGGCCGGCGAACTCGCCTCGGTGCCCGATGAAGACAGCCGCCCCGCCCGCGTGGCCCTGATCGTCGACTACGCCAGCAACTGGGCCACCGAGATCCTGCCCAACAGCGGCGACTTCGAGATCGGCGCGCTGCAGCTGGCCTGGTACGGCGCGCTGCGCAAGCTGGGCCTGGACGTGGACGTGCTGCCGCAGTCTGCCGATCTAAGGGCTTATTCGCTCGTCGTCGCGCCGACGCTGGCGCTGCCCAGCGAGGCCTTCGTGGCTTCGCTGCAGGCCTTCGAGGGCCAGGTCTTGCTGGGCCCCCGCTGCGGCGCCAAGGCCGACGAGATCCGCATCCCCGAGGGTCTGCCGCCCGGCCCGCTGCGCGCGCTGCTGCCGGGCCTGCGGGTCACCGCCGTCGAGGGCCTGCGCCCGGGCGTGGCGCTGGCCGCCGACGGTGCGCTGCTGGGCGCCACGATCACCCGCTGGCGCGAGATGCTGGACCCGGCCGGCCTGGACGTCGAGTCCCGATTCGCCGATGGCAGCCCCGCCCTGGTCAAGCACGGCCGCGTGCGCTACCTCGCCGGCTGGCTCACCGGCATGGGCCTGGACGCGCTGGTCAGCAGCGTCGCGCAGGAGACGGGCCTGCCGGTCGGCCTGCCGCTGCCCGAGGGCCTGCGCCTGCGCCGCCGCGGCAACATCCAGTTCGCGATCCACTAC
>NZ_LYVQ01000255.1 GCF_001984095.1 Pelomonas sp. KK5
GATGAGGCAGCAGCCAGAAGCGGCCGGCGGCCACGCCGTCCAGCGCGCGCCTCGCCACTTCCTCGGGCGCCATGCCGTGCGTGGCCAGCGCTTGCTTGAGGCCGCCGGCGAACTGCCCGGCCGCCGTATCCGCATCGGCCGCGAAGCCCGCGGCGATGCCGGTCGCCACCGCGCCCGGGCACAGCACCGAGACCTTGATCGGCAGGCCCGCCGCTGCCAGCTCGAGCTGCAGCGATTCGCTCAGCACGGTCACGCCGTGCTTGCTGACCGTGTAGGGCGCCATCCAGGGGCCGACCAGCAGGCCGCCCATCGAGGAGGTGTTGACGATGTGCCCGCCGCCCTGTCGGACCATCAGCGGCACGAAGGCGCGTACCGCGTGCAGCACGCCGCCGAGGTTGATGTCCAGCGCGCGCTGCCATTGGGAAGCATCGAGTTCCCAGCAGTTTCTGCCGCCGGGCAGCACGCCGGCGTTGTTGAACAGCCAGTCCACGCGGCCGAAGCGCTTTTGCGCCGCATCGCGCAGGCGCTCGATGTCGTCGGCGCGGCTCACGTCCGTGCGCAGCGCCAGCGCCTTGTCGTCGCCCAGCTCGCGCTGCAGCGCCGCCAGCCCGGCCTCATCGATATCGGCCAGCACCAGCCTCGCGCCCTCGCCCGCCAGCGCCCGGGCCAGCGCACGGCCGATGCCCTGCGCCGCGCCTGTCACGACGGCCACGCCGTCGAAGCGCCGCTGTCCTTCTGTCGTCTCCATATCGCTTCTCTTTATCGTCCTCATCGGGTCGGGGCCATTGTTGAAGCGGCCCGGCGGCGCGGCATCGTCCGTTCGGACGTGGCCGCGCCGCCGACGCGCTCGTCCGTCGACGAGCCCTTCGACAGGCTCAGGGCGAACGGTTGCGACGCATGAAAGCCGGCATTCCGGGCCGAGCTCCCCTCGGGGGACCGACCAGGCCCGCCCGCGTCCAGCGCGGCGGGACTGGGCGAGGGGCTCCATTTCAGCGGCCGTCCTCCCGCGCCGCCTCGGCGGTGAACATCGAAGGCTTCAGCGTGCCGCCGTTGAGCACCGGCGGATGCTCGGCCTCGTTGATCAAGCGGTCGGCCATGTAGGCGCCGGAGACCAGGTCGTGGAACACCGCCACGCGGGCCTGCATGAACTGCGCGCCGTAGTCGTAGCTGGAATGCACCATCGAGACGCGCCAGAGCTGGCCGCGGGAGTCGTAGTTGTCGGCCTGCAGCGCCTGCCAGCTGTCCTCGTCGATGAAGAGCACGCGCTTGGCGTACTGGTGGCGGAAACCTTCTTTCAGCACCGCCTCCAGCACCCACACGCGGTGCAGCTCGTAGCGGGTGGCCTCGGGGTTCAGGTGGCCGGGCGTCAGCAGCTCCGCGTACTTGTATTTCGGGTCGTCGATGCGATAGGCGTCGTAGGGCACCAGCATCTCGCGCTTGCCGAGGATCTTCCAGTTGTAGCGCTCGGGCGAGCCGTTGAAGAGGCGGTCGTCGTCGACGGTGCGGAAGCCGCCGGGGCCTTGCGGCATGTCGAAGCCGAAGGCCGGCAGCTGGCGCACGCGCCGGGTGCCGGGGCTGTACTGCCAGGCGCCGCGCGGGTTGGTCTTGTTGTTGAAGTACTCCTGGCCGACGATGATCTCGCCCTTGTTGCGCTCGGGCGCCAGGGTCTTCTGGTAGAAGCTGGTGGACACGCCGTCGGTGCCCTTGTCCGCCGCCGGGTCGTTGCTGGGCGAGAGGATCTTGTAGCCGGTGCGGCCCTTGGCGAGGCTGCCGTTGGCGTAGACCACCGCCTGGTCGTAGGTGGCGTCCTCCTGGAAGGCGCGGGCCGGCATGTTCATGTTCCACAGCAGCTCGAGGCCGGTCTTGGGGATCGGGAATGGCGCGGTGCCACGCAGGCCCTTGACGGCCAGGCCGTCGTCGATCACCTCGGCCTTGACGGCGTTCTCGCGCGAGCGATCGCAGCGCCAGTCGGCCATGCGGAAATCGCGATGGCTGGGGTAGACCGGCAGCTTGTAACTGTTCGGATACTTCTGCAGCAGGGCCTTCTGGCCGTCGGACAGCTTGTCCGCGTACAGCCCCATGTTGGCCGCGGTGACGACGTACAGCGGCTTCTCGTTCGCATACGGGTCGGGGTTGATCGTGCCCGCGCCCTTGTAAGCCACGCCGGCCGGCGCGCCCAGCCATTTGCCGGTGTACTCGGGGATGCTGCCGTCCTTGTTGCCGGCCTTCTCGGCGCCGAAGCAGGTCAGGCCCTTGCCGAGGGCCTCGGCCTCGGCGGGCGTCACGCGGGCGGCGGCGCCCTGCAGCGCGGCGAAGGCCAGCGCCAGCGCGGCGCAGAGCTGGGATGTCTTGCGGTTCATGATCGTGTCTCCTGTCTCAGAAGGTGTACTTGGCGCTGAAGGCGAGGTTGTCGCGGTCGGCCAGGGTGCGGTAGGTCGGGTCCGGCGAGCCGAGGTAGGCGGAGTAGCTCAGGCCCAGCTCGAGGTTGCTCAGGTACTTGAAGGTGGCGCCGATGCTCAGGCGCTTGTCGCCCTTGCCGGTCAGGCTGCCCAGCGCGCCGGGCACGGCGGAGATACCGCTGAACTGCTGGGCGTAGGTGATGGGCACCGAGAGGTCCCAGCCGTTGAACACGTTGTTGTAGCCGGGGGAGACGGTGAACTGCGCGGCCGAGGCCGTCTTCGTGGCGTTGAGGCCGGTCGAGGCGAAGGGCACGGTCGGCGTGCCATAGGCCGGGATGCCGGCGGCCACCAGCGTGGCGCCCTGCACGCCGCCGACGCTCAGGTACACCAGCTCGCCGACATAGGTGGTCGAGTCGGCCAGCCAGCTCGGGCCGTCCGAGTAGATGAAGTTCACTTGCGCCTGGGTGGCGCGGGCGCGCGAGGCGATCGGGCCCAGCGCGGTGTTCACCAGCACTGGCTGGTTCGAGCGCTGGGTGATCTCGCCGCCGATGCTGAAGTCGCCCAACTTGGTGGCGATGCTGGCGCCGGTGAGCTTCACGTCGGCCAGGTAGGCGATGTTGTAGCCGGTGGGCGCGGGGATGTAGGGTGCGGCCGCGGCGGTGGACGGGTCGGGGTTCGGCACCATCACGAAGTTGGTCACCACGCTGGGGTTCTTGTCGTGGTAGCGCAGGTGATAGAGGCCCAGCTCGGTCTCGGTGCCCACACGCAGGCGCGCGCCCAGGCCCCACTGGCCGGAGTTGCGCGGCTTGATGTCGTCCCCGCGCATCGCGTTGAAGCCCTGGGCGATGGCCAGGTACTGGGCGCCGGGGCCGACCACGTCGGCGTAGGAGAAGTAGCTACCCACGGGGTTCAGTTCGTTGGGCTTGTACTCCCACTGCGCATAGGCCATCAGGCTGAGCACCTTGTTGACGCGCAGCGAAGTGGAGACCTGGCCCACCGGCAGCAGGATGTCCTTGACCTCGATGCCCGGCACGGTGGCCTTGGTGGCGTCGACCGGGCCCTGGGCCGCGGCGATGTTCGGGAAGAACAGGCTCTCGCCCCACTGCACGACCTGGCGGCCGATGCGCAGGTCCAGGCTCGACTCCTCGCCCAGCTCGAACTTGCCGTAGGCATAGGCGTCCAGCATGCGGGCGCGCTGGCCCATGTAGTGGCGGGCCTCGTCGGTGAAGGCGTTGTTGGCGCCGCTCTTGTTGACGGTGGCGGGCGAGTCGTTGTCGTTCATGCCGTGGTAGGCCGCGTCGTAGAAGCCGGTGGCGCGCAGGAAGACACCGAGGTTGCGGCGCTTGATGTCCAGCTCGCCGAGCAGGCTCAGGCGGTTCGCGATCAGCGCGCCCTTGCTGAAGTTGCGGTCGCCGTCGTCGGCGTTGACGGTGCTGGGCAGGCCGGTGGCGGGGCTCACCGGGCCGTTGACCAGCGCGTCCGCCGGCGCGGACATGCGGCGGGCCAGGCTGTAGGTGGCGGTCAGCGAGTAGTCCACGCTGAACTCGTCGCCGAGGGTGGCCGAGCCGGCCCAGGCGGGGGCTGCCGCGAGCAGTGCCGCCGCGGCGGCGAGCGAAGTCGGGCGCGGCTGCGCGGGGATCCTGTTCTTCTTCAAGGTCTCGTCTCCATCGTTGTCGTTCAAATATCGATTGGGTTACTTGCCGTTCTTCACACCCAGAGGTCGGGCAGGCCCGCCTCGGTGGACGCCACATAGCGCCGCAGCAGCGTCTTCAGCACCGCGCCGCGGTCGTAGCCGATGGCGCCCAGCACGTCGGCCTCCAGCGCCTTGGCGGCGGCCACCAGCTGCAGCGCGCGGCGGTGGCCGTCCTCGCTGAGCCGGTACAGGCCCTCGCCGTCCTGCTCCACCCAGCCCTTGGCCCGCAGCGCGGCCAGCGCCGGGCCGCAGGGGCCGCCCAGGCTGTAGGCGATGGCGGCGTCGATCGCGGCCTCGTCCAGCCCGGCCTTGAGGCTCAGCGTGGAAGCCACGAACCATTCGGCGTCGCCGATGCCCTGGGCCTCGGCATGCACGCGGAACTGGCGGAAGAACTGGAAGTGCGCGCGGCCCAGCAGGTAGCCGAGGAAGTCCTCGTCGAAGCTGCCGGCCAGGCGCGCGCTGCGCGGCTGCGGCAGCGTGGGATCGTTGTGCGCCGCCAGCGCATAGCGGCCGGCGTGGAAGACCAGCGGCGCGCGCCCGGTGCTGCGCTCGAAGGCGGTCACTTCGCCGACGAAGATCAGGTGGTCGCCGCCCTCGTGCTGGATCGCCGTGCGGCAGGAGAAGCGCGCGGCGCAGCCCTTCAGCAGCGGCACGCCGGCGGCGTCGGTGTCGAGTTCCAGCCCGGCGAACTTGTCCTCGCCGGCGCGGGCGAAGCGGTTGGACAGCGCCTCCTGCTCCGCCGCCAGCACATGCACCGCCCAGTGCGTCGCCTGCTGGAACACCGGCAGCGAGCGGGCCTGGCGGGCCAGGCTCCACAGCACCATCGGCGGGTCCAGCGAGACCGAGTTGAAGCTGTTGGCCGTCAGGCCCACCGGGCTGCCGTCGGCGGCGCGCGCGGTGATCACCGTCACGCCGGTGGCGAAGCTGCCGAGCGCATCGCGGAACTCCCGCGCCGCTGAGGAAAGCATCTCAGTCTCCGGACATCAGATAGCCGTTGTCGACCCGCAATTCCGCGCCGTTGACGAAGCGCGATTCGTCGGACGCGAGGAACAGCACGACGTTGGCCACGTCGATGGGCTCGGCCATGCGGGCCACCTGGTCGGCAGTGATCGTGGATGGATCGACGTTGGCGAACAGGGCCGCCACCATCGGCGTGCGGATGCCGTCCGGGTGCACCGAGTTGCAGCGGATGTTGTAGCCGCGGGCCTTGCAGTAGGCGGCGATATTGCGGGTCAGCGCGGCGACGGCGCCCTTGGAGGCGCTGTAGGCGCAGAAGGCCGACATGCCCGAGATGCCCGCCAGCGAGGACATGTTGACGATCGAGCCGCTGCCGTTGGCCTTCATCTGCTGCACCGCGTACTTGCAGCCGAGGAAGTAGCCGTCGGCATTGATGCGTTGCACCTGCTGCCACATCGCCAGCGTCGTGTCCTCGATGGTGCCGAGCTGCAGGATGGCGGCGTTGTTGACCAGCACGTCCAGCCGGCCGAAGCGCTGCACGGTGGCGTCGACGACGCGCTGCCAGTCGGCCTCGCTGGCGATGTCGTGCCTGACGAACATCGCGTTGTCGCCGATCTCCGCGGCGACCGCGCGGCCACCCTCCTCGTTCAGGTCGGTGATCACGACCTTGGCGCCCTCGCGCGCCAGCAGGATCGCGTCCTCGCGGCCGACGCCGCTGGCGCCGCCGGTGACGATGGCGACCTTGTCCTGTACTCGTCCTTGCCTGTTGCTCATGCGGGTGTCTCCGTTGGGTTGTGTCTGACTAGGGCCTGTTCACACTACGGACAGGGGTCGCGAAGGCCCGGCATACGGGGCCAATCTAGGCGCAGACCGCCGCCCGCACTCGTGTGCGGGCAAGGGCTGCAACAACGAGTGGCCCCGTATGCCGGGCCTTCCCGAAGGGTTGTGATCAAAAGGACCGCAGCCCGCGTTGCAAATCCTCGCCGGGCATCCAGCCCGCCTGCGGTTTGCGCCTTGTCTGCGGCCCTTTTGATCACAACGCGACCCCTGTCCGTAGTGTGAACAGGCCCTAAACGGTCCTGCGGAACGCCGCCGGCGGGCGGCCGAGCAGCCGCTGGAACGAACGTCGCATCCGCTCCGTGTTGCCGAATCCGCATTCCTCGGCAATGCGCTGCACCGAAGGCAGGCCACCCTCCAGCGCGGCACGGGCCGCCTCCACGCGCAGCCGCTCGATCGCATGGGCCGGCGTCATGCCGGTCTCCTCGCGGAAGCAGCGCGCGAAATGGCGCGGGCTCATGCAGGCGCGGGCCGCCAGTTCGTCCACGCGGTGGTCCTGCCCCAGGTGGCGCCGCACATGCTCCAGCAGCGTGCCGAAGCGGCCCTCCGGCCGCTGCAGGTCCAGCAGCGGCGAGAACTGCGACTGACCGCCGGAGCGCCGCCGCTCCACCACCAGCTGCCGCGCCGCCTCGCGGGCCACCTCCTCCCCGCAATCGCGGGCGACCAGGGCCAGGCAGAGGTCGATGCCGGCCGTCATGCCGGCGCTGGTCCAGAGTTCGGGCAGGGGCCGCGGGCCGCGCCGCCGGGCCGGTTCGCGCACGTAGATGCGGTCCGGCTGCAGCTGCACGGCCGGGAACTCGCTGGCGAACTGCCGGCTGCGAGACCAGTGGGTGGTGGCGGTGCGCTGGTCCAGCAGGCCGGCGGCCGCCAGCACCAGACTGCCGCTGCAGATGCTGGCGATGCGCGCGCCGGACTGGCTCGCCCGCGCCAACCAGCGCGTCAGCTGAGTGTCGCGGCAGGCCGCATCGACGCCGTCGCCGCCGATCACCATCACCAGGTCGGCCTCGCCCAGCTGGCGCGGCAGCGCCTGCACCGGCCAGTCCACGCCGGCGGAGCTGCGCACCGTCGGGGCCTGGCTGGACACCAGCCGCCAGCTGTAGCTGCCAGGCTGCGCCAGCAGCGCCACCTCGAAGACGGCCATCGGCCCGGCCAGGTCGAGCTGCTGGAAGCCGGGGAAGAGGACGAAGGCGATGCGGCAGGTCATGGCCTCCGATTCTGCCTTGGCAGGAAAGGTGGGAACTGCGTCATGGCGGTCATCGGCCGCGCGCCGCAAAGTTCGCTCCCATGGCATCGAGACGCGGCAAGGAGGCGCAGGCATGAACATCGGCATCGTGGTTTTCGAAGAGGTGGAGCTGCTCGACATGGCGGGGCCCTACGAGGTCTTCACCACGGCGGCGCGCGTGCATGGCCGCAGCCAGCCGGCCGGGGCGGCGCCGCTGTTCCGGGTGTTCGCCGTGGGCTGCGAGGCCGGCATCGTGTCGGCCCGCGCCGGCCTGCGGGTGCTGCCGGACTGCACGCTGCGCGAGCATCCGCCGCTGGACTGCGCGATCGTCCCGGGCGGCGTGGTGGACGCCGAGCTGGGCCGGCCCGAGCTGATGACCTGGATCGCCGCCCAGGCGGGCAGTGCGCGCATCCTGGCCTCGGTCTGCACCGGCGCGCTGCTGCTGGCCCAGGCCGGCGTGCTGGACGGGCTGGAGGCCACCACCCACTGGGAGGACATCGAGGCGCTGCGCGCGCTGCGGCCGGGCCTGCGGGTGCGCGAGGGCCAGCGCTGGGTGGACCAGGGCCGCATCGTCACCTCGGCCGGCATCTCGGCGGGCATCGACATGAGCCTGCACCTGGTCGAGCGGCTGCACGGCCGCGAACTGGCGCTGCGCACCGCGCGGCAGATGGAATTCGACTGGCAGGAGGCCGCATGAGCATGAAGAAGGACCAGACGGGGCAGCATCTGATCACCATCACCGAGCGGCCCGATCTCGTCTTCGTCGAGGGCCATGGCTCCTGGCTGATCGACGAGAACGGCAAGCGCTACCTGGACCTGGTGCAGGGCTGGGCGGTGAACAGCCTGGGCCACAGCCCGGCGCTGATCGCCGAGGCACTGGCGACGCAGGCGCACAAGCTGCTGAACCCGGGCCCGGCCTTCTACAACCGCCCGGCGCTGGACCTGGCTCGGATGCTGGCGTCGATCAGCGGCTTCGAGCGCGTCTTCCTGTGCAACACCGGCGCCGAGGCCAACGAAGGCGCGGTGAAGCTGGCGCGGCGCTGGGGCAGCAAGATGCGCGGCGGTGCGTCCGGCATCATCGGCTTCGAGCAGGGGTTCCATGGCCGTACGCTGGCGATGATGAGCGCCTCCGGCAAGCCGGGCTGGGATTCGATCTACGCGCCGATGCCGCAGGGCTTCGGCGGCAAGGCGTGGCTCAACGACATCGCCTCGGTGGAGCGCGCGATCGCGCCGGACACGGTGGCCGTGATGATCGAGCTGGTGCAGGGCGAGGCCGGGGTGAATGTGGCCGACCCGGGCTTCGTGCGCGAGCTGCGGGCGCTGACGGCCGAGCGCGAGCTGCTGCTGATCGTCGACGAGGTGCAGACCGGCATCGGCCGCTGCGGCACAGCCTTCGCCCACGAGCTGTACGACATCGAGCCGGACCTGATGACGCTGGCCAAGGGCATCGGCGGCGGCGTGCCGCTGGCGGCGCTGCTGTGCCGGGAGCGCTTCAACTGCTTCGAGCCGGGCGACCAGGGCGGCACCTACTGCGGCAACC
>NZ_LYVQ01000256.1 GCF_001984095.1 Pelomonas sp. KK5
TACCAGGGGCGCTGGCGGTAGTAGTCGTCCCAGTAGCTGCCGATCGAGAAGACGATGATCGGCAGCCCGATCCGCGCGCCCCAGCCGTAGATGGGCACCGGCCGGTCCTGGTAGACGTAGCTCAGTTGCCGGGCGTAGGCCCAGCCCCGATCGGGGCCGACGCTGACGTCGCACCAGTTGTAGCCGGACAGGCAGCCTTCCACCTGGATCGGCGTGTTCGGCGGGAGCCGCATGACCAGCGGATAGTCCCGGCTCGGGCCCGCGCGCAGGTTGACCCAGCCGGTCGTCAGCGCCTGCTGGGCAAGGGCCGGCGTGGCGAGGGCCAGCGCCAGGGATGCGAGGGTGATGGTCTTCTTCATCGGTCTGCCGGGGCGGTGGCGTCCCGGTCTCCTTGCTTCGAGCGGTGGATGGGTATCGCTGCTGTCGCCGGCGGCGCCTGGAAGCCGGCGATCAGCGCTCCCAGCGGTACGGGCCGGCCGATGGCATAGCCCTGGAAGAGGTCGCAGCCCCGGCCGCGCAGCCAGTCCAGTTGCTCGGCCGATTCGATGCCCTCGGCGACGCAGCTCAGCTCCAGGCGGCGGGCCAGGTCCAGCATCGCTTCGACCAGCACCGCGCCGGCCTGATCCTGCAGCGCCGCCACGAAGGACTTGTCGATCTTGAGCTTGCTGATCGGCAGCGTCTGCAGCCGGCTCAGCGAGGAGTAGCCGGTGCCGAAGTCGTCGATGGAGATGGTGAAGCCGGCGGCGGCCAGTTCCCCGAGCTGCTGCGCGGATTCCTGGCGCGAGGTCATGGCCGCGGATTCGGTCAGCTCCAGCTCGACGTCGGCGGGCTTCAGGCCGGTGCCGCGGACGGTCGACGAGAAGCGCTCGGCCAGGTCCGGCCAGTTCAGCTGCGCCGGGGAGAGGTTGATCGCGATGCGCGCCAGCGGCAGGCCCCGCCGGCGCGCCACCGCCAGATCCTGGCAGGCCTTGCGCAGCACCTGGATGCCCAGCTGGTGGATGACGCCGCTCGATTCGGCGATGCCGATGAACAGGTCGGGCGGGATGTTCCCGAACTGCGGATGGCTCCAGCGGGCCAGCGCCTCGGCCAGCACGATGCGGCCCTGCGCATCGACGATGGGCTGGTAGGCCAGCTGCAGCAGGCCGGCGTCCACGGCGGCCTGCAGGTCCACGCGGAGCTGGTGCAGCTTGCGGATCTCGATGTCGTAGTCGCTGTCGAAGATCGAGTGGGATCCGGCGCCCATCTTCTTGGCGCCGCGCAGCGCCACGTGGGCGCGCCGCATCAGCTCCGGCGCCGTCTGCGCGCCGTCGGCCAGCACGGCCGACGCCGACACCGAAATCGCCAGCGACAGGCTCTGGTGCTTCAAGGGGAGGGCCATCGCGCTGCGGATCCGGCTCAGCAGGGTGTTCAGCCCGGTGAGGTCGGCCCCGCGGACCAGCAGGGCGAACTCGTCGCCGCCGGTCCGCCCCAGCGCCACGATCGGATCACCCAGCGCGCGCAGCCGCTGCGCGACGTCCAGGATGGCGGCGTCTCCGACCGACGATCCGTGCAGCTCGTTGACCAGCTTCAGCTCGTCGATGCCGACCAGCACGAGCCAGGCATCGCCCGAGGTTTCGGCGTTCAGCAGGTCCTGGAAGGCGGCGCGGTTGGACAGGCCGGTGGCGGCATCGGTGGTCGCGGCCTGCAGCAGCCGCGCATTCCAGTCCTTCGTCCGCTGCGCGAAGCGCCGGCTGGCCGCCACCCAGAGCCCGAAGCCGACCGACTGCGAGACGAGCAGCACGGCGAGGTCCCTGCCGATGTCCTCGGCGATGGCATCGATCGACAGGCAGACGGTCGCCCGATCGGTGGCCCCGCCATGCTGGGCCGCGGCGCTGGCGCAGGGCAGGCCGAAGTGGTCCATCAATCGCGAGCTGAGCGGCATGCCGTCGGCTTCGTCATGGCTGGCGCACTGGCCGCCCAGGCAGAGCTCGATGTGCTCCGCGTCGCGGAACTCGGCCATCGCCTTCTGCGCTGCGCCCGAGGCCGTGGCGCCCCTGTCGCGCTCGCCCTGTGCGCTCCTGAGCACCGCCGCGGCGATGTCATGGGCCGAGTTGCGCAGCTCCTTGAAGCCGTAGTGGAGGGTCATGCCGCACAGGAGCACCGTCGTGAGCAGCGTGGTGCCCGCGAAGTGCATCCAGTAGCGCGGACGCGGCGGGCGTCCCTTCGGCAGCAGTCTGGCGGTCTCCATCTCATTCGTCGCGGGTCGAGGCCGGCTCGACGGCGCTCCCTCCGCACATGCTGCGCCTTTCGCCGCCGCGCGCCACGTGCGCGACGCCTGCTCTTCGTGTAGGCCCGCGCCTACATCGGCTGCGCGCCCGGCAGGTCCTACCGGCGCAGCAACTGCTTGCGCCGCGCGAAGGCGAGGCCGGCCAGCGCGATGCCGGCCAGCGCCAGCGAAGCCGGTTCGGGTAGCTGCCTCGTGGCGTTCGGGTTCGCGGGATCGCGGGCGTAGAGGTCGATGTGCGAGATCGCGCCGGCCCGGCCGCCGTTGTTGATCAGCGTGCTCGACATGTCCCAGGTGCCGCCGAAGCTGTAGATCGGGTCCGGCTGCGCGGGCAGGCCGAACTGGGCGCCGGTGATGTCGTAGGCGGCGAAGTAGTCACCCGAGAAGAAGGACAGCGAGAACTGGTCGAACACATTGCTGCCGAAAATCGCCGACATCTGCGAGACGATGTCGTTCGGCACGTTGAAGTTCCAGGTGCCGGAGGACTGGCCGACGCCGGTGGCGGTGAACCAGTTCTGGCTGCCGGCGACCGTCACGCCGTTGATCTTGCCGGCCGTGAAGGTGCCCGAGCTGCCGTCCCAGCTGCCCAGGTAGACCCAGCCCGGGTCGGCCTTGCCGTCGTGGTTCAGGTCGTAGGCGGTGTACTGGTCGCTGAAGATGCCGTTGGGGAACAGCTGCAGGTTGGTGACGTTCTGCTTCTGGCCGTTGAACAGGCCGTCGCCGTAGTAGCCCAGGTTGCCGCCCGCGCCCTGGCTGGGCAGGGGCATCGCGTTCTTGATGTAGGCACCGACACATTCCGCCGAGGCCACCGGCGTTGGCAGGGGCGGTATCGGCGTGCCGTCGGAACGGGTCACCGAGGTGACCTTGACGTCGGAGGTCGAGCAGTCACGATTCACCGTGACCGGCCCGGCGAGGGCGCCAGCGGAAGCCAGCACCCAGGCTGCGCCGATGACGGAATGTTTGTTGAAGTTCATCGCAATCCCCAGGAATGTTGGTTCTTCGCGGCCGGAAGGAGTTCGGCTCCGTCCAAAAAGCGCAAGAAAATCAAATGTTTATGGCCGG
The DNA here is from genome assembly GCF_001984095.1 of Pelomonas sp. KK5. Lineage (GTDB taxonomy): Bacteria > Pseudomonadota > Gammaproteobacteria > Burkholderiales > Burkholderiaceae_C > KK5. The sequence continues at coordinate 3,326 of NZ_LYVQ01000256.1, forward strand.
ATGATCGGTCATTTGTCTGGTTCGTTAAGCGACTGAGCACCCCTAGCTCGGGGCCCTTGAGTGAGGGGTCAGCCCGCCCAGGCGGGAGGACTCATCTCGATTGGGGAGAAATCCGCGTTCCTGTTACAACCCCATCGCTCGGTACTTACCCTGAAGCGATCTGTAACAGCCCGTCAAGCCGCGCCATTGCTTGTTCGGGCGGTTAGCGCGCACCCTCAATTCGTCTACGGATGTAAACGGACATTTCCTAGCAGACACCTAAGATCAAACTTCGGCCGTCGTGCGGTTGAGGCGTGAAGTTGTGCACGGAATTCCGAAGAAATATTTGGGATTGCGTCGCGCGGCACCTTCAGCGGCGGCCGATTGCGGTGGAGTCGGGACATGGGCAAGCGCAGAAATTGGTGGAACCAAGTTCGCAATGGTCTGAACGGCAAGAAGCAGGGCGCCGGCAAACCACCCTCCATCGAATCTGCTGCCGACCCAAGCTCCACCGGCCGAGAGAAGCTGGTCTTCGAGCACCTCGAGCCGCGGCTGCTGCTGTCGGACACGCCGCTGCCGCTGCCGGTCTTCGCCGCCTCCGGCACGCTGGCCATCAGCGCCGCGCATTCCAACGACATCAAGGTCGAGACCATCTTCAGCGGCGGCCAGGCGCAGATCCGCGTCTGGGACAACACGCTGAACACCTCGCTGGGCCAGGTGGCGCTGAACCAGAACGTCAAGGTCAGCATCAGCGGGCTGCCGCTGATCAGCGATGCGGTGCAGGTGGACCTGGGCTACGACGACGGCAACGCGGCCGGCACAACGCCGGTCAACCCCTTCGCGCTGATGATCGAGCTGGACGGCGGCACCGACGCGCCGCTGCTCTCCGACGACACGATGACCGTGCTCAGCTCGGGCCCGGACTTCTACACGCCCACGGGGCTGTTCCTGAAAAGCACCGACGACATCGTCTTCGCCGGCAACCTGAACCTGGGCAGCGGCACGCTCAACGTCGACTCGCAGGAGGCGATCACCGCCAGCGGCGTCTCGCTGACGGCCAGCGACATGTTCCTCGGCGTCACCAAGGCGGTCACCGACGGCGTCACGCTGATCGACGGCCTGAACCTGCTGGGCAACGCCAGCGGCGCGATCACGCTGACCAACACCAACCTGACGGCCAATGACATCGGCCTGATCGTCAACAGCAGCGTCAACGTCAACACGACCGACAGCAGCTACGCCAGCAACTTCCTGAAGATCGCCTTCATCCAGACGCAGAGCAATGCGGCGATCACCGTCGACGGCACGAGCCAGCTCAACGCCACCGCCGGCAAGCTGACCCTGGCGTCCACGTCCACCGTCACCGCCAAGGCCACCACCCAGCCCGATGCCAACAGCACGCAGAGCGACAAGGATGCGTCGGTCGCCTCGGCGGTGGTCAGCAGCGGGGCGAGCGTCAGCGTGGGCGGCACGGCCGCGCTGAAGGCCAGCGGCAACCTGATCCTGAAGTCCACCAACACACTGGACGTGCAGACCCTGGCCGACGGCACCGCCGGCTCCAGCGCCGGTGCGGCCGGCGGCGGCACGGTGGCGGTGAGCCAGCTCGGCGGCGACACCACCGTCGACGTCAACGGCAGCGCCACGCTGCAAGGCAGCAGCATCGCCGCGACGGCGACGACGACCCGCACCGTCCACACGACCGCCAAGGCCACGGCCGGCGGCGCCACGCAACCGAGCGGTACCCCGACCCAGGGCCAGACCCAGCTCGCCAACAACAACGCCGCCACCGGCGACGGCAGCCTGAACTTCGCCGCCGCCGTGGCCGTCACCCATGTGGGCGGCGACACGACGGCCCGCCTGCGCGGCGGCAGCGTCACCAGCGGCGGCGCACTCACGGTCACGGCCAGCTCGGCCACCAGCTCGCCGGCCGGCGCCCTGGCCAGCACCGAGGCCGACGGCACCGCGGCCACCGGCAGCCCCGGCGTGGGCGTGGCCGCCGCATTGAACTTCGCCGGCACGACGACCAGCGCCACGCTGGGCGGCACCGCCGCGATCAACACCGCCAGCGCCACCTTCGCCGCCAGCACGACGACGGACGCCCTGTTCGGCGCCCGCGCCGTCTCCGGCGCCGGCAGCACCAGCGGCCTCGCCGTGGCCGGCTCGCTGGCGCTGAACGTCAGCGTGATGGACACCGACGCCTCGATCGAGGCCGGCAGCAATGCCAGCGCCACGACCGGGCTGACCTTCAACGCCACCAGCAACACCCACAACATGGCCCGCGCGCTGCCCAAGGTGGATGGCGCCACGGGCAAGAGCACCGGCGTCGGCGCCTCGGTGGCGATCAACGTCGTGGACGAGACCACGTCCGCTCAGGTAATGGGTAAGTTCAGCGGCACCTCGCTGGCGCAGAACGCCAGCGCCACCGGCGACGTGCAGAGCGAAGCGCAGGGCGGCGCGTCCGGCGGCACCGCGGTGGCGCCGGTGGTGGCGGTGACCGTGTCCAACACGGCGAGCAAGGTCGGCCTGACCGGCAGTGGAGACCTGACCCTCAGCGCCGGCCTCACGTCGGACGCCAAGAACGCGCAGAACGTGCTCGCCAAGGGCAGCGGCGATGCCAAGGGCGACGACAGCGCGGCGGTCGGCGCCTCGGTGGTGGTGACCTATGCGGCGCCCATCGTCGAGCTGGCGCTGGACGGCAAGCTGCAGGCCGGCGCGGCGGTGCTGCTCACGGGCAAGAACACCGGCACCACCCGCAGCGAGATCAAGGCGGCCGCCCGCGGCGCCAGCGACAAGGGCCAGAACTCCACGCAGCAGGGCGACAGCGCCAAGGGCGCCGGCAACGCGGCCGCCGCCAACAATGGCGCCAAGGGCAGCGCCGGCGCCACGCCGCAGGCCAATACCGGCGACGGGCCGGTGACCGTGGCCGCCGCCATCGGCGTGCAGGTGCTCAACGGGCAGAGCCAGGCCCACATCGGCGACGGCGCCAACATCAAGACCACGGCCGGCGCCGTCTCGCTGAAGAACGAGAGCGACCTCGACAGCCAGGTGGACGCCAGCGGCGCCGCCTCCAAGGGCAGCACCAATATCGGCGCCGCGGTGGCGATCAACGTCGCCCAGGTCTACAGCGACGCCCATGTCGGCGCCGCCAGCGTCGACAGCCAGGGTCTGGCCCTGGGCGCCGGCACCGTCAGCGGCGCGCGCAGCGAATCGACGACGACGGCCACCTCCGGCGCCGCCGGCGGCAATACCGGCGTGGCCGGCTCGCTGGCCATCGGCGTGGGCATCAGCAACTTCAGCGCGACGCTGGCTTCGGGCGCCAACGTCAACGCGCATGCCGGCGCGGTCTCGCTGGACGCGAACTCCACCACCGGCGATGCGGTCAAGGCCCAGCCGGACAAGGACGGCGTGACGGCCGAGAACACCGGCGTCGGCGCCTCGGTGGCGATCAACGTGGCCGACCACACCAGCCGCGCCGAGATGAAGGACGGCTCGACGCTCGGCGCCAGCGGCGCCACCAGCCTCAGCAGCAAGACCGATTCCGCGATCACGACGACCGCCACCGGCGGCGCCAAGGGCGGCACCGCAGTGACGCCGGTGGTGGCGATCACCGTGGCCAACCAGGACAGCATCGCCCGCATCGGCAGCGGCTCGACGGCGGTCAATGCCAGCGGCGCCGTCAGCGTGGGCAGCACGCTGGCCAGCACCAACACGACCAGTGCCGAGGGCAAGGCCGAGGGCACGAAGGATGCAGCCGTGGGCGCTGCCGTGGCCGTCAACGTCGAGAACGACACCAGCCAGGCCAGCACCGCGCGCAGCGTGACCAGCACCGGCGCGATCGGCGTCTCGGCCACCAGCACCGCGGCGAGCACCGCCAGCAGCAAGGCCAGCGCCGTCGGCGGCAAGGAGGACGACAGCAACTCGTCCAGCGACGACAAGGCGGTGGACGACCAGAACAACGCCGCCCGCGGCAGCGGCGACAGCGCCGCCGGCGCGGCCGGTGCGCGCAACTCGTCCACATCGAAGGCCACGCCGTCCGCGCAGGGCACCGGCGGCGGCACCGTCAGCGTGGCGGCGGCGGTCTCGGTCAACGTCGCGCAGGCCACCAGCCGGGCGACGGTGGGCGGTGGCACGCTGACGGCCGGCGGCGCGCTGAGCCTGGACAGCAAGACCGACAGCGATGCCAAGGCCACGGCCGACGGCTCCACGCGCGCCAAGGACGCCAGCAACCCGAACGACACCGGCGTCGGCGCCGCGGTGGCGATCAACGTGGGCATCAACACCAACGAGGCCCGCGTGCTCGGCGATGCGATCGTCGCCAGCCAGGGCGTGAACGTGCGCGCCGGCATGTCCGGCAACGGGACACAGAACACCAGCGCCGAAGCCAAGAGCGGCGCCGGCGGGGCGAAGACCAGCATCGCCGGCGCACTGGCGATCAACGTCGCGGTGGACCGCACGACGGCCGAGGTCGTCACCGGCGCCAGCATCAACGCCGGCAGCGGCGCGAGCACGATAAGCGCCGCCACCAAGCACGCGGACAACGCCAGCGCCGTGCCCACCGACACCGGCGTCCAGGCCGACGGCAAGGACACCGGCGTCGGCGCCTCGGTGGCGGTCAACGTGGCCGACCACGTCGCACGGGCCGAGGTGGACAACGGCGCCGCCATCAGCAGCAGCGGCGCGCTCAGCGTGACCGGTACGCTGGAGAACGCGATCACCACCAGCGCCCAGGGCGGCGCCAAGGGCGGCACGGCGGTGGCGCCCGTCGTGGCCGTCACCGTGGCCAACCAGGACGCGATCGGCCGCATCGGCACCAGCGCGGCGCTGCTGACCACCAGCGGCAACCTGGCCGTCGGCAGCAGCCTCAAGTCCACCAACACGACCAAGGCCGAAGGCAAGGCCGAGGGCAGCAAGGATGCGGCCGTGGGCGCCGCGGTGGCGGTCAACGTCGAGCTGGACCACAGCACGGCCAGCCTCAACCGCAGCGTCAACACGACGGGCAGCGTCGGCGTGACGGCCGCGAGCCAGACGGCCAGCACCGGCAGCGCCAAGGCCAGCGCCATCGGCGGCAAGGAGGACGACAGCAACTCGTCCAGCGACGACCACGCGGTGGACGACCAGAACAGCGCCGCGCGCAGCAGCGGCGATGCGGCCGCGGCCGCCGGGGGCGCACGCAACAGCTCATCGTCGAAGGCCACGCCTTCGGCCGAGGGCGGCAGCGGCGGCACCGTCAGCGTGGCGGCGGCGGTGGCGGTCAATATCGCGGCCAGCACCGCGGCGGCCAGCGC
>NZ_LYVQ01000257.1 GCF_001984095.1 Pelomonas sp. KK5
CCGCTGCACCGCCTGCCCCGGCCCGCTGAAGGGCACCGGGGGCGTGGGCTCGATCGCATGGCCGCGGCCCTGGGCGATGACGGAGACCAGCATCGCCACCGCGCCGCCTAGCGCCGTCCACCAGGCCGCCGTCAGCAGCCCGGCGACCAGCGCCACATTGCCCGCCAGGAACATCGGCACGACGACGATGTGCAGCAGCAGGTTGGCGCGCGCGCGGTGGTACTGCGGGTAGCCCTCGTGCTGCCAGCGCAGCAGTTCGATCGGTGTCATGCCAGTCCTCCCTCCTGGATGCGGCGGGCGTAGACCGCCAGCACGATGCGCTCGGAGTGCACCAGGTAGTCGTTCAGCGCGGCGGCGGCCTTCGCGAATTCGCCCGACTCGGCCAGCTCCAGGATCTCGACGTTGCGGTCCACGTAGGGCGCGTGCAGGAACTCAGCGTCGCGCAGCAGGCCGAACACCAGCCGCAGCTCGGCCAGCAGTTGCGTGAACATCGCGTTGAGCCGCTCGCTGTCGGCCAGCTCGACGATGGCGTGGTGAAAGGACATGTTGGCCGTGCCCGCGCCCTGCCAGTCCTGCCTGTCGCGGCAGCGGCGCGCGGTGTCGATCGCCTCGCGCATGCGCCTCTTGGCCGGGTGGCGCGGATAGGCCTGGGCCAGCGCCTGGCACTCGACCATGCGCCGCACGCGGTAGATGTCGATGATGGACGCCATGCTCGGCACGGCCACGAACACGCCGCGGTTGGGCTCGTGCTTCAGCAGGCCGTCCTTGGTCAGCGTGCGGAAGACCTCGCGCAACGTGTTGCGCGAGATCGAGAGGCTCTCCGCCAGCGCCTGCTCCGACAGCCGCTCGCCGGGGCCGAACTCGCCCGCGGTGATGCGCCGGCGCAGTTCCTCGGCGATGCGCTCGCCCAATGTGGTGGCAACTACTTCAGTCATCTTCGTTGAACTGTCCCATGCCTGCTTTCGGCGACATGGCCGGGTTTTCACCAATCAAACTTTTACGTTTGTGGATCATGATTACTACGATTGTTCAACAATCTTCAGGAGCAAGCCATGGTCCCCGACGTCTCTTCCGTCCCGCTGCTGCCGCTGATCGGCGTGGCGGTCATCGTGGCCGGCTTCGTGCTGCGCTTCAACCCGATGCTGGTCGTCGTCGCCACCGCGCTGGTCACCGCGGCGGCCGCCGGCTTCGGCCCGCAGAAGATCCTGGCCGTGATCGGCACCGGCTTCATGAAGACGCGCAACCTGCCGCTGATCCTGCTGCTGCCGCTGGCCGCGATCGGCCTGCTGGAGCGCCACGGCCTGAAGCAGCATGCGCAGGACTGGATCGCGCGCATCCAGTCGGCCACCGTCGGCCGGCTGCTGATCGTCTACCTCGCCGCCCGCCAGCTCAGCGCCGCCATCGGCCTGACCAGCCTGGGCGGCCATCCGCAGATGGTGCGCCCGCTGCTCGCGCCGATGGCCGAGGGCGCCGCCGAGGCGCGGCTGGGCCACGCGCTGCCCGAGGCCCAGCGCCTGAAGCTGCGCGCCTATGCGGCGGCCACCGACAACGTGGGCCTGTTCTTCGGCGAGGACATGTTCGTCGCCTTCGGCGCGATCGCGCTGATGACCACCTTCCTGCGCGAGGCCGGCATCGAGGTGGCACCGATGCAGGTGGCGCTGTGGGGCATCCCGACGGCCGTCTGCGCCTTCTGCATCCACGCCTGGCGGTTGCGGCGCCTGGATCGCCAGCTGACGGCGGAACTCAGCGCGATCGCCGCCGAGCGCCACGCCCTCGCCGGCAAGGGAGCCTGAGCCATGACGCTGACACTGAACGCCCTCTTCTACCTGGTCGGCCTGGTGCTGGCCGTCATCGCCGGCATGACGGCGATGGACCGCACGCATCCGCGCCGCTTCGTCAGCGCCGCCTTCTGGGGCCTGTATGCGCTGGTCTTCCTGGTCGGCGACAAGCTGCCGCCCGAGTGGGTCGGCGGTGCCGCCGTGGCGATGGCGCTGATCGCCGGCTTCGGCGGCGTCGGCGCCGGCCGGCACGAGCAGCCCTCGGCCGCGGCGCTGCTGCAGAGCGCCAGGCGCCTCGGCAACAAGCTCTTCGTCCCCGCGCTGGCCATCCCGGTCGTGGCGATGATCGGCACCTTGTCGGCACCCGCCCTCGTCTTCGGTGGCACCCCGCTGCTGGAGCTGAAGAACGCCACGCTGATCAGCCTGGCCATCGGCTGCATCGTCGCGCTGGGCCTGGCCTGCTGGCTGACCCGAGAGACGCCGCTGCAGGGCATGCGCGAGGCGCGCCGCCTGACCGAGGCGCTGGGCTGGGCACTGGTGCTGCCGCAGATGCTGGGCATGCTGGGCCTGGTGTTCTCGGACGCCGGCGTCGGCAAGGCGGTCGCCCACGTGGCGACCAGCACGATCAACATGGACCTGCGCTTCGTGGCCGTGGCGGTCTACGCGATCGGCATGGCGCTGTTCACCATCATCATGGGCAACGGCTTCGCGGCATTCCCGGTGATGACCGGCGGCATCGGCGTGCCGGTGCTGGTGGGCGTGTTCCATGCGAACCCGGCCGTGATGGCGGCGATCGGCATGCTCTCCGGCTACTGCGGCACGCTGATGACGCCGATGGCGGCCAACTTCAACATCGTGCCGGCCGCGCTGCTGGAGCTGCCGGACAAGAATGCCGTGATCCGCGCGCAGATCCCGACCGCCCTGCCGCTGCTCGCCGTGAACATCGTCCTGCTCTACTTCCTGATGTAAGCCATGCACAGCATCGATCTCAACAGCGACCTCGGCGAGAGCTACGGCGCCTGGCGCATGGGCGACGACGCGGCGATGCTCGCCCTCGTCAGCAGCGCCAACATCGCCTGCGGCTTCCACGCCGGCGACCCGGCCGGCATCCTGGCCACGCTGAGGGCCGCCGCCTCGCGCGGCACCGTCGTCGGCGCCCATGTCGCCTACCCCGACCTGGCCGGCTTCGGCCGCCGCGACATGGAGATCGGCAGCGCCGATCTGCAGGCCGACGTGATCTACCAGATCGGCGCCCTGCAGGGCCTGGCCGCCGCGGCCGGCACCCGCGTGCGCTACGTGAAGCCGCACGGCGCGCTGTACAACCGCATCGCCCGCGACGAGAAGCAGGCGCGCGACGTGATCAGCGCCATCAAGGCCATCGATCCCTCGCTCGCGCTGCTGGCGCTGGCCGGCTCGCCGCTGATCGGCTGGGCGCGCGATGCGGGGCTCACCGTCGTGGCCGAGGCCTTCGCGGACCGCGCCTACCGCGCCGACGGCAGCCTGCAGCCGCGCACGCTGCCGGGCGCGGTGCTGCACGATCCGGACGAGATCGCGGCGCGCATGCTGCGCTTTGTTCGGGAGGGCGTGATCACCGCCGTCGACGGCAGCGAAGTGCGCCTGCAGGCCGAGTCGATCTGCGTGCACGGCGACAGCCCGGGCGCGGTCGAGATGGCGCGGCGGCTGCGCGCCTTGCTGGAGGCGAGCGGCATCGCCATCCGCTCGTTCTGCGCGCCATGACAGCGATGCGCTTCCTTCGCGCGGGTCTCGACGCGATGCTGGTCGAGCTGGACGACCTCGCCCGGGCCCAGGCCCTGTGGGCCGCGCTGGACGCCGCCCCGATCGCCGGCATCACGCAGATCGTGCCCGCCGCCCGCACGCTGCTGCTGAGCTTCGACCGCGCCCTGATCGGCTTCGATGACCTGGCGCGGCGCCTTGCCGAACTGAAGCCTGTCGAAGGCACGCGGCCAGCCGGCGAGCTGGTGGAGATCCCGGTCCGCTACGACGGCGAAGACCTCGCCGAGCTGGCCGCTCTGCTCGCCATCACGCCCGAGGAACTGGTGCGCCGCCACACCGGCGCCGAGTACACGGTGGCCTTCACCGGCTTCGCCCCGGGCTTCGCCTACCTGACCGGCGGCCATCCGAGCTTCGACAACATCCCGCGCCGCAAGAGCCCGCGCACCCGCATCCCCGCCGGCGCGGTGGGCCTGGCCGGGCGCTTCAGCGGCGTCTACCCGCAGGCCAGCCCGGGCGGCTGGCAGCTGATCGGCATCACCGACACGCCGATGTGGGACCTGTCCCGCGAGCGGCCGGCGCTGCTGCAGCCGGGGCAGCGGGTGCGCTTCGTCGCCGAGACCGAAGCCGCGGCGACCCCGTCGAGGAAACCCGTTACCTCCAGGGACCCGGGCAGCGGCGCCTCCGTGTTCGAGGTGCGCCGCACCGGCGCGCAGGCGCTGTTCCAGGATCTCGGCCGGGCGGGCCAGGCGGCCCAGGGCGTGTCGGCCAGCGGCGCGATGGACCGCGGCGCGCTGCGGGCCGCCAACCGGCTGGCCGGCAATGACCCCGGCGCCGCGGCGATCGAGATCGCCGGCGGCGGGCTGGAGCTGCTGTGCCTGGCCGACACGGTCGTCGCGATCACCGGCGCCGATGCCGCCATCGAGCTGATCGATGCGCAGCGCCGTCGCCTGCCTGCCTCGGGCCACGCGCCGCTGAGCCTCGCACCCGGCGACACGCTGCGCCTGGCCGAGCCCCGCGCCGGGCTGCGCAACTACCTGGCGGTGCGCGGCGGCTTCGACGTGCCGGCCGTGCTGGGCAGCCGCTCGCGCGACATGCTGGCCGGCATCGGCCCGGCGCCGCTGGCCGTGGGCGACCGCCTCGCCGCGCTGCCGGGCGGCGGGCTGGTGGGCTCGGCAGACACGCCTGCGTCGTCTCCGGCCGCAGGCGAGACCATCACGCTGGACGTGGTCCCCGGCCCGCGCGACGACTGGTTCGCCGACGCCGCCGCGCTGTGCAACCAGACCTGGCGCGTCACCCCGCAGAGCAACCGCGTCGGCCTGCGCCTCGAAGGCGGGGCGCCGCTGCAGCGCCGCTCCGATCTGGCCAGCGCCGAGTTGCCCAGCGAGGGCACGATCGCCGGCGCGCTGCAGGTGCCGCCGAGCGGCCAGCCGGTCCTGTTCCTGGCCGACCATCCGGTCACCGGCGGCTATCCGGTGATCGCCTGCGTCGCGGCCCACCATCTCGACCTGGCCGGGCAGATCCCGGCCGGGGCCTCCATTCGTTTCCGGGTGATCACGCCATGATGAAGAAAGTCCTCATCGCCAATCGGGGAGAAATCGCCGTCCGCATTACCCGCGCCTGCCGCGACTACGGCGTGAAGTCGGTCGCCGTCTACGCCGACGCCGATGCCACGGCCCTGCACGTCGAGATGGCCGACGAGGCCTTCGCCCTCGAAGGCGAGCGCCCCGCCGACACCTACCTGTCCATCGACAAGCTGATCGCCGTCGCGCAGCGCAGCGGCGCGGATGCCATCCACCCCGGCTACGGCTTCCTCTCCGAGAGCGCCGCCTTCGCCCGCGCGGTCATCGGCGCCGGCCTCGCCTGGATCGGCCCGCCGCCCGCCGCCATCGAGCAGCTCGGCGACAAGGTGGCCGCCCGCACGCTGGCGCTGGCCGTCGGCGCGCCGCTGGTGGCCGGCACGCCGGGTCCGGTCGACAACGCGCAGCAGGTGCTGGACTTCGCCGCGCAGCATGGGCTGCCGATCGCGATCAAGGCGGCCTTCGGCGGCGGCGGCCGCGGGCTCAAGGTGGCCTGGAAGATGGACGAGGTGGCGGAGCTGTACGAGTCCGCCGTGCGCGAGGCCACCGCCGCCTTCGGCCGCGGCGAGTGCTTCGTCGAGCAGTACCTGGACAAGCCGCGCCATGTCGAGGCGCAGGTGATCGCGGACACGCAGGGCCATGTCGTCGTGCTCGGCACGCGCGACTGCTCGCTGCAGCGGCGCAACCAGAAACTGGTCGAGGAGGCGCCCGCACCGTTCATCACCAACGATCAGAATCAGCGCATCGTCGAGGCCGCGGAGGCGATCTGCCGCAAGGCCGGCTATGTCGGCGCCGGCACCGTCGAGTTCCTGCTGAGCCGCAGCGGCGCGATCTCCTTCCTGGAGGTGAACACGCGGCTGCAGGTGGAGCATCCGGTCACCGAGCTGACCAGCGGCGTGGACCTGGTGGTCGAGCAGCTGCGCGTGGCCGACGGGCTGCCGCTGTCCTTCGACAAGGCGCCGGCGACGATCGGCCACGCGATCGAGTTCCGCATCAACGCCGAGGACGTGGGCCGCGGCTTCCTGCCCGCGCCCGGGCCGGTGACGCGCTTCGAGCCGCCCTCGGGCCCCGGCGTGCGGGTGGATGCCGGCGTGAGGAGCGGCGGCCAGGTCGCGGCCCAGTTCGACTCGCTGATGGCCAAGCTGGTCGTCCACGGCGCCACCCGCGAGCAGGCGCTGGCGCGGGCGCGGCGGGCGCTGGCCGAGTTCCGCATCGATGGCGTGCCGACGGTGCTGCCCTTCCATCGCGCGGTGGTCGAGGCGCCCGCCTTCGCGGGCAGCGACTTCCAGGTCCACACCCGCTGGATCGAGACCGAGTTCCGCGAGCCGCTGGCCGCCGCCGCAAGACCTGACCCCGTGCCGACGCTGCGCCGCGTGGCAGTCGAGATCGACGGCCGGCGCGTGATGCTGGGCCTGCCGCCCGACCTGCTGCTCGGCGCGGCAACGGCCGCGCCTGCAGCGGCGCCGGCCGCCGAGGAAGCGGACCCATCGACCGTCCTTGCACCGATGAGCGGCACCTTGCTCGCCTGGCTGGCCGAAGACGGCGCCACCGTCGCGGCCGGCGAACCCATCGCGGTGATCGAGGCGATGAAGATGGAGACGCAGATCCTCGCCCCCCAGGCCGGCCGGCTGCAGCGCCGCGCCGAGGCGGGCGCGCATTGCGGCAGCGGCACGGCGATCGGGCGTGTAAGCTGAGGCGCATGCCTCGCGTCGCGCTGCTTCTTCTTTTGCTGATCTGCTCGCTGGCCGCCGGTGCCGCGCCGATCGCCGGCCCCGGCGACTACACCCGCACCATCGACAGCGGCGGGCGCGAGCGCCACTACCGCGTCCATGTGCCGCGCAGCTACGACCCGGCCCGGCCGGCGCCGCTGCTGCTGGCCCTGCATGGCGGCGGCGGCAACATGAACCTGCAGGCGGAGCACTACGGCCTCGTCGACGCCTCGGAGCAGCGCGGCTTCATCGCCGTGTTCCCCAACGGCATCGGCGCGCTGGGCGGCGACCGGCTGGCCACCTGGAACGCCGGCCGCTGCTGCGGCAAGGCGCGTGACCAGGGCGTGGACGACGTGGCCTTCATCCGCGCGGTGGTGGCCGAGCTGCAGGGCCAGCTGGCCGTCGACCCGCGGCGCATCTGGGCCACCGGCATGTCCAACGGCGGCATGATGGCCCAGCGCCTGGGCTGCGAGGCAGCCGACCTGTTCAGCGCCATCGCACCGGTGGCCGGCACCGACAACACCGTCGACTGCCACCCCGCCCGCCCCGTCGCGGTGATCGAGTTCCACGCCCGCGACGACGACCATGTGCTGTTCGACGGCGGCGCCGGCCCGAATGCCTTCCCGAACCGGGCGCAGGTGACCGAGTTCACCTCGGTGCCCGAGACGATCTCGCGCTGGACGCGACGCAACGGCTGCCCAGCTAACGCCCAGGTTCAGCGCACGCTGGAGCGCCCCGGCGCCCGCTGCGAGCTGCAAGCCGCCGGCTGCGGCGCGCCGGTGGCGCTGTGCGTGACCGACAGCGGCGGCCACTCCTGGCCGGGCACGCCGGCGATGCGGCCCGGCAAGGGCGCCCCCTCGCAGGCCCTCTCGGCCAACGCGCTGATGTGGGACTTCTTCTCCGGGCTTATCGCACGACCGTAGCGCGCACAATCGATGCACGATTGAGGCTCACTTCCCACGCCTGCATGGATCGCCTGCCCGAGCAAGTCGTCGAGTGGCACAACCGCCACCCGCTTGCCAAACGCATCAGCATCTACGACGTCCACACGATCGGCGTCGTGGCGCTGCCGTTCATGCGCGACAGCCGCCCGCCGATGCAGGTGGAGCCTGTCCTGACCGACGCCGTCTCCGACGAGAGTCTGGCCGCCTGGGGCAGCGAGGACAGCACCGTCGCCGCCAACACCAATGCCGCGCATCTGGACGCGCTGGCCGACCAGGAAGACCCGCCGCCCGGCGTGGCCGCGCCGGGCAAGCCCACGGGCCTGCTGGCCCGGCTGCTGCGCCGCGCGCCGCGCGCCCCGGGGGGCAGCTGGCCCGCCTTCAGCGAGCGCTTCCTGGAGAAGCTCTCGGCCGGCCGGGTGGCGCGCTTCGCCCAGGCCCACGGCTATTCGGTGAGCCCGGGCGATGCCAGCTGGCCGCACCGCGTCGTCGCCATCGACGACGACATGCTGGACAAGGGCGGCGGCTGGCCCTTCGAGATCTTCCTGGTGACGGCCGCCATCGACGCCGGCAGCTCGCGCACCCGCATCCTGGTCGGCCGCAGCGCCGGCGCGCAGCTGCCGCCGATGCTGGGCCGCCGCTGCCTGGCGCCGAAGCGGGTGGCGCTGGCCGCGCTGCTGCCGCTGCTCGTCGTGGCCGCCGGCGGCGGGGCGCTGTGGCGCGCGACCCAGTCCCACGG
>NZ_LYVQ01000258.1 GCF_001984095.1 Pelomonas sp. KK5
ATGCCTATGTGGCGATCGGCGTCACCGTGGGTGCGGCCCGCTTCACGCCCGACGGCAGCAACCCCAGCGCCATGATCGCCAACGCCGGCGTGGCACTGAAGAACGCGCGCCAGGCGCGGCTGGGCAGCGCCCTGCTGTTCGAGGAGGCGATGAATGCGGAGCTGCGCGCGCTGCTGCACCTCACCGCGCGCATGCACAAGGCGATCGAGGAGCGGGCCTTCTTCCTTGTCTACCAGCCGCAGGTGAGCCTGATGAGCGGCCGCGTCGTCGGCGTGGAGGCGCTGGTGCGCTGGCGCGACGGCAACCAGGTCGTGCCGCCGGACCAGTTCATCGCCGCGGCCGAGAGCTCGGGCCTGATCCTGCCGCTGGGGCGCTGGGTGATGGAGGCCGCACTGGGCCAGCAGCGCAAGTGGCGCGACCAGGGCCTGCGGGTGCGCGTGGCGGTCAATGTCTCCACGCGGCAGCTGATCGAGGACGAGGGCTTCGTCGAGAGTGTCCGCGACGCGCTGGCCGCCCACGGCGTGGAGCCCGGCGACCTGGAGCTGGAGGTGACCGAGACCCTGGTGATCAGCGATATGGAGTCCGGCGTCGGCCGGCTGCGACAGCTGCGCGAGATGGGCGTGCAGATCGCCATCGACGACTTCGGCACCGGCTACTCGTCGCTGGGCCAGCTGCGCCACCTCCCGGTGACGCGGCTGAAGATCGACCGCGTCTTCATCCAGGGCCTGGACCGCGACCTGGACGACTTCCACATCGCCGAGCTGATCGTGCGCATGGGCCAGTCGCTGGGCCTGTCGGTGCTGGCCGAGGGCGTGGAGACGACGGCCCAGCGGGACATCCTCGAGGACCTGCACTGCGATGAAGTACAGGGTTATCTGTACGCCAAGCCGGCGGGACCGGACGAGCTGCTTCCGGTGCTCCGCCGCCTGGGTGTTGCCGCTTCTTAGGCCGGCACCACCGGAATGCTCAGCGCCTTGCCCGAGGCGATGCGCTCCTTCCACTCGGCCGGGCCGGTGATGTGGGCGCTGGTGCCGCCGGCATCCACGGCCACGGTGACCGGCATGTCGACCACGTCGAATTCGTAGATCGCCTCCATGCCCAGGTCCGCGAAGCCGACCACCTTGGCCTGCTTGATCGCCTTGCTGACGAGGTAGGCGGCGCCGCCGACGGCCATCAGGTAGGCCGACTTGTTGTCCTTGATCGCCTCGATCGCCACGGGGCCGCGCTCGCTCTTGCCGATCATCGAGATCAGGCCGGTCTGCTCCAGCATCATGCGGGTGAACTTGTCCATCCGCGTGGCGGTGGTGGGGCCGGCCGGGCCGACCACTTCATCGCGCACCGGATCGACCGGGCCGACGTAGTAGATGACGCGGTTGGTGAAGTCCACCGGCAGGGGCTCGCCCTTGGCCAGCATGTCGGCGATGCGCTTGTGGGCGGCATCGCGGCCGGTCAGCATCTTGCCGCACAGCAGCAGCGTCTCGCCGGGCTTCCAGCTGGCCACTTCTTCCTTGGTCAGCGTGTTCAGGTCCACGCGCTTGCTCTTGTTGTAGTCCGGCGCCCAGGTCACGTCGGGCCACAGGTCCAGGCTCGGGGCCTCGATGAAGCTCGGGCCGCTGCCGTCCAGCACGAAGTGGGCGTGGCGGGTGGCGGCGCAGTTCGGGATCATCGCGACCGGCTTGCTCGCGGCGTGGGTCGGGAAGGTCTTGATCTTGACGTCGAGAACCGTCGTCAGGCCGCCCAGGCCCTGGGCACCGATGCCCAGCGCGTTGACCTTCTCGTACAGCTCGATGCGCAGCTCTTCCAGCTTGTTCTGGGGGCCGCGCTGCAGCAGCTCGTACATGTCGATGTCGTCCATCAACGATTCCTTGGCCAGCAGCATCGCCTTCTCGGCCGTGCCGCCGACGCCGATGCCCAGCATGCCCGGCGGACACCAGCCCGCGCCCATCGTCGGCACGGTCTTGAGCACCCAGTCGACCAGGTCGTCGCTCGGATTCATCATGACGAACTTGCTCTTGTTCTCCGAGCCGCCGCCCTTGGCCGCGACCATCACGTCCACCGTGTTGCCCGGCACCAGGCTCATGCTGATGACGGCGGGCGTGTTGTCCTTGGTGTTCTTGCGGGCGAAGATGGGGTCGTCGAGAACCGAAGCGCGCAGCTTGTTGTCCTCGAAGTTGTAGGCGCGGCGCACGCCCTCGTTGACGGCATCCTCGATCGAGCCCGGAAAGCCCTCGAAGCGCACGTCCATGCCGATCTTCAGGAACACGTTGGCGATGCCGGTGTCCTGGCAGATGGGGCGGTGGCCGGTGGCGCTCATCCGCGAGTTGGTCAGGATCTGCGCGATCGCATCCTTCGCCGCCTCGCTCTGCTCGCGCTCGTAGGCGCGGGCCAGGTGGGCGATGTAGTCGGCCGGGTGGTAGTAGCTGATGAACTGGAAGGCGGCGGCGACGCTGTCGACCAGGTCGGCATAACGGATCGTGGTGCTCATGGTTCGGAGGGGGAGGGCTGCAAATCGGTGGCGTGATTATCGTCGCTTCCCCTATTGACCTGCGGCGCGCCGGGCGTTCATCGCGCCGGAATGCCGTTCATCGCCCCCGGCCCGCGGCCGGTCGCAATCCGATGGGTTTGAGAGTTAGCACGGCGCACATTCACGTCCATGCAGCGGGCAGCGTTCTTGTCCGCACACGAGGAGGTCGACATGAATGCCACTACTACCGTCTACTGCTATGACCGCTACGCCACCCACAAGCGCCTGGCCGCGCTGTCGGGCCTGATCCTGCTCGGCGCCGCTGCGCTGCTGGGAGCCGGCAAGGCCGAGGCAGCCCCGGTCAAGATCGAGCGCCTGCCCACCGTGGTGATCGTCGGCAAGGCGGTGAAGGTCGAGCGGCTGCCGACCGTCGTCGTCGAAGGCCGCCGCACGCCGGATGCGCCGGTGGTCGCCGCCACCGAACGCGCGCCGGAACTCAAGCGCGTCGCCTACGTGCCGCCTGCGATGCGTTATTGATCTTTATGATGATTGGATGACGATCCGCAAATTCGCTCTCGTGACCGGCGCCGGCACCGGCATCGGCCGCGCCGCCGCCCAGGCCTTGATGAAGGCCGACTACCAGGTCGCTCTGGTCGGCCGCCGCGAGGCGCCGCTGGTGGAGACCGCGGCGCTGCGCCCGGACCGCGCGCTGGTGCTGCCCTGCGACGTGACGAAGCCTGAGGCCGTGACGACGCTGTTCGAACGGGTGAAGGCCGCCTTCGGCCGGCTGGACCTGCTCTTCAACAACGCCGGCTCCGGCGCGCCGGCGGTGCCGATCGACGAGCTGACCGCCCAGCAGTGGCAGAACGTGGTGGACGTGAACCTCACCGCCAGCTTCCTCTGCGCCCAGGCAGCCTTCCGGATGATGAAGCACCAGTCGCCGCGCGGCGGCCGCATCATCAACAACGGCTCGATCTCGGCCCACGCGCCGCGGCCCAACTCGGCCCCGTACACCGCCACCAAGCATGCGATCACCGGCCTGACCAAGGCGCTGTCGCTGGACGGCCGCGCCCACGACATCGCCTGCGGCCAGATCGACATCGGCAACGCACTGACCGAGATGGCCGTGCCGATGACGAAGGGTGTGCGCCAGGCGAACGGCGAGATCGCGATCGAGCCGACGATGGACGTCGAGCACGTCGCCAGCTCGGTGCTCTACATGGCCGAGCTGCCGCTGTCTGCCAATGTCCAGTTCATGACCGTGATGGCGACGAACATGCCCTTCGTGGGTCGGGGTTGAAATCAGGGCACCCGACAGAAAGTAGTACCGAATGATCTCCGCACTCGTTTCCTTTGTCCTGCGCATCGCCATCGGCGTGATCGGGCTGCTGTTCGTGCTGGGCCTGCTCGCCGTCGCGCTGATGACGGTGCTGGGCCTGACCTTGTGGAGCCTGCTGCGCGGCCGCCGGCCCAACATCGACATGGCGGCCCGCTTCGCGCAGGCGCGCGGCGGCTTCAAGCCGGGCCGGCGGGCGAACATCCGCCCGGCGGGCGAGGTGGTTGACGTCGAGGTTCGCGAGGTGCCGGACAGTGCCCAGCGTCTTGAGCATTGATCGACCGGGCTACCAGCGCTTCGGCGCGGTCAGCTGTTCCAGGATCTCTCCGTAGATCCGGTAGCGCGAGGGGCTGATCAGTCCCTGTTCCAGCGCCTCGCGCACGCCGCAGCCCGGCTCGTGCCGGTGGGTGCAGTTGTAGAACTTGCAATGGTCGGCGTGGGCGCGCAGGTCCGGCATCAGCAGCGGGAGCTGCTGCGGGTCGATCTGGTGCAGGCCGAATTCCTGGAAGCCCGGCGAGTCGATCAGCGCGGTCTCGCGGGTGTCCACGTCCATCCAGTACCACTGGGTCGTCGTCGTCGTGTGGCGGCCGGAGTTCAACGCCACCGAGATGTCGCCGACCTGCGCCTTTGCGTCGGGAATCAGCAGGTTGATCAAGGTGCTCTTGCCGGTGCCGCTGGGGCCCAGGACCAGCGTGCGCTTCGCGTTCAGCCAGGGCTGCAGCAGCGCGCGCGAGCCGGCCGGGTCGGCCTTCAGCGCCAGCTCCATCACGTTCATGCCCATCGCGCGGTAGGGCGCCAGGCGCTCGCGGGCGGCCTCGGTGCCGGGCAGGTCGGTCTTGTTCAGCGCGATCGTCGTGGCGATGCCGGCCTGCTCGGCGGCGATCAGCGCACGGCACAGTTGGCTCTCGCTGAACACCGGCTCCACGGCCACCAGCACCAGCAGCTGGTCGATGTTGGCGGCGAAGCTCTTGGTCTTCCACTCGTCCTGGCGGTAGAGTAGGTTGCGGCGCGGCTCGACGGCCTCGATCACGCCTTCATCCGAACCCGAAGGCGCCCAGCGCACCTGGTCGCCGACGACGCAATCGCTCTTTTTCCCGCGCGGGTGGCCGACGAAGCGGCGGCCGTCGCTGTCTTCGACGATGTAGTGGCGGCCATGGCCGCGGACGATGAGACCGAGATCGAGGTTGCCGAACTTGGCCGCCATCAGTCGGCCGTCGCTTCCGGCAAGGCCGCCACCTGCGCGGCGCAGATGAAGTCGTTGATCGTCAGGCCGCCAGCGCTATGCGTGGTGAAGCTGACCGTGCAGGCGCTGAAGCTCACCATCATCTCGGGGTGATGGTCCTGCGCATGGGCGATCTCGGCCACCGCGTTGACGAAGGCCATGGTCTGGTAGAAGTTGTCGAAGCCGAAGCGGCGGGCGATCAGCTTCTTGTCGGGATCGGGCAGCCAGCCCGGGACCTGCGCGAACCAGTCGTCCACATTCGAGAGAGGCTCGCGCTGCGGCGAGCATTGGGCGATCAGCAGGTTCATAGGGCTTGGATGGCGGCCAGGCGTTCGCTGGCGGGCGGGTGCGAGTAGTAGAAGCGGGCGTAGACCGGGTCCGGCGTCAGCGTGCCGGCATTGTCCTCGTGCAGCTTCAGCAGCGCGGCGCAGAGGTCGGCGCCGCTGGCCTGGGCGCAGGCATAGGCGTCGGCCTGGAATTCGTCGCGGCGGGACAGGCGGCTGGCCACGGGCGTGAAGAAGAAGCCGAACACCGGCACCACCAGCATGAACAGCAGCAGGGCCAGCGCGTCGTTGGGCGCGCCCATGTTCGGCCGCACGCTGAAGGCCGCGTAGAAGCCCGGCTGGGCCGACAGCCAGCCCAGCAGCGCGAAGCCGCCCAGGCTGATCGCGAACATGGTGACCATGCGCTTGGTCACGTGCTTGTGCTTGAAGTGGCCCAGTTCGTGGGCCAGCACCGCCTCCACCTCCGCGCCGTTCAGCCGCTCCAGCAGCGTGTCGAAGAACACCACCCGCTTGGCCGGCCCGAAGCCGGTGAAGTAGGCATTGCCGTGCGCCGAGCGGCGGCTGCCGTCCATCACGAAGAGGCCCTTGGCCGCGAACCCGCAGCGCTGCATCAGGCCTTCGACGCGGGCCTTCAGCGTCTCGTCCGGCAGCGGCTCGAACTTGTTGAACAGCGGTGCGATCAGGGTCGGGTAGAGCACGAGGATCAGCAGGTTGAACGCCATCCAGGCGCCCCAGGCCCACAGCCACCAGTAGCTGCCCGCGGCGCCCATCAGCCACAGGATCAGCGCGGCGATCGGCAGGCCGATGACGGCGCCGACGGCCAGGCCCTTGAGGGTGTCGATGACGTAGAGCTTCGGCGTCATCTTGTTGAAGCCGAAGCGCTGCTCGATGCGGAAGGTGCTGTAAAGCTCGAAGGGCAGGTCCAGCAGGCCGCCGACCAGCGCGAAGGCGGTCAGCAGACATAACTGGTAAGTCATGGGGTGCTGCGGGCCGACGAGATCGAGCACGAGCCGGTTCAGCGCGTCGAGCCCGCCCAGCAGCGTCCAGCCCAGCAGCACGACGCCGCCGAAGGCCACGCTCAGCAGGCCGAAGCGGCTGCGGGCGATCGTGTAGTCGGCGGCCTTCTGGTGGGCCGCGAGCGGCACGGTGCCGGCGAAGGCGGCGGGCACGGCGCCGCGATGTTGCGCCACATGGCGGACCTGGCGGCTGCTGAGCCAGAACTTGGCCAGCAGCGACAGCAGCAGCAGGGCGGCGAAGGCCAGGCTCACGGCGGTCGGATTGACGGAGGGCAGGGAACTCATTTCCGAAGTGTAGGGGGCTGCGACAATCGCTCTCAACGATTTCCCTTGAAAGCTTGATCAATGACCACGCTCGCCTCCAGCCCCGACAACCTGATCTGGATCGACCTCGAAATGACGGGCCTCTTCCCCGAGACCGACCGCATCATCGAGATCGCCGTCGTCGTGACCGACCCGCAGCTGACGGTGCGCGTCGAAGGCCCGGTGTTCGCCATCCACCAGAGCGACGAGACCCTGGACAAGATGGACGCCTGGAACAAGGGCACGCACGGCAGGAGCGGCCTGATCGACCGGGTCAAGGCCTCCACGGTCAACGAGGACGAGGCGGTCGAGAAGACCATCGAGTTCCTGAAGGCCTACGTGCCCGCCGGCAAGTCGCCGATGTGCGGCAACAGCATCTGCCAGGACCGCCGCTTCCTCGCCAACTACATGCCCAAGCTGGAATCCTTCTTCCACTACCGCAACCTGGACGTGTCCACGCTGAAGGAACTGGCCAAGCGCTGGAAGCCCGGCATCATGGCCGGCTTCAAGAAGGCGCAGGCGCACACGGCGCTGGCCGACATCCATGAGTCCATCGACGAGCTCGCCTACTACCGCGAGCACTTCCTGAGCCTGTGAGCGGCTTGCTGCAGGCGGCCTTCGACTTCCCGCGCCATCCGCTGGCGCGCGAAGACGGCGAGCGGGTGCGCGGCGCCTGGTACGCGCCGCCGGCCCGCTGGCTGCGCGCCCATCGCGCCGAGGACCTGCGCGCGGTGATCGACGCCGCCCACCAGGCCAGCCGCGACGGCGCCTGGGTGCTGGGCGGGCTGCGCTACGAGGCCGCGAGCGCCTTCGAACCGGCCATGGCCGGCCATGCGAGCGCGCTGCCGCTGGCCGAGTTCGCCGTCTACGAGCAAGCGCCCGGGCCCTGGCCCGAACTGCCCGATAACGCCGAATCTGCACTGACCGCCGACTGGCTCGACGGCCAGTCTGACGCTGACGAAACCGCGCAGATCGAGCGCGTGCGCGAGTACATCCGCGCCGGCGACTGCTACCAGGTCAACCTGACGACCCGGCTGCACAGCGAGCTGAAGGCGGACGACCCGGCCACGCTCTTCCTCGCGCTGCACCGACACCAGCCCGGCGGCTTCTCGCTGTTCCTGCGCGAGGCCCAAGTGACCAGCGTCTCGCCCGAACTGTTCTTCGACTGGCGCCCGCTGCCGGACACCCAGCGCACCTGGCTGCTGGCCGCCCAGCCGATGAAGGGCACGGCCGCCCGCGGCCGCGACAAGGTGGCCGACGAGGCCGCCCAGGCCTACCTGCGCACCAGCATCAAGGAGCGGGCCGAGAACCTGATGATCGTGGACCTGCTGCGCAACGACATCGGCCGGGTCGCCAAGACGGGATCGGTACGGGTGCCGCGGCTGTTCGAACTGCATGCGCTGCCGACCGTCTGGCAGATGACGTCCACCGTGACCTCGATCAGCCGGCCGCGGCTGGCCTTGAGCGAGGTCTTCGCCGCGCTGTTCCCCTGCGGCTCGGTGACCGGCGCGCCCAAGATCCGTGCGATGCAGATCATCCAGGAGCTGGAGCCTTCGGCACGCGGCTGGTATTGCGGCGCGCTGGGCCTGCTGCAGCCCGGCGGCGTGGCGACCTTCAACGTGCCGATCCGCACCGTGGAAGGTGAGGGCGGCCAAGGGCTGCGCTGCGGCATCGGCAGCGCGATCACGCTGGATTCCGAACCGGCCGCCGAAGTGGCCGAATGGCGGGCCAAGACCCGCTTCCTGCTGCGCGCGCAGGCACCGATCGCCGCGCTGGAAACCTTGCGATTGCAGGGCGGCGCCTTCGTCCGTCTCGACGGACACCTCGCGCGCCTGCAGCGCACGGC
>NZ_LYVQ01000259.1 GCF_001984095.1 Pelomonas sp. KK5
GGGCCGGCGTCTTCGCGGCCGGCGCCGGGGCGGCAGCGGCTGCTTGCTCGCGCGTGATCGCCGCAGGCGGCTTGTCGCCGCGCAGGCCGTGGAACACCGCCTGGCGCACGCGGCCGTCCTGGGTCCATTCGGCGAAGGACACCTCGGCCACGAGCTTCGGCTTGACGAAATGCGCGCCGGCCGGCGGCTTGCCTTCGAAGGCCGGCGCCTTCACGGCCAGCCCGTCCAGCTGGCTCTTCAGCCGGTGCAGCGAGGCCTCGCTGAAGCCGGTGCCGACGTTGCCGGCATAACGCAGCGTTCCAGCGGCATCGTTGACCGCCAGCAGCAGCGAGCCCAGGCCCGAGCGGCGGCCCTTGGGCTCGGTATGGCCGACGATGACGAACTCCTGGCGCTGCGTGCACTTGAGCTTGATCCAGTCGGGCGAGCGGGCCGAGCGGTAGGGCGAGTCGGCCCGCTTGCCGATCAGGCCCTCCATGCGCAGCCGGCAGGCGCTGGCCAGCAGGTGGGCGGCGTCCTCGCGGAAGTCCTCGCTGAAGCGCAGGCGCGGCTGGGCCTGTGCCTTGTCGTCGTCCAGCAGGGTGCGCAGGCGCTCGCGGCGCTCGGCCAGCGGGCGGCTGCGCAGGTCTTCTCCGGCGTGGAAGGGCAGGTCGAACAGGTAGTAGACGATCTGCGTCGTCCCCTTGCTGGTCTCGAAGGCGTTCTGCAGCGCCTGGAAATCCGGCGCGCCGTGCTCACCCTGGATGACGATCTCGCCGTCCAGCCAGCTGGACTTCAGCTTCAGCGCCTCCAGGGCCTGCGCCAGGCTCTTGAGCTTGCCGGTCCAGTCGTGGCCGTTGCGGGTGAACAGGCGCGCCGTGCCGTCGGCGGCCACGCGGGTCAGCAGCCGGTAGCCGTCGAACTTCATTTCCCACAGCCAGTTCACACCCTCGGGCGGCGAGCGGACCAGCGTGGCGAGTTCGGGCGCCAGCGTCAGCGGCATCTCGTCGCGGGCGGCGGCCTTGCGCGTGCGGGGGCGCCGGGCAAGGACGCTGTCCGGCTCGGCGTCGACGACGCTGTAGTCCGCCGCCGGCCGCGCGAACTCGTCGCGCTCCTTGATCAGCAGCCAGGGCTCCTGCCGCTCGCCCGCCTTGCCGCGCATGCGCACGAGGGTCCACAGGCCGTGCAGCTTGTCGCCGTGCAGCTCGAACTTGAGCTTGCCGTCGCGGTAGCCGGCGCGGGCATCGCCGATCGGGGTCCACGTGCCGCGGTCCCAGACGATCACCGTGCCGGCGCCGTACTGGCCGGCCGGGATGGTGCCCTCGAAGCCGCCATAGGCGAGCGGATGATCCTCCACGTGGACGGCCATGCGCTTGTCGTGCGGGTCCAGGCTCGGCCCCTTGGGCACGGCCCAGCTCTTGAGCCGGCCGTCCAGCTCCAGGCGGAAGTCGTAGTGCAGGTGGCGGGCCGCGTGCTTCTGGATCGCGAAGCTCAGCGCCTGGCCGGCCTTCGCTGCGGCCTTGCCGGGGGCCGGCTCGCTCGTGACCGTGAAGTCGCGCTTGCGCCGGTAGTCGTCGAGGCCGCGATCGCTCATGCCGATTTCTTCGCCTTGCCCGTCTTGCCGCCCGACAGGCTGCGCCGCAGCAGGTCGCTGAGGTCGACCACATTGCTGGCCGCACCTTCCTCGCCGGTCGGTTCGAGCGGCGTCACGCGCTTCGTCTCGCCGGCCTTGGCCTTCTGCCCGATCAGCGCGCGGATCGCGGTCTTGAACTCGTCCGCATAGTCGTCGGCCTGCCACTTCGCCTTCATGTCGCCGATCAGCTGGCGGGCCATCTTCAGCTCGGCGTCCTTGACCTCGGCCTTGCCTTCCTTCGGGAAGCTCAGCTCGTTCCAGGGGCGGATCTCGTCGGCCCAGCGCAGCGTGTTGAGCATCAGCGCCGGGCCGGTCGGGATCAGCGCGGCCAGGTGCTGCTTGTTGTGCATCACCAGCCGCGCGATGCCGATGCTGCCGTCGGCCACCATCGCCTCGCGCAGCAGCGCGTAGACCTTGCCGGCCTTGCCCAGCGGCTCCAGGTAGAAGGGTTTCTCCAGGAAGAGGAAGGGGATCTCGCTGGCCTGGACGAAGGCCTCGATCGCGATCGTCTGCGTGGTCTGCGGGTAGGCGGCCTTGATCTCCTCGTCGGAGATCAGCACGTAGTCGCCGTCCTCCTGCTTGACGCCCTTGACGATGTTCTCCTTGGTGATCGTCTTGCCGGTGCGCTTGTTGATGCGCTGGTAGCCGACCGGGTCCATCGAGCGCTTGTCGAGCCAGTCGAAGTCGATGTCGTCTTCCCTCGACGCCGGGTACAGCGCGACGGGGACGTGGACCAGGCCGAAGCTGATCGCGCCTTTCCAGATGATGCGAGGAGCGACCATGTCATTCAGCGCCAACGCTGCCGGTGACGGGAAGCACGATGCCGGTGATGTAGCCGGAGCAGACCGGCGAGGCCAGGAACACGTAGGCCGGCGACAGCTCCTCCGGCTGCGCCGGGCGATGCATGTCGGTCTTCCTGCCGAACTCGGCCACCCGCTCCGCCGGTGCGTCGGCCGGGTTCAGCGGCGTCCACACGGGGCCGGGCGCGATCGCATTGACGCGGATGCCGCGGTGCAGGACGTTCTGCGCCAGCGCCTTGGTGAAGGCGTGGATGGCGCCCTTGGTGGTCGAGTAGTCGAGCAGCCTGGGGCTGCCTTCGAGGCCGGTGACCGAGCCGGTGTTGATGATGCAGGCGCCCTGCCCCAGGTGCGGCAGCACCGCCTTGGCCATGTGGAAGTAGCCGTAGACATTGGTGCGCAGCGTCTCGTCGAAGCGTTCCTCGCTGATGTCGGTCAGCTCGTCGGCGTGTTCCTGGAAGGCGGCGTTGTTGACGAGGATGTCGAGCTTGCCGAAGGTGTCCACCGTCGCGCGCACCGCGCGCTCGCAGAAGGCCGGATCCTTGACGTCGCCGGGCAGCAGCAGGCACTGGCGGCCCTCGGCCTCGACGGCGCGCTGGGTCTCCTTCGCGTCCTCGTCCTCGTCGAGGTAGACGATGGCCACGTCGGCGCCCTCGCGGGCGAACAGCACGGCCACCGCGCGGCCGATGCCGGAATCGCCGCCGGTGATCAGCGCGCTCATGTGGTGCAGCTTGCTGCTGCCGAGATAGTCGGGCGCCAGGTATCGCGGCTGCAGCTTCAGCTCGGCCTGCAGGCCCGGCTTGGCGATGTGCTGTGCGGGGAGATCGGTGGGCTGCGGGCGGGCCCCGGCCTGGACGGGCGTCTCGGCCCTGGCGGCCTTGCCGCGGCCCTTCGCCGCATCCTTGCGATCCTGCTCGCGCTGGATCTTGCGAGCCTCGGCGACCGCGCTATCGTTCTTGGAACTCATCGGGAGGTCCTTTCCGCTTGGGGCGTTCGGACCTCGTCACGGCAAACGGAATGCCGTCAGTGCAGGTGCTCGCGCGGCGGCGTCCAGTCGAACATCAGCCGCAGCTTGTCGAGCTGGCCCGGGTCGCCATCGGGCAGATCGGCGAAGGGGTCGACGAAGTCCTCGTCGCCTTCGCCCAGTGGCGGATTCAGGCGGGCCTCCTGCGATTGCAGCCAACGGACATCGTGGGTACGGGACGGCATGGCACTACTCCTGACAACTTCTCAGTTTCCGGCATTCGGCAATGAGCATGCCACCCGGGTGTATCAATTTGTTCGGCCGAGCGCCCACCAGCGGGGCAGCAGCCGATGGACCTCGCGGCGGGCATAGCGGTCGTCGATCAGGTGGACCACGCCCCGGTCGCTCGGCGTGCGGATCACGCGGCCCGCGGCCTGCACCACCTTCTGCAGGCCGGGGTAGAGGTAGGTGTAGTCGTAGCCCGCGCCGAACAGGCGCTGCATGCGCGCCCTGATCTGCTCGTTGACCGGGTTCACCTGCGGCAGGCCCAGCGTGGACAGGAAGGCGCCGATCAGGCGGCGGCCCGGCAGGTCGATGCCTTCGGAGAAGGCGCCGCCCAGCACCGCGAAGCCGATGCCTTCGCCGCCTTCGGTGAAGCGGCCGAGGAAGGCCTTCTGCTCGGCTTCGCCCATCCGGCGCGACTGCCGCCAGACCGGCAAGGCGGGGAACATCGCTGCAAACATGTCGGCAACCTGCTGCAAGTAGTCGTGGCTGCTGAAGAAGGCGAGGTAGTTGCCGGGCTGGGCCTGGAACTGCTCGGCCATCAGCCGCGCGATGGGCGCCAATGATGCCTCCCGGTCCGCGTAGCGGGTGGAGATGTGGCGGGCAATATTCACTCGCAGCTGCGCGGCCTCGAAGGGGGATTCGACGTCCACGCAGACATGCCCGTCCGGCAGGCCCAGCAGGTCGGTGTAGTAGGCGGTGGGCTGCAGCGTGGCCGAGAACAGCGTGCTGGTCAGCGCCGCTTCGAGCCGCGGCTTCAGGAAGGGTGCGGGCACCAGGTTGCGGATGCACAGCTGCGACGTGCCCGGCTTCTCGCCCTTGCTCAGGTCGACCAGCGAATGCTCGTCCAGCGACTCGGCCATGCGCGCCAGGTGCTGGGCCTCGAACATGAAGGCCTGCAGCGCCGGGTCGGGCGCGGATGCATGCTCGGCCAGGTGTTCGCCCAGCGTCGAGGCGCACTGCTGCAGCGCGCCGGCCAGCGCCTCGGGCAGCGCGGCAAGCACGGCATAGGGCTCGGCCTGCGCCTTGTCGACGACGGCCCAGGCCTTGCGTACCTTGTCCAGCGCGGCCTTGACGGCGGGCAGCTTGCGCGCGGCCTGGCGGGCCTCGGCCAGGGTCTCGGGCCGCAGCTCCGCGCTGTACATGCCGCGGGCCCGCTCGACCAGGTTGTGCGCCTCGTCCACCAGCAGCGCCACGCGCCACTGGTTGGCCTGGGTGAGGCCGTGCAGCAGGCCGCCGAGGTCGAAGTAGTAGTTGTAGTCGCCGACGACGATGTCCACCCAGCGGGCCAGCTCCTGGCTCAGGTAGTAGGGGCAGACCTGATGCGCCAGCGCGGCCTCGCGCACGGCCGCCTGGGTCAGCAGGCCCGGCCGCTCCAGCGCGGCGGCTCGGGCCTCGGGGAGGCGGTCGTAGAAGCCGGCGGCCAGCGGGCAGGATTCGCCGTGGCAGTTGTTCTGCGGGTGCTCGCAGGCCTTGTCCCGCGCCACCAGCTCCAGCGTCCGCAGCGGCAAGGCCGGCAGCCGGCCGAGCGCGTCGAGCGCCATCTGGCGGCCCGAGCTCTTGGCGGCGAGGAAGAAGACCTTGTCCAGCTTCTGCCCCGGCGCCGCCTTCAGCAGCGGGAACAGCGTGCCCATGGTCTTGCCGATGCCGGTGGGTGCCTGGGCCAGCAGGCATCGCGACCCGGCGGCGGCGCGATAGACCGACTCCGCCAGCGCGCGCTGACCGGCGCGGAACTCGCCGAAGGGGAAGCCCAAGGCAGCCAGCGCTTCATCGCGCGCGGCGCGATGCGCCAGCTGCCGCTCGGCCCAGGCGAGGAAGCGCTCGCAGTGGCGCTCGAAATGCTCGCGCAGCTCGTCCGCGCTGCGGCGCTCGATGAACACCGTCTCCTGCTGCGAGCCGATGTTGAAGTAGACCAGCGCGACCTCGATCTCGTCGAAGCCGCCCTGCTCGCACAGCAGCCAGCCGTAGATGCGCGCCTGCGCCCAGTGCAGCTCGCGCTGCGTTTCGGACTGGCGCTCCAGCCACCCCTTGTAGGTCTTCACCTCCTCGAGCCGGCGCCGTTCGCTGTCGAAACCGTCGGCCCGGCCGCGCACCAGCAGCCGGCCGCGGTACTCGCCGGCCAGGGTCAGCTCGGTTTCGTAGTTAGGTGAATCGCGCCGCGCGGCCACCGCCGCATGGCCGGCCATGCCTTCCAGCGCGCTGGGCGCCGGCGTGAAGCGCAGGTCCAGGTCGCCCTGCTTGGCCGTGAACTCGCACAGCTCGCGGACGGCGACGGTGTACATGGTGCTGCTCAGTGCGCTTCGCCGAGCGCCGCCTGGCCGCCACCATCCTCGGCATCGAGCCGCAGCGGCGTCGCCTTGGCCAGCGCCATCCAGACCGCGAAGGGCAGCTTCACCGGCCGGTGCTGGGCGGGCCGCAGCAGCTCGAACTCGCCGTCGTCGATGCCGCCGTGCAGCACCCAGACACCGAACTGCTCCGGGATCTCGTTGGGCTTGGCCACGTTCGCCGGGAACACGTAGCAGCACTCGCTGCACAGCCACTGGTAGGCCTGGCGCTTGGCGGCATGGCGCAGGTCGGACAGCAGGTCGGCGCGGCTGACCTTGATCTCGTGGACCTGCGGCTGCAGGTAGGCCTCCACCGAGGTGTTGCGGATGGAGAAGATGTCCGGCCGGGCCATGCGCCAGACCCTGGGCATCGGGCGTTCGGCGTCCTCGTCGCCAAACAGGCCGGAGGGCAGCGGCACCGGGGTCAGGTCTTGCGCGGCCTCTTCATCCTCGACCTGCGCGCGCAGCGACAGCTCCCGCCAGACCACCCGGCCCTGAGCCAACAGGTGCTCGGCGAAGCGCTGGCCCAGGCGGTCATGCGCGCTGAGCGCCCGCTGGCCGCGCTGGCGGCTCTCGGCCATCAGGCCAATGGCGGCCTCGGTGAGCCGCAGCGTCTCGCGACCGTCCTCCAGCTGCAGCGCCAGCAGGCCGGCGGCCAGCAGGTCCAGCTCGATGCCGTCCTTGCAGGGCCAGCCGGCCGAACGCCAGACCTGCATCAGGCGGGTCTTGTGGACACGGGAGATCGCTGCAACGGAAGTCGGATCGCTCATGAATACTGATTATAAATACAGTTGTTTAGCTGGCGTGGGCGCTAACCTCCACAATCAGCGCATGGACCGATTCGCCCACATCACCGACCTCCCCGCCCTGCTCCGCGCCATGCCCAAGGCCGAGCTGCACGTCCACATCGAGGGCACGCTCGAACCCGAGCTGATCTTCGAGCTGGCCCGACGCAACGGCATCGCGCTGAAGTACGACAGCGTGGAGGCGCTGCGCGCCGCCTACGCCTTCACCGACCTGCAAAGCTTCCTCGACATCTACTACGCCGGGGCCAGCGTGCTGCTGCACGAGCAGGACTTCCACGACTTGGGCGTGGCCTACTTCCGCCGCGCGGCGGACGACCACATCGTCCACGCCGAGCTGTTCTTCGACCCGCAGACCCACACCGAGCGCGGCGTGGACATCGGCGTCGTGATCCGCGGCCTCTCCCGCGCGCTGGAGACGGCGCAGCGCGAACTGGGCATCAGCGGCGCGCTGATCCTGTGCTTCCTGCGCCACCTGAGCGAGGAGGACGCCTTCGCCACGCTGGAGCAGGCGCTGCCCTACCGCGAGCACTTCATCGGCGTGGGCCTGGACAGCTCCGAGCGCGGCCACCCGCCGGAGAAGTTCCAGCGCGTCTTCGCCCGCTGCCGCGAGCTGGGCCTGCATCTCGTCGCCCATGCCGGCGAGGAGGGCCCGGCCCAGTACATCCACGATGCGCTGGACCTGCTGCACGTGCAGCGCATCGACCATGGCGTGCGCTGCATCGACGACCCGGCGCTGATGCAGCGCCTGGCGCGCCGGCGCATCCCGCTGACCGTGTGCCCGCTGTCCAACCAGAAGCTGCAGGTCTACCCCGACCTGCGCGATCACTGCCTGGCCACGCTGCTCGAGCACGGCCTGTGCGTGACGATCAACTCCGACGACCCGGCCTATTTCGGCGGCTACCTGAACACCAACTTCCTCGCCACCTTCGAGGCGCTGCCGCAGCTGCGGGCGCACCATGCCTGGCAGCTGGCGGCCAACAGCTTCGAGGCCAGCTTCGTCGACCTGGCCACGAAGTCCGCCTGGCTCAAGCAGCTCGGCGAGGCTTTCGACGTGGCTGGCTGAGCCGGCGCAGATTGGCCGTGGCGGTCGCGTGGATCGGCGCGATGCCCCGGTTCAGCACCGCCAGCGCGCCGCCGCCGGCCTGGCGCGCCAGCGCGTTCGAAGGCGGCCAGCCCCACATCGAGCGCAGCAGCGTCCCGCCCAGCGCCATCTGCAGGCTGAAAGCCTGCTGCGACATCGCCAGGCCGGCGCGCCAGAAGGCGCTGGCCTTCTCGGCAAACATGCGCTGGAACTCGGCCTGGTCCGAGGCGCTGGGCTGCGCCCCGGCCATCATCATCCGGGCGAGGCGGATCGCGATCACCTGTGGCGCAGCGAAGCCGAGTTCGGCGGAGCGGGCGCCCAGCGAGGCGGCATGGCGTTTGGCGGTCATTTGAAGGCTTCCTTGCTTGAGGTGGATCAGGCCAGCGTGCGGACGTTCGGCTCGCGGGCCCACTGGCGGGTAGCCGCTGCGCTGAGGTCGGC
>NZ_LYVQ01000260.1 GCF_001984095.1 Pelomonas sp. KK5
GTCGTGACCGACCTGATCCGCTCGCTGGACGACCCCAACGTCAGCGTGGAGCAACTGGCCCGCCGCATCTCGCTGGACCAGGCCATCACCGCCCGCACGCTGCGCATGGCCAACTCCTCCTTCTTCGGCCTGCCGCGGCAGGTGGCCTCGGTGCTGGATGCCGCCTCGGTGCTGGGCCTGCGCAGCGTGCGGAACATCGCGCTGGCGGCCGGCGTTGCCGAGGTGTTCGCCGCGGCCAAGTGCCCGGGCTTCGACTTCACCGAGTTCTGGCGCCACTCGATCGGCGCCGCGCTGTGCGCGGAGGCCGCGGCCCAGTACCTGGACCAGGACACCGGCATGGCCTTCACGCTGGGCCTGCTGCACGACATCGGCCGCCTCGCGCTGGCCAGCGGCTTCCCCCAGCCCTATTCGGCGGTGATGGCCTGGCGCATCGCCCACGACGCCACGCCGCTGGAGGCCGAGCAGGCGGTGCTGGGCATCGACCATGCGAAGGTGGGCCTCATGCTGACCGAGCACTGGCAGTTCGCGCCGGCGCTGTGCGAGGCCATCGGCAGCCACCACGCGCCCGGCGAGTCCGGCACCGCCGCCTCCACGCCGATGAGCGACCTGCTGCACCTGGCCGACAACATGGCCCACGGCCTGGATCTCTCGCACTCGCCCGACGACATCGTGCCGCCGCTGTCCGCAGCCAGCTGGGGCCGGCTGGGCCTGAGCGATGCCCAGCTGTTCTCGATGTTCAGCCAGACCGAGCGCCGCCACGAGGCGGTCTGCCAGGCCATCCTGTCATGACGAGCCCTGCGCCCGACCCCGCCGCGCTGAGCCCCGCCCAGGTGGCCGAGCTGGTCCGTCGACATGACGAGCTGCTCGAGCAGAACGCCCGCCTGACCCTGGCCCAGGACAAGCTGATGCAGAGCGAGAAGCTGGCCTCGATCGGCCAGCTCGCGGCCGGTGTCGCGCACGAGATCAACAACCCGATCGGCTACATCTTCAGCAATTTCGGCACGCTGGAGAAATACCTGGCCGACCTGTTCCGCATGCTGGCCGCCTACGAGGCCGCCGAGGCGCAGCTGGCCGGCACGGCGGCGGGCCAGGGCCTGGCCGCGATGCGCGAGCGGGTGGAGCTGGACTTCCTGAAGGAGGACATCCCGACGCTGATGGCCGAGTCCAGGGAAGGCATCACCCGCGTGCGCAAGATCGTCCAGGACCTGAAGGACTTCTCCCGCGTGGACAACAGCCAGGAGTGGCTCTGGGCCAGCCTGCACCAGGGCATCGACTCCACGCTGAACATCGTCAACAACGAGATCAAGTACAAGGCCGACGTGGTCAAGCACTACGGCGAGATCCCCGACATCGAGTGCCTGCCCTCCGAGCTGAACCAGGTGTTCATGAACCTGCTGGTCAACGCGGCCCACGCCTTCGCCGGGCCGGAGCGGGGCACGATCACGATCCGCTCCGGCGTGGTCGAGGGCGGCGGGCAGGTCTGGGTGGAGGTGCAGGACAACGGCAGCGGCATCGCGCCGGAGAACCTCACGCGCATCTTCGATCCCTTCTTCACCACCAAGCCGATCGGCAAGGGCACGGGGCTGGGCCTGTCGCTGGCCTATGGCATCGTCAAGAAACACGACGGCCACATCCAGGTGGAGAGCACGCCGGGCGTGGGGACGACCTTCCGGCTCACGCTGCCGGTGCGAAGGACGCCGGCATGAACGCGCTGGTCCAGGACATGGGCGCTGCCGCCGCCGCCCTGGCGCCCGCCGCGCCGCAGGCCTGGACCATCCTGCTCGTCGACGACGAGCCCAACATCATCTCCTCGCTGCGCCGGCTGCTGCGCGGCGAGGAGGCCTTCGACTACAAGGTGCTGGGCGCCGGCGGCGGCGCCGAGGCGCTGGCGCTGCTGGAGAGCACGCCGGTCGACCTGATCATCTCGGACATGCGCATGCCCGGCATGAACGGCGCCGAGTTCCTCGAGCAGGCGCTGCACCGCTTCCCCGAGGCCGGCCGCCTGCTGCTGACCGGCGAGGCCGACATCCGTTCGACGATGGACGCCATCAACAAGGGCGAGATCTACCGCTACATCACCAAGCCCTGGAACGACGAGGAGCTGCTGCTGACGGTGCGCCAGGCGATCGAGCGCAAGCAGCTGCAGCGCGAGCGCCAGGCCCTGCTGGCGCTGACTCAGGCGCAGAACGAGCAGCTGGCCGGGATGAACGCCAGGCTGGAGGAGAAGGTGGCCGAGCGCACGGCCCAGCTCTCCAGCGCCAACGAGCGCCTGGGCAGGAACTACCTGGCCTCGGTGAAGGCCTTCTCCGGCCTGATCGAGCTGCGCAACGCCAGCCTGGTGGGGCATGCGCGGCGCGTGGCCGACGTGGCCCGGCGCACGGCCCAGCAGATGGGGCTGCCGGAGGAGAAGCAGCGCGAGGTCTTCGTCGCCGGTCTGCTGCACGACATCGGCCAGATCGGCCTGAACGACACCGTGCTGGGCAAGCCGATGCCCAAGCTGAACGGCGAGGAACTGGCCGCCTACCGGCGCCACCCGACGATGGGCGAGCAGGCGCTGCTGGCGCTGGACGACATGCACGCCGTGTCCATCCTGATCCGCCACCACCACGAGCGCCACGACGGCCAGGGCTTCCCCGACAAGCTGGCCGGCGATGCGCTGCCGCTGGGCGCCGCCATCCTGGCCGTGGCCGATGCCTACGACGACCTGCAGATCGGCCACCTGGGCAGCGTCAAGCTGAACAAGGACGAGGCGCGCACGATCCTCGAGCACGGCCGCGGCACGATCTACAACCCGCAGGTCATCGACGCCTTCCTGGAGCTGACCAAGCCCGCCCCGCCGCCGCCGCCGGCCGCGCCGCCGGTGCCGCGCAGCACCGCGCAGCTGCAGCCCGGCATGGTGCTGGCGAAGGAGCTGGTCTCGCGCGAAGGCGTCGTGCTGCTGACCGCCGGCCATGCGCTGACGGCGGACCTGATCGAACGGATCCGCTCCTACGAGCAGCGCGACGGACTCAACCTGGTGCTCATGATCAAGGCCTGACCCATCATGCACAGACTCCTCCTCGTCGACGACGAACCCAATGTCCTCAGCGCCCTGCGCCGCGCGCTGCGCACCGCGTTCAACGAGAACGAGCTGCGCATCGAGACCCACGACGACCCGGGCCGCGCGCTGGCCCGCGCCGGCGAGATCGCCTTCGACCTGGTGGTCAGCGACTTCCGCATGCCGGGCCTGGACGGCGTGCAATTCCTGCAGCAGCTGCGCCGCATCCAGCCGCAGGCGGTGCGCTTCATGCTCAGCGCCTCGGCCGAGGTGGACACGCTGCTGCGCGCGCTCAACGAGGGCGAGGTGCTGCGCTTCATCGTCAAGCCCTGGGACGACGAGGTACTGATCGCCCAGGTCCGCGAAGGCCTGGCCCGCGCGGACGAGCTGCGCGAAGACCAGCGCCTGGCCGACCAGATGCGGCAGCAGCGCGGCGAGATGAGCGCCAGCGAGGTGGAGCGCCGCCGGCTCGAAGCGCAGAACCCGGCGCTGGTGCAGGTGGACTGGGGCCCCAACGGCGAGATCCTGATGCCCGACGGCCTGCTCGATCCGGACGAGGGCGGCAAGGCCTGACACGCCAGGATGCGGGACACTCCCGCGCATGTCCGTTTCAAGAAGAACCCGCCGCACCCTGTCGGCCGTGCTGCTGCTGGCCGTCCTCGCCACCGCCATCGGCGCCTTGGGCGAATGGGCCGCACGCCGCGAGGCCGGCGCGCAGCTGGACACGATCCGCCGCGCGATCGAGATCCACACGCTGGGCCTGCGCGGCGCGGCCGAGCGCTTCGCCTACCTGCCCTACGCGATCAGCCGCCAGCAGGAGGTGCTGGCCCTGCTGGCCCACCCGCAGGACCCGGCCCTGCGCGACCAGGCCGACCGCTACATCGAGGCACTGAACCAGCGCGCCGGCTCCGACGCGCTCTACCTGATCGACACCCGCGGCCTGACGCTGGCCGCCAGCAACTGGCAAGAGCCGCAGCGCAGCTTCGTCGGCCAGAACTATGCGAACCGGCCCTACTTCGCCGATGCGCTCGCCGGCCGCGACGGGCGCTTCTACGGCCTGGGCCAGACCACCGGCGAGCCGGGCCTGTTCCTGTCGACGCCGGTGCGCGAGCGCGAAGGCGGCCCCGTCGTCGGCGTGGCCGTCGTCAAGGTCAGCCTGCGCGAGATCGAGGCGACCTGGGCCACGGTGCGCGACCCGATCCTGCTCAGCGACGCGCACGGCATCGTGTTCCTCGCCTCGGTGAAGGACTGGATGTTCAGCAGCCGCAGAGTCCTCGGCACCGCCGAGCTGGGCGACGTGCACCGCCAGCTGCAGTACGGCCCGCGCGAGGCCTTCCCGCTGCTGGACTGGGCCGATCCCCATGAACCCGCCGAGGCGGCCGGTTATGCGCTGCGCACGACGCTGGACGGCCGGCCGCGCAGCTTCCTCGCCGTGGACCAGCCACTGCCCGAATTCGGCTGGACGCTCACCGTCACCGCCGACCGCGCGCCGGTCGCGCAGGCGCGCGAGCGGGCCTGGCTGCTGGGCACGCTCAGCGCCGTCGTGCTGCTGCTCGCCGCGCTGTACTGGCGGCTGCGCGAGCGCCGCTTCGCCGAGCAGCGCGACATCCAGCGCCAGCTGGAGCTGCGGGTGCGCGAACGCACGCAGGAGCTCGACCAGGCCCATGCCTTCCGCAAGGCGATGGAGGACTCGCTGCTGGTGGGCATGCGGGCGCGCGACCTGGCGGGCCGCATCATCTACGTCAACCCGGCCTTCTGCGAGATGTGCGGCTACGGCGCCGAGGAGCTGCTGGGCATGCTGCCGCCCTACCCCTACTGGCACCCGCAGGACCTGGACAAGCACTGGCGCGACTACGAGACGACGATGGCCGGCCGCTCGATCGTCTCGGGCTTCGAGTCGCGCATCCGGCACCGCGACGGGCACGACGTGATCACGATGGTCTACACCGCCCGGCTGATCGACGCCGAGGGCCGGCACACCGGCTGGATGAGCTCGGTCGTCGACATCACCGCGCAGAAGGCGGCCGAGGCGCAGCAGCGCGAGCGCGACGAGCAGCTCTGGCACGCCCAGCGCCTGGCCAGCCTCGGCGAGATGGCGCTGACGCTGGCCCACGAGCTGAACCAGCCGCTGATGGCGCTCACCAACTTCGCCAGCGCCGCCAAGGCCTTCGCCGCGCAGGGCCAGCAGGCGCTGCTGGCCGAGAGCCTGGACGAGACGATGAAGCAGGCCCAGCGCAGCGCCGAGATCGTGCGCCGCATCCGCGGCTTCGTGCGCCAGCACGGCATCGTCGCCGAGGACTGCGCGATCGCCCCGCGCGTGGCCGCCGCACTGGCCCTGCTGCAGGGCGAGATCCGGGCGCGGCGCGCCCGTGTCGACGTGCGCGTGGAGCCCGACCTGCCTCCGGTGCGCGGCGACAGCGTGCTGCTGGAGCAGGTGATCCTGAACCTGGTGCTCAACGGCCTGCAGGCGATGGACGAGGCCGGCACGCCGGCGGAACAGCGCCTGATCGAGATCGACGCGGAGCGCGACGGCGCCCGCATCCGGCTGCGCATTGCCGACCGCGGGCCCGGCATGGACGAGGCGGTGGCCGCCCAGGCCTTCACGCCCTTCTTCACCACCAAGAGCGGCGGCCTGGGCCTGGGGCTCAACATCTGCCGCACGATCGTCGAGAGCCACCGCGGCACGCTGGCCTTCGCGAACCGGCCCGCGGCCCAGGGCGGCGGCGCGGTGTTCACGCTCGAACTGGAATCCGCCTCATGAGCACCCACAAGCTGTATGTGATCGACGACGACGAGGCGGTGCGCCGCTCGCTGGGCCTGCTGCTGCTCTCGCGCGGGCACGCGGTGCAGGCCTTCGCCTCGGGCGAGGCCTTTCTCGAAGGCGCGGCGCTGGACGAGCCCGGCGTCGCGATCCTGGACCTGCGCCTGGACGGCTTGAGCGGCCTGCAGGTGTTCGACGCGCTGCGCCAGCGCGCCAGCCCGCTGGTCGTCGTCTTCCTGTCGGGCCACGGCGACATCCCGGTGGCGGTGCAGGCGGTGCAGGACGGCGCCTTCGGCTGGCTGGAGAAGCCCTGCAGCGACGAGCGCCTGCTGGAGACGGTCGAGAAGGCCCTGGCCCGGGCTGCCGAGATCGCCACCCGGCTGCAGGCCCGCCAGGCGGCGCTGGCGCTATGGCAACGCCTGACCCCGCGCGAGATGCAGGTGGCGCGGCTCGTCGCCGAGGGTCATGCCAACAAGCGCATCGCCCAGCTGCTGGCGCCGATCGAGCCGCGCACGGTGGAGACGCACCGCGCCCATGTCTTCGCCAAGCTGGCGCTGGCGAACAGCCACGAGCTGGAGCGCTTCATCCGCGAGCACGGCTTGTAGCCTGCGTAGATTTACGCAGGCGCCCCGGCGCAGGCTACGGACGACAGCGGAGACCTGTTTGCCCACACTGGCTGAAAACCGGAGACAGCTCAGCATGACCGCCACGACCTACGCCCCCGGCTCGGGCAGCACCGCCAGCCCGCGCCCCTACACCGCCGCCGAGACGCGCCAGCGCATCTTCTCGATCATGGCTGCCTCCTCGGGCAACCTGGTCGAGTGGTTCGACTTCTACGTCTACGCCTTCACCGCGCTGTATTTCGCGCCGGCCTTCTTCCCGAAGTCCGACCCGACGGCTCAGCTGCTCAACACCGCCGGCGTGTTCGCCGCCGGCTTCCTGATGCGCCCTATCGGCGGCTGGCTGTTCGGCCGCATCGCCGACCGGGTCGGCCGCAAGCGCTCGATGCTGATCTCGGTCGCGATGATGTGCGGCGGCTCGCTGGTGATCGCCTGCCTGCCCACCTTCGAGCAGATCGGCGCGCTGGCGCCGGCGCTGCTGCTGATCTGCCGGCTGTTCCAGGGCCTCTCGGTGGGCGGCGAATACGGCACCACGGCCACCTACATGAGCGAGGTCGCGCTGCGCGGCCGCCGCGGCTTCTATTCCTCCTTCCAGTACGTGACGCTGATCGGCGGCCAGTTGCTGGCGGTGCTGGTGATCGTGCTGCTGGAGGCGCTGCTGTCGAACGCCGAGATGAAGGCCTGGGGCTGGCGCATCCCCTTCGCGATCGGCGCGGTGACCGCCGTCGTCGCGCTGCTGCTGCGCCGCACGCTGCACGAGACGCAGAGCGAATCGGCCAAGTCCAGCAAGGACGCCGGCACCATCGGCGGCCTGTTCCGCCATCACTGGCGTGCCTTCGTCACGGTCGTGGGCTACACCGCCGGCGGCTCGCTGATCTTCTACACCTACACGACCTATATGCAGAAGTACCTGGTCAACACCGTGGGCCTGCCGATCAAGACGGCCAGCCACGTGATGACCGGCGCGCTGTGTGCCTACATGCTGATGCAGCCGCTGTTCGGCGCGCTGTCCGACCGCATCGGCCGCCGGCGCAGCATGCTGCTGTTCTCGGGCCTGGGTACCATCGCCACCGTGCCCATCCTGAGCGCCCTGCAGGGCGTGACCAGCCCGTGGACGGCCTTCGGGCTGGTGGTGCTGGCGCTGGCCATCGTCAGCTTCTACACCTCGATCAGCGGCATCGTGAAGGCCGAGATGTTCCCGCCCGAGGTGCGCGCGCTGGGCGTGGGCCTGGCCTACGCGGTGGGCAATGCGCTGTTCGGCGGCTCCGCCGAGTACGTGGCGCTGTCACTGAAGCAGGCGGGCATGGAGTCCACCTTCTACTGGTACGTGAGCGCGATGATGGTGGTCTCGTTCCTGTTCAGCCTGCGGCTGCCGAAGCAGGCGGCGTACCTGCATCACGATCATTGAGGTCAGCCCCCCGCCCAGTCTCGCGGCGCTGAACGCGCGCGAACCTGGTCAGCCCCCCGAGGGGGCGCCGACGCTTGCGGCATCGAGCCACAAGCGCCGCCAGTGGGCCGGCTTGGGGCGGCCCGGCGCTCGGCCCGAAATACCGGCCTTCAGCGCTGCGAGTGCCCAGTCTCAGGCCAGTGCGCCTGCGAGGTTGGCCCTTGCCTGCACCTCGAAGCGCTCGCGGAAATGGGCGCTGCCGTAGATCGACGGCCGCTCCAGAAAGCCGCGCAGCACCTCCCTGCGTTTCATCCGGTAGAGGATGCCGGGTACCCAGCTGTACTCCTCGCGCACCTGGGCGTCGTACTCGGCAAAACGCGCCGGCGCGGCGCCGAGGATGGCAAGGTCCACGTCGACCAGCAGTTGCTGGTCGGGGTCGGACGGCAGGGCGTCATGGCGGGTGGCCAGGACCAGTTCGCGAACGCGGCCCTGCAC
>NZ_LYVQ01000261.1 GCF_001984095.1 Pelomonas sp. KK5
GTCACGACCGGGCTGCTCGGCGCAGGCGCCACCGCCGCAGGCACCGCCAGCGGTGCGGCGCCTTCCTTGTGGGGAATCTCGATCGGCAGGTCCACCGGGATCGGCCGCGGCTGCGTCTCGAACAGCAGCGGGAAGCCGACCACGCCGGCGCCGACCAGCACGGCCGCGCCGATCAGCCGCCGGCGCGCACGCAGCCGCAGTTGCTGGACCGCATCGGCGCGGTCGGCGACCGGCTTGGCGGCGGGGGCGGACTCTCCGCCCTTGAAGGCGCGTTTGAAGAAGGACATCAGGCCCATGCGCGGCTGACCGTGGAAATCAGGAGTTAGAGGGGTTCTGGGCCGACTGCCCGGCCACCAGCCGGGGCACGCCGTTCTTCAACACACCGCCCACGGTGTAGAAGGAACCGAAGACCAGAATTCTATCAGCGGGGTCCGCCGCAGCCGCCGCCGCGGACATGGCCGCCAGAGGGTCGGCATGCCGGCTGACGCTCACGTTCGGCGGCGTCTTCAAGCCCGTGCGCAGGTACTCGAACTGCTTGGCCAGCGCCTCGGCCGTGGCCGCGCGCGGGATTGCCAGGTCGGTGAAATGCCAGCTGTCCACCAGCGGCGCCATGCGGGCGAAGATCGCCCCGAGGTCTTTGTCGGCCATCGCGCCGAAGACCGCATGGGTGCGCGGGAAGAAGCCCATCTGGTCCAGGTTCTGCGCCAGCGCGGCGACCGCGTGCGGGTTGTGCGCCACGTCCAGCACCAGCGCCGGCTGGCCCGGCACGACCTGGAAGCGGCCCGGCAGGTCCACCAGCGCCAGGCCGGTGCGCACCGCCTGCGCGCTGATCGGCAACCGCGTGTGCAGCGCCTCGAACACGGCCAGCACGCCGGAGGCGTTGAGCAGCTGGTTCACGCCACGCAGCGCCGGATAGGCCAGGCCTGCGAAGCGCTTGCTGCGGCCGGCCCATTGCCATTGCTGGCGGTCGCCGCCGTAGGTGAAGTCGCGGCCGAGCTGGCGCAGGTCCGCGCCCACGGCTTCGGCATGGGCGGCGATCGACGCAGGCGGCATCGGATCGCTGACCACCACCGGACGGCCCGGTCGCATGATGTGGGCCTTCTCGCGGCCGACCGATTCGCGGTCGGGCCCGAGGTATTCGGTATGGTCCAGGTCGATGCTGGTGATGACCGAGCAGTCGGCGTCTATGCAGTTGACGGCATCGAGGCGCCCGCCCAGGCCCACTTCCAGGATCACCAGGTCCAGGCCCTCGGCGGCCAGCCGCCGCATGATGGCCAGCGTGGTGAATTCGAAATAGGTCAGTTGCAGCTCGCCGCGCGCGGCTTCCACCGCCTCGAAGTGCGGCAGCAGCGAATCGGCCTCCACCGGCGTGCCGTTGACCCGGCAGCGCTCCTGGAAATGCACCAGGTGCGGCTTGATGTACAGGCCCACCTTGTAGCCGGCCTGCAGGGCGATCGTCTCCAGCATCGCGCAGGTCGAGCCCTTGCCGTTGGTGCCGGCCACCATCACGACCGGCGTGTCGCCGAAGGCGAGGCCCAGCCGGTCACGCACCGCGTTGACGCGGGCCAGGGTCATGTCCACCGTCTTCGGGTGCAGGCGCTCGCAGTGGGCGAGCCAGTCGTCGAGGTTCATGGTCAGCAGAAAAACATAACGGCCAGACCTTGCGGGCCTGGCCGTTGGTACATCGGGATCGTTCCGTCAGGCCACCGCGTCGGCGCTCTGACGCTGCAGCATCGCCAACTGGCGGGCGATCGTCTCGCGGAGCTGGCGGCGGTCGACGATCATGTCGACGGCGCCCTTCTCAAGCAGGAACTCGGCACGCTGGAAGCCCGGGGGCAGCTTCTCGCGCACGGTGTTCTCGATCACGCGCGGGCCGGCGAAGCCGATCAGCGCCTTGGGCTCGGCGATGACGATGTCGCCGACGAAGGCGAAGCTCGCCGACACGCCGCCCATCGTCGGGTCGGTCAGCACGCTGATGTAGGGCAGCTTCGCCTTGGCCAGCTTGGTCAGCGAGGCGTTGGTCTTGGCCATCTGCATCAGCGAGAGCAGGCCTTCCTGCATCCGCGCGCCGCCGGTGGCGGTGAAGCAGATGAAGGGCGTCTTCTGCTCCAGCGCCGTCTCGACGCCGCGCACGAAGCGCTCGCCGACGACGGAACCCATCGAACCGCCCATGAAGTCGAACTCGAAGCAGGCCGCCACGACCGGCACGCTCATCACCGAGCCGCCGAGCACCACCAGCGCGTCGGTCTCGCCGGTGCTCTCCAGCGCTTCCTTGAGGCGGTCCGGGTACTTCTTGCTGTCCTTGAACTTCAGCGCGTCGACCGGCAGCACCTCCTGGCCGACCTCGTAGCGGCCTTCGCCGTCGAGGAAGGCGTCCAGCCGCGCGCGGGCGCCGATGCGGTGGTGATGGCCGCACTTGGGGCAGACGTTGACGTTCTGCTCCAGGTCGGTCTTGTAGAGCACCGTCTCGCAGGAGGGGCACTTGATCCACAGACCCTCGGGCACCGTGCGGCGCTCGCTCGGGTCTTGCTGCTGCATCTTCGGCGGCAGGAGCTTTTCAAGCCAACTCATCGTGGAGGTCCTTTGTTCGTATTCAGGCGTCAAGTGCAGTCCTGATCTCGTGGATGAAGGCCGCACCGGTCGAGGCGACATTATCCCTCGGCTGCACTTCGAGCAGTTCCACCAGCCGCGAGCCGATGACGACCGCGTCCGCATGGGCGGCCACCGCCCGCGCCGTCTGCGCGTCGCGGATGCCGAAGCCCACGCCGACCGGGATCTTCACGTGCTGCCGGATGCGCGGCACGGCCTCGGCCACCGCGTCGGTATTCAGGTGGCCCGCGCCGGTCACACCCTTCAGCGAGACGTAGTAGACATAGCCGCTGGCCAGCTCGCCGATGTGGCGGATGCGGGCCTCGGTCGAGGTGGGTGCCAGCAGGAAGATCAGGTCCAGGCCGTTGCGTTGAAGCGCCGCGGCGAAGTCCTCGCATTCCTCGGGCGGATAGTCGACGATCAGCACGCCGTCCACGCCGGCCGCCTTGGCGTCCGCGGCGAAGCGGGCCTGGCCGTAGCGCTCGACCGGGTTGGCGTAGCCCATCAGCACGACCGGCGTGGTGGCGTTCTTCGCGCGGAAGGCGCGCACGTAGGCCAGCACCTGCGCGAGGCCGACGCCAGCTTTAAGCGCCCGCTCGCCGGCGCGCTGGATCACCGGGCCGTCGGCCATCGGGTCCGAGAAGGGCACGCCCAGCTCGATCACGTCGGCGCCGGCCTCGGCCATCGCCAGCATCAGCTCGACGGTGGCGTCCGGATGCGGATCGCCGGCGGTGACGAAGGGGATCAGCGCCTTGCGGCCGCTGGCCTTGAGTGCGTCGAAGGTGGCAGTTATGCGGCTCACAGCGCACCTCCCTTCACCGTGTGGCCGGCCTGCGAAGGCTGGTCGTACACCTTGGCGCCGGACAGGTCGGCCACCGTGCCGATGTCCTTGTCCCCGCGGCCGGAGAGGTTGACCAGCAGGTGCTGGTCGGGCTTCAGCGTCGGCGCCAGCTTCATCGCGTAGGCGACCGCGTGGCTCGATTCGAGCGCCGGGATGATGCCTTCGGTCCGGCACAGGCGATGGAAGGCCTCCAGCGCCTCCTTGTCGGTGATGCCGACGTATTCGGCGCGGCCGATATCCTTCAGGTAGGAGTGCTCGGGGCCGACGCCGGGGTAGTCCAGGCCGGCGGAGATCGAGTGGGTCTCGATGATCTGGCCGTCCGCGTCCTGCAGCAGGTAGGTGCGGTTGCCGTGCAACACGCCGGGCGAGCCGGCCGTCAGCGTGGCCGCATGCTTGCCGGAATCGACACCCTGCCCCGCGGCCTCCACGCCGATCAGGCGCACGTCCGCGTGACCGATGTACGGGTAGAAGATGCCGATGGCGTTGGAGCCGCCGCCGACGCAGGCGATCACCGCATCGGGCTGGCGGCCGGTCATCTCGGGCATCTGGGTCAGGCACTCGTCGCCGATGATGCGCTGGAAGTCGCGCACCATCATCGGGTACGGGTGCGGGCCGGCCACGGTGCCGATGATGTAGAAGGTCGACTCGATGTTGGTCACCCAGTCGCGCATCGCCTCGTTCAGCGCATCCTTCAGCGTCTTCGAGCCCGACTCCACGGGCACGACGCGCGCACCCAGCAGGTTCATCCGGTAGACATTGGGCGACTGGCGCTTGACGTCCTCGCTGCCCATGTAGACCACGCATTCCATGCCGTAGCGGGCACAGATGGTGGCGGTGGCCACGCCGTGCTGGCCGGCGCCCGTCTCGGCGATCACGCGCTTCTTGCCCATGCGGCGCGCCAGCAGCGCCTGGCCGATCGTGTTGTTGACCTTGTGGGCGCCGGTGTGGTTCAGGTCTTCGCGCTTGAGGAAGATCTGCGCGCCGCCGAGTTCCCTCGACAGACGCGCTGCGTGATAGATCGGGCTCGGCCGGCCGACGAAGTGGGCCAGCTCATGCTTGAACTCGGCGACGAAGTCCGGGTCCTTGCGGTAGTGCTCGTAGGCGGCGTCGAGTTCGTCGAGCGCGTGGACCAGGGTCTCGGCGACGAAGCGGCCGCCGTAGGGACCGAAATGCCCGCGGGCATCCGGCTGTGCGTAGGGAGTGTTCATGGTGCTGTCTTCTCGATGTCCGCAAGGCGCACGGCCTCGCAGAACTGCTGGATCAGGGCGGCGTCCTTGATGCCCTTGGCAACTTCGACGCCGGAGCTCACGTCAACGGCCCAGGGCCGGACCTGCCTGATCCCTTCGGCCACATTTCCGGCATGCAACCCACCAGACAAAACGACTGGAGAGCGCACGTTTGTGGGAATGATGGACCAATCGAAGACCTTTCCACCGCCGCCATAACCTTCGACATGAGCGTCAAGAAGAATGGCCTGGGCGTTCGAGAACTGATCCGCGAAGTCTAGCAAATCGAAGCCCGGCTCCATGCGCGCGGCACGCAGGTACGGGCGCGCGAACCAGTTGCAGGCCGCCGGGCGCTCGTCGCCGTGGAACTGCAGCGTCATGTTGGGCAGCTTCTGCAGCGCGCGGCTGACCTGGTCCATGCTGGCGTTGACGAACAGGCCCACCGGCGTGACGAAGGCGGGCAGGCGTTTCGCCAGTTCGGCCGCGCGCTCGGGCGTCACGTAGCGCGGGCTCTTGTCGTAGAAGACGAAACCGACGGCATCGGCGCCTGCGAGCACGGCGGCCTCCACGTCGGCCTCGCGGGTCAAGCCGCAGATCTTGATGCGGGTACGTGCACTCATGGCAGCCAGTCCATTGCAGCGACACGGTCGGGAATGCCGTGCCGGGGATCGTAGTACGGGCCGACGAAGTAGAGCCCGTCGGGCATGAAGGTCGGCGCGGCGGCATCGCGGCTCTTCGCGGCGACCACCTCTGCCATCCAGGCGGGCGGCTTCGTACCGCTGCCCACCGCGACCAGGCAGCCCATGATGTTGCGCACCATGTGATGCAGGAAGGCGGAGGCGTCGAACTCGAAGCGCCAGTAGGCGCCGCGGCGGTGGATCTCGATCCCGCGCAGCGTCTTCACCGGCGAGGCCGCCTGGCATTCGGCCGAACGGAAGGAGCTGAAGTCGTGCTCGCCGATCAGCAGCGCCGCGGCCTCGCGCTTCGCATCGCCATCGAGCGGCCGGAACACCCAGCCGGCCGCGCCCGCCTCGATCGCCGGCCGCACCGCCGACTCCAGCACCAGGTAGGCATAACGCCGTCCCTGGGCGGAGTTGCGGGCGTGGAACTGCGGGTCCTCGGGGAAGACGCTCCACTGGATCGCGATATCCGGCGGGAGATAGCGGTTGACGCCGCGCACCCAGGAGAAGGGCTCGCGCACCGCCTCGGTGTCGAAGTGGATGACCTGGTTCAGGCCGTGCACGCCGGTGTCGGTCCGGCCGGCGCACATCGTGCGGATCGGCGTGTCGGCGAACTGCGAGAGCGCGGCCTCCAGCTTGTCCTGCACCGTGCGGCCATGCGGCTGGCTCTGCCAGCCGGTGTAGCCCTGA
Source organism: Pelomonas sp. KK5 (assembly GCF_001984095.1). Taxonomy (GTDB): domain Bacteria; phylum Pseudomonadota; class Gammaproteobacteria; order Burkholderiales; family Burkholderiaceae_C; genus KK5. Next base: position 6,027 of record NZ_LYVQ01000261.1, read on the forward strand.
CCGCGATAGGAAACCCCAAGCGCAACGCGCATCCGTTCTGACTCCGACAATGAAAAAGGCGCCCGGGACACGGGCGCCTTCGGACAGGGGCTGATTATCTCTTCAGCGCAACTGCTGCAGCATCGCCTGGGCCTTGGCCTTCAGCTCGCCGTCGGCCTTGCCGATCAGTTCCTGCAGCACCTCGCGGGCGCCTTCGGTGTCGCCGATCTGGCGGAACTCGTCGGCCAGTTCCAGCTGGCGCTGCAGCGGGTCCTCGGCCAGGTCGGCGCCTTCCAGCGTGCCGAAGTCGCTGATCTCGGCAAAGTCGTCGAGCGAGGCCGGCGGGCGCTCGGTCAGCGCGTTCATCGGGTCGTCGCCTTCGGAGATGCGCGGCAGGATCTCGGTCTTGGGCTGCGGGATGCGCTCGGTGACCGGGTCCACCGGCAGGTCCAGGTCGATCGAGCCGAGGTCGAAGTCCAGCGAGTTCGGGTCGGTCACGTGCTGGGAGGGCACGGTGCGCGGCACGTCCAGCGAAGGTGCCTCGCCACCCAGGTCGTCGAGATCGAACTGCAGGTCGGCAGCCGCAGGCGCGGCCGGCGTCGGAGCGGGCGCCGACAGGTCGAAGTCCATCGCCATCGGGCGCTGCTCGATGCTGGCCGGCATCGCCTGCGTGGCCTCCATCGCGGTGGCCGGGAACTGGCCGGGCGCGGTGGCGGTCGGTGCATCGAGGTCCAGATCCAGGTCGAGCCCGAAGCCGCTCGGCGGCGCCGTCTCCGGGCCGCTGCGGCCCAGCGGTTCGGTCATCATGTGGCCGAATTCGGCCATCTTGCCGGTCGGCGTGCTGACGGTCTGCGGCAGCGTGCTGGCGTCCATCGGCTCGGGATGGATGTCCGGGCCGCTGGGCATCGGCCGCGGCGAGCCGCCGGGCTGGTACAGCGGGTTGTCGGCATCGATCTGGCGGCCCAGTTCCTGCGCGCGGTTCCAGTCCTCGCCGGTGCCATGGGTCTCGGCATAGAGCTGGATCGCCAGCTGCTCGAAGCCCTTGGTGTCACGGCGCTTGGCGTACACCTCGAGCAGCTTCAGCCGGATGGCCAGGCGCTCCGGGTTGGCGCGCAGCGCTTCCTTGAGGATTTCCTCGGCCTGCAGGTCGCGGCCATAGGCGAGGTAGACGTCGGCTTCGGCCACCGGATCCACGTCGCCGATCGCGTCGAGCTGGCTCAGCGAGTAGCTCATCGACGAGGCGCCGCCATTGGTGCCGTCGCGGGTGTCCACGCGGGCACCGCCGGAGGCGCCGAAGAAGGAGTCGGGCTGCAGGCGGCTTTCGTGGAAGCCGGTGTCGGCCTTGCCGGCGGACTTGCGCTTGGTCAGGCGCATCAGCGCCAGGCCCACGAGCACGGCCACCAGGCCGCCGCCGATGGCCAGCAGCAGCGGGTTGTCCATCAGCTGGTCCAGCATGCCGGGCTCGGGACGGGCCGGCGGCGCCGCGGGCGGCGCGCTGGCCGGCTTGGCCGGTGCGGCGACCACGGCAGGCGCCGAGGCCACGACCGCGGGCGCCGATGCCGGCACGGCCGCAGGCGCCGGTGCGGCGGCCACGACAGCCGGGGTCGACGCGGGCAGAGCGGCCGGAGCCGGGGCGGGCGCGTTGGCCGGCGCCGAGGCCGCGGTCGACTTGGCAGCGCTGGAGAGCTTCTTCAGCTCCTCGACGTTGCGGGCCAGTTCGGCCACGCGGGCGGCAGTGTCCTTCTTCTCGCTGTCCTTGGAGGCCTTGGTCTCGGCAGCGGCGCTGGCCGCCTTGCTGAGCGTCAGCTTGTCCGGCGTGGTGGAAGCGGCGGGCTTCTTGTCCTCGACCGCCGCCTGCACCTTGCCCTTGGCCTGGCGCTCGTTGGCCTCGGGCTGCAGGCTCGGTGCGGCGCCGGCCAGGCGCTGGCGGTAGGCGGAGAAGTCGGCGCTCTGGGCCTGGATGACCTTGTGCGCCTCGTCCGGCGTGACCGCAGACAGCGCCTCGCTGCCCGGCACCTGCAGCACGGCACCGGCCTTGAGCCGGTTCATGTTGTCGCCGATGAAGGCATCAGGGTTGCTGCGGTACAGGCCCACCAGCATCTGGTCCAGCGAGACGCCGGGCGCCTGGGTCTTGCCGGCGATGCGCGAGAGCGTGTCGCCCGGCTTGACCGTGTATTCGGTGGCGGCGGTGCTGGTGGCAGCCGCGGGCCTCGGAGCGGGTGCGGGTGCGGGTGCCGGCGCGGGACCG
>NZ_LYVQ01000262.1 GCF_001984095.1 Pelomonas sp. KK5
CTGCCAGGTCGCTAGGCCTCGAGGGTGAAGTAGAACCTCGCGCCCTGCCCCGGTTCCGACTCCGCCCAGATCTCCCCGCCATGCCGGCGCACGATGCGCTGCACCGAGGCCAGGCCCACGCCGGTGCCGGGGAAATCGCTGGCGCTGTGCAGGCGCTGGAAGGCGCCGAACAGGCGGTCGGCGAAGCGCATGTCGAAGCCGGCGCCGTTGTCGCGCACGCAGAACACGCGCCGGCCGTCCTCGCCCAGCGCGCAGCCCAGGCTCACCCGCGGATGCTCGCACTTGCCGGTGTACTTCCAGGCATTGCCCAGCAGGTTGTCCAGCAGCATGCGCAGCAGCATCGGGTCGCCGCGCACCGGCAGCGGCTGCTGCAGCTGCACCTCGACGCCGCGCTCCGGGGTCGCGCGGCGCAGTTCGTCGATGACCTGAGCGGCCAGCGCGGACAGGTCCAGCGGCTCGTCGGCCAGCGGTTGCGCGGAGAGCCGGGCGAGCGAGAGCAGCGCGTCGATCATGCCGTTCATGCGGCCGGCGGCGCCGGCCACGCGGTCCAGGTGGTCGTTGCCGACGCGGTCCAGCTTGCCGCCGTAGTCCTCCTTGAGAATGCGCGCGAAGCCCTCGACCACCCGCAGCGGCGCGCGCAGGTCGTGCGAGACGGTGTAGCTGAAGGCCGCATGTTCCTCGATCAGCGCCGCCGCGCCGCTGGGCAGCGCGCGGTCCTCGACCAGCCGCCGCGCCGTGCCCTGGAAGCCGGTGAAGCGGCCGTGCTGGTCCTTGCAGGCGATGCCGCGCAGCAGCCAGCGCTCGCCGCTGCCGTCGGTGGCACGCACCGCCAACTGGGCGAATGCCGCACCGGCCTCCAGGCGCTCGCGCAGCGTGGCGCCGGCCTCGGCCAGCTCGAAGCGCTCCCACAGCGGCTGGGTGGCCGCCAGCATCATGCCGCCGGCCCACGCGGAACTGGGCGCACCCTGCGGCGCCTGCCAGCGGCGCAGGTGATGGCCGGCATCGGTGGCCCATTGCCAGTCGGGCTGCAACTGGCTCAGCAGCTGCACCTGGCGGCGCGCCTCGCCCAGCGACTCGCCCAGGCGACGGCGCGTCAGCCGCACGCCGGCATGCCAGCCCAGGCCCGCCACGCCCAGCAGCAGCACGCCGCTGAAGATCAGCGTTAGCGCCACGGCGCCGGGCGAGAGCTGCACGCCGTCCTGCAGGGCCAGCAGCAGCCCCATGCAGACCAGCCCTGCCAGGCCGCCCAGGGTCAGGCCCAGCAGCAGAGCCGCAGCTCGACCGGGACCACGCGGGGTGGCGATGCCGGCGTCGCTGAGGCTGTTCATGCGCCGCCCGGCCGCCCGAAGGCGCATGCCGCCCCCTCGGGGGGCAGTGAACGAAGTGAGCGTGGGGGCAGCATGCGCGGCATTGTAGGAGCGGGCATCGGGCGCTCCGGAGTGCGCTTGAATGCGGGGTTAGCGGCCGGCCCCGGGGCGGCCTCGATTGGCTGCCGCCGCGGGCTCGGGCATGATGGGGGCATCATGTCGACGATGCCTCCTCCCACTCTGCTGGACGAACCCACGCTGGCCCGGTTGCGTCAACTCGACCCCGGCGGCGCGGCCCGACTGCTGCCGCGGGTGATCGCCGCCTACGCGACCTCGCTCGAACGCCTGCTGCCCGATCTCGCAGCCGCCCGCGCGGCCACGCCGGTCAACCTCACCGTCGTCCGCCACGTCAGCCACACGCTGAAGTCGTCGTCTGCAAGCCTCGGCGCCCTCCATCTTGCTGAGGTCTGTGCCGAAATCGAGACAAAAGCACGGTCCGGTGAGACCTTGGGGCTCGACACTCTGCTTGACAATATGCTCAGCGAAATCGACCAAGTGCGCCTGGCCCTGAAGGCCTTGCCGATCTGACCGAGACTCTCCTACATGACCCCCGTCGGTTCCCAACTCGATCCCGATCTGCCCGGGCAACCCAAGGTGCTGCTCGTCGACGACGACGAGGTCAACCTGCTGCTGACGGCCATCGCCCTGCGCGAGCGCGGTTTCGAAGTGACCGAGGCCCGCAGCGGCGCCGAAGGCCTGGCCCTGCTGGCCCAGACCTCGCCGGACCTGATCGTGCTGGACGCGATGATGCCGGAGCTGGACGGCTTCGAGACCTGCACGCGGCTGCGCGAGATCCCGGGCTTCGAGTCGACCCCGGTGCTGATGCTGACCGGCCTGGACGACGACGCCTCGATCACCCGCGCCTACCAGGTCGGCGCCACCGACTTCTTCGTCAAGAGCCCGCAGTGGAGCCTGCTGGCGGGGCGCCTGCGCTACCTGCTGCGGAGTTCGCGGACGCGCATCGAGCTGGAGCGCAGCAAGGCCAAGCTGGCCCGCGCCCAGAAGCTCGCCCGCATGGGCAGCTTCGAGTGGCACCGCGGCACCACCGGCTTCACGCTGGCGGCCGAGGCGCTGCGGGTGTTCGGCCGCAGCCCGGCCGAGCGGCTCGATTTCATCGGCGTGATGCGCATGGTGCCGCGCGAGGACCGGGCGCTGTTCCTGCGCCTGCTGCGCGACGTGATGAGCCACAACTCGGTGCTGATCACCGACCTGCCGGTCACGCTGCTCGACGGCCGCCAGCGCGTCGTCCACATCGAGGCCGAGCCCGAGTTCAACGACCACGGCAACGCCAGCGGCTATACCGGCGTGATGCAGGACGTGACCGACCGCCACCAGGCGGAGGACAGCATCCGCCAGCTCGCGCTGTTCGACGCGCTGACCGGCCTGCCCAACCGCCGCCAGCTGATCTGGCGCGTCGAGCGGGCCATCGAGCAGGCGCGCCGCGGCAGCCATGAGGTGGGCCTGCTGCTGATCGACCTGGACCGCTTCAAGATCATCAACGACACGCTGGGCCACGCGGCCGGCGACGAGCTGCTGATCGAGGTCGGCCGCCGCCTGCGCGGCTGCGTGCGCCACTCGGACCAGGTGATGGAGGGCATGCTGGAATCGGTCGGCGGCCGTTCGCACCGCACGCTGGAGGCGGTGGGCCGCCTCGGTGGCGACGAGTTCGTGGCCCTGCTGCCCGACGTCACCGACGAGAGCGATGCCGAGCGGGTCGCCCAGCGCGTGCTCGATGCGATGCGCGAGCCGATCTTCATCGCCGGCCAGGAGTGCTTCGTCACCGCCAGCGTGGGCATCGCGCTGTACCCGCGCGACGGCGAGACGATGGCCGACCTGCTGCGCAATTCCGACGTGGCCATGTATGCCGTCAAGGCCCAGGGCCGCAACGGCGCGGCGCTCTACACTCCGATGCTGGCCGGCCAGGGCCGCGAGAAGCTGGAGCTGGAGAGCGCGCTGCACAAGGCGCTGGAGCGCGGCGAGATCGTGCTGCACTACCAGCCCAAGGTCGACGTGCGCGGCGCCCGCATGGTGGGCGCCGAGGCGCTGATGCGCTGGAAGCGCGGCGACCGCCTGATCCCGCCCGGCGACTTCATCCCGCTGGCCGAGGAGACCGGGCTGATCGTGCCGCTGTCCGAATGGGCGCTGAAGGAATCGGCCCGCCAGGCCAAGGTCTGGCAGCTGAACTTCGGCTTCTCGGACTCGATCGCGGTGAACCTGCCGAGCCGGCTGTTCGAGCGCTCCGATCTCGTCGAGCACATCCACCAGTGCGTCAGCGCCTACGGTGTGCCGCACCGCGCGATCCAGCTCGAGATCACCGAGAACAACCTGATGAAGGACCTGCAGAACGTCATCCCGGCGCTGCATCGTCTCAATGAAGTCGGCGTGGAGATCTCCATCGACGACTTCGGCACCGGCTACTCGTCCCTCGCCTACCTCACCACGCTGCCGATCTCCGAAGTGAAGATCGACCGCACCTTCGTGCGCGACCTGGGCATCACGCCGCAGAGCTCGGCCGTCGTCACCGCCATCATCGCGCTGGCGCGTGCGCTCGGCCTGCGCGTTATTGCCGAAGGCGTGGAGACGCTGCGCCAGATGGAGGTGCTGCACCGCCTGGGCTGCAGCGTGATGCAGGGCTTCCTGTTCAGCAAGCCGCTGCCGCCTGACGACCTGGAGCAGTGGCTGGCGCAGACCGTGCTGCCGCGCAAGGCGCCCTGGATCGGCCAGGCCAGCGCCGACATCCGCGGCGAGGGCACCGGCGGCAGCGACCTGCAACGCGGCATCCAACGCTGATGGACTCGCGCCGACCGGCGGCCCAGATCGCCAAGGAGGCGCTGCGCCGTCTCGCCCAGGCCCAGCAGGAGCCGACGCCAGAGAACTTCGCCCGCGCCTACGCGCAGGAGTCGGGCCAGGAGCCGCCCCCCGCCCCTGCCAGCCCGAAGGCGGACCGCGCCCAGGCCGAGCAGATGGCCCAGACCATCGACAAGCTGATGCGCGGCCTGGAACGCGGCGGTCGCTCCTGGACGCTGGCCCGCAAGAAGGACGGCGTGGCCCGCGTGCTGAGCGCCAATCGCTCCGATCCGCAACGGCTGCTGACCCGGCTCTCGCAGCTGATCACCAGCTGGGATAGCGACGGTGGCCCCGCCGCCAAGGCCGGTGGCGACGCACACGAGGAACCCGGCGGCACGCCCAGCCAGTTCTTCGAGCCCGAGGAATTCGCCAGCAGCCGCTTCGCCGAGGAGTTTGCCGCGCCGGCGGAGCCACCTCCTTCGGCGCCGAGCGTCTGGCCCGAGATCGAGACCCATCTGCACGGCACCGTCACCCACGCGCTGCGCAACCCGATCGGCCACGGCCAGGACCTGATCGCCGACCTGGACGCCGCGCAGCGCGAGCTGCTGGCCCAGGGCGCCACGCCCGAGCGCGCCGAGCAGATGCTGGCCTTGTGCCAGCGCGCCCGCCACATGCTGGACCACCGCCAGCACCTGTTCGCCGAGCTGGGCGTGCTGTGCCGCGAGCTGAGCGCGAGCATCGTCGAGCTGGCCGAGGACGACTCCTGGGCCCGCGGCCAGGCCTCGGTGATGAACGACACGCTGAACCAGGGCCTGTCGGGCCGCGGCGTGCGCACCGTCTCCGAGATGCTGCTGGGCACCCGCACCCGCCAGCGCGCGCTGCGCGACGAGCGCAGCCGTGCGCGCGAGTCGCTGAAGCTGCTGATCACCCGCATGCTGGCCGAGCTGGGCGAGCTGGGCCGGCACACCGACCGCTTCCAGAACAATGTCGGCCGCTATGCCGAGGCGGTGGAGAAGGCCGACTCGCTGGAGAGCCTGGCCGGCACCGTGCGCGAGATGGTCGAGGAAAGCCGCAGCGTGCAGAGCCTGGTCCACCAGACCCAGGAGCGGCTGACGCTGGAGCACGACCGCGCCACCGAGCTGGCCGTCAAGGTCACGCGGCTGGAGGACGAGCTGCGCAAGCTCTCCAACGAGGTGCAGACCGACCAGCTGACCCAGATCGCCAACCGCCGCGGCCTGATCGCGGCCTTCGACACCGAGCAGGCGAAAGCCGGCCGCGACCAGACGCGCATCGCGCTGGCCCTGCTGGACATCGACAACTTCAAGAAGCTCAACGACACGCTGGGCCATGCGGCCGGCGACGTGGCGCTGAAGTCACTGGCGGCGCTGGTGCAGCAGTCGCTGCGGCCGGGCGACCTGGTGGCCCGCTACGGCGGCGAGGAGTTCGTGCTGCTGCTGCCGGCCACCCCGCTGGACGAGGCGCAGCGCGTGCTGCAGCGCCTGCAGCGCGAGCTGACCAAGAGCCTGTTCAGCCACGAGGGCCGCGAGGTGTTCGTCACCTTCTCGGCCGGCGTGACGCTGTACCGCAGCGGCGAGACGCTGGAAGCCGCGCTGGACCGCGCGGACGTGGCGCTCTACGAGGCCAAGCACACCGGGAAGAACCGGGCCTGCGTGGCGCCCTGACCGCCGCCTCCCGCTGCGGGATTACCTGCCGCCGCCGTTGCCGCTGGTGCCGCCCGGGTTGCTGGCGGACGGGCGGATGCGCTCCAGCTCCATCTGCTGGAAGGCGCGCTGCTCCTGCGTCAGGGCCGGGCCGCATTCCTTCTTGGGCATCATCGAGCCGACCCGGTAGGTCTTCTCGCACTCGACCTTCGCTTCGGCCACCTGTTCCTCCTTGCCATCAGGCGGGTTGGTGGCGCAGGCGGCGGTGAACAGCGGCAGGGACAGCAGCGCGATATGGGCGATCTTCATGGACACGAGGCATTAAGGTTTCGTTAATGAATGCAGCATGCTAGCCCAGCCTCGCAGCCGTGCACCCTAGGGCCAACATCAGGCCCCCCTGCCGTCGGTCCGCCAATCGCACCGGCTAGAAATTGAACGCCAGCCTCAGCCCGCCCCAGTGCCGCCCCTTGACCACGATCGGCGCGGCCGCCTCCTTCAGCAGCACGAACTTCCCGCCGCCCATGTCGCGGCGGTAGGTCTGCAGCAGGAAGGGGCGCTGGTTGCGGGCCGAGGCCAGGCCGGTGCGGTCGTTGAAGATGCGGCGCCAGCGGCTGTTGGCGGTGTTCCAGGCCAGTTCGCCGGGGCGCTGGGCCTGGCTGTACTTGCGGTTGTGCATGGCGACATAGCCGTTGCGGTCGACCGCGATGCAGAACACCACCTTGTCGCTGAGCTGCAGGGCCTGCTCCTGCACCGCGGGGAAGAGGCGCTCGGCCAGCGGCGCGAAGGCGGTGAGATGCTGGGCCGGCTCGGTGCCGGCGACCGGGCGGTAGTGCTCGTCGAACAGCTGGGCGAGCTTGATCTGGCCCGCGTCCACCGCCTGCTCCAGCAGCGCCGAGATCTCGGCGGCGGCCTGCTGCGCGCCGGCGATGTAGCGCGAATCCTCGATCTCCAGGCCGGTCTCGGCGATCTGCTCGATCACCTCCTCCGACAGGCGCAGGAAGCGGTCGCTGCAGGAGAAGGCCACCTTGAGGCCCTGCATCGCATGCTGGACCTCGCGCTCCAGCGCGCCGGCCCGCTCGTTCAGCGCCTGCATGGTCTGGCCGCTCTGGTCGGCGCTGCGGGTGATCTGCTCGACGTCGGCCTCCACGTCCGCGAAGGCCTCGTGGATCGCGCTGCGCTGCTGCCTGGCCTGGGCCTGGGCATCGCTGCGCAACTCGCGGCTGAAGCGGTCCACCCGCTCGTCCAGCGTGGCGATGGCGCCGATGATGGCCTTGGACGAGCTCTCCACCTGCCCGGCCAGCGCCTTCACCGCATCGGCCACCACGCCGAAGCCCCTCCCCGCCTCGCCGGCCCGCTTGGCCTCCACCGAGGCATTGAAGGCCACCAGCCGGGTCTGCAGCGCGATGCGGGTGATGTCGCCGGCGGCGTCGGTCACCTGGCGCAGCGTCTGCACGATGCCGGCCACCTCCTCGCCCACGCCGCCCAGCGCCGTGCGCGCCCGCTGCACCGCCTCGCCGGTCTGCTGCGTGGCCTGCCGGATCGCCGCCTGCGAGGCCTGCACCTGCTGCAGCTGCGCCGCCAGCGCGCCCATCGCCTCGGCCTGCCCGACGACGACACGCTGCGTGTCCTCCAGCGCGCCGCGCACCTCGGCGGCATCCTTGCCGACCGAGGACATGGACTTGTAGAGCCGGCGCACCACCGCCAGCTCATTGCCGACCGGGTAATCCGTTACTTCAGCAGACCCCGCGACCTTGTTCTTCTGCTTCCACTGGAACATCGCCCTTGTCTCCCACGCGTGTTTCGCGGGGATATTAGCGACTCAGCCAGCCTTCCAGCACGCCCGCCACGTTCTCCCCCAACGCAGCGACCGCATAGCCGCCTTCCATCACGAAAACGGTCGGCAGGCGCAGCGCGGCAATCCGCTCGCCCATGGCGGGATAGTCCGCGCCGCGCAGCCTGAAGCGCGAGATCGGGTCGCCCTCGTAGGTGTCCACGCCCAGCGCGACGACGAGCGCCTCCGCGCCGTGCGCGCGTATCGCGTCGATCGCCACGTCCAGGGCCTCGCCCCAGCGCGCGAAGTCCGTGCCCACCGGCAGCGGCAGGTTCAGGTTGGCACCTTCCCCAGCGCCGGCGCCGCGCTCGTCCGCATAGCCCAGGTAGAACGGGTACTCGGTGCGCGGGTCGCCATGCAGCGAGACGGTGAACACGTCCGCGCGCTCGTAGAAGATGCTCTGCGTGCCGTTGCCGTGGTGGTAGTCCACGTCCAGCACCGCCACCCTGGCCGCACCCGCCTCGCGCAGCGCCTGCGCGGCCAGCGCCGAGTTGTTGAGGAAGCAGTAGCCGCCGTAGAAGTCGGCGCCGGCGTGGTGGCCGGGCGGGCGGGTCAAGGCCATCGCGCCCCGCGCTTCGCCGCCTGCCACCGCGCGGG
>NZ_LYVQ01000263.1 GCF_001984095.1 Pelomonas sp. KK5
GCCCAGCTTCGTCGTGCCCGAGCCCACGCCGGCCCCGCCGACGCCGCTGGTCTCGCCGCCGATGCCGCCGGCGCCTCCCGCCGTCCAGGCCGCGCCCGCGGCGCCGGCCCCGAAGAAGGTGGCGCCGAGCTCGGTGCGCTACCTGAAGGAGCCGACGCTCAATTTCCCGCTGCTCGCCAAGCGGGCCCATGAATCCGGCCTGGTCGTGCTGCGCATCGTCGTCGATGCCGGCGGCCGCCTGAAGGAAGCCACGGTCCACAAGTCCTCCGGCTTCGAGCGCATCGACCAGCAGGCCCTGCAGGACATCCGCAGCGCCCGCTTCGTGCCGCAGATGGAAGAAGGCAAGCCCATCGAGTGGGAAACGCTCGCGCGGCTGGACTACATCCTCTGATCGATCACCGACTGTTTTTGAAGAAGACACCCGTCACATGGAACCCACCACCACCACCGTCGCTTCCGTTGGCTTCGGCCATTTCATCGCCCAGTCCGACGCCGTCGGCAAGTTCCTGCTGGGCGTGCTGATCGTGATGTCCATCGCCTCCTGGGCGCTGATCGTCGCCAAGGGCCTGGCCCAGTACCTGCGCAACAAGCGCGGCGGCGCCTTCCTCGAGTTCTTCTGGAATGCCCGCTCGCTCGATGCGGTGCAGGCCGAGCTGAACACGCACGGCGCCCGCGACCCGTTCTCGCACCTCACCGCCCACTCGCTGCACGCCCAGGCCCACCATGCCCGCCACGGCGCCGCGCGCCTGGCCGAGGCCGGCACCGCCAACGACTTCATCACCCGCACGATCAAGAAGGTGCTCGACGAAGAGACAACGCGCCTCGAATCGGGCCTGACCACGCTGGCCACCGTCGGCGCGACGGCCCCCTTCGTCGGCCTGTTCGGCACCGTCTGGGGCGTCTACCACGCGCTGCTGGCCATCGGCATGAGCGGCTCGGGCACGCTGGACAAGGTGGCCGGCCCGGTCGGCGAGGCGCTGATCATGACCGGCATCGGCCTGGCGGTGGCGATTCCCGCGGTGATGGCCTACAACGCCTTCGCCCGAGGCAACCGCGTGCTGTCGGCGCGCCTGGATGCCTTCGCCTACGAGCTGCACAGCTTCCTGACGCTGGGCGAGGCGCCCGGTGCGGCGGTGCAGGCCGGCGCCAACGTGCGCTCGCTGAAGCCCGCCGCGGCCTGAGCGCGAAGGAGCACGAGCCATGGCCTTCGCCTCCTTCGACAGCAAGCGCGCCAGCACCCCGATGGCGGAGATCAACATGGTCCCGCTGATCGACGTGATGCTGGTGCTGCTGGTGATCTTCATCGTCACCGCGCCGCTGCTGACCAACGCCGTCAAGCTCGACCTGCCCAAGGTCAGCTCGCAGGTGAACGAGCTCAAGCCCGACAAGGTCGAGTTCGCCATCGACGCCGAGGGCCAGCGCTACTGGAACGGCGAGCCGCTGACCCGCGCCGAGGCCGTCGCGCGCTTCGCCGCCGAGGGCCAGAAGGCCCAGCAGCCCGAACTGCACCTGCGCGCCGACCAGAACGTGCCCTACCGGGCCGTGGCCGAGACCCTGGCCGACGCCAGCAAGGCCGGCCTGACGCGCATCGGTTTCGTCAGCGAGCCCGAGCGCCCGTGACCCGCCCCTGATTCACTGAAGAACAACCCCGCGGCCTGACAGCAGCCAGCAAGCCTCGTCAGCCAGCCAGTCCGAAACGGCCGCCCCGTCCATCGACACAAGCAGTCCCTTCGCACCGATGCCGGTGCGGCGGACGGCTGCTGCCCATTTCATCGAGTACTGGAGACCTGCACCATGTCCCGCAAGCACAAGAAGACCACCCCGGCGCGCCACGCGCTGCTGCCCCTGGGCGCGCTCGCCGCCGGCTTCGGCCTGGCCTCGGCCGCCCTCGCGCAGACCGCCGCACCGGCCGCCGCCGATGCCAAGGACGACCAGGCGCTGCCGGTCGTGCGCGTCAAGGCCGCCGCGGAGCAGCAGGGCAAGGAAGCCTACCTGGCCACCGAGACCCGCATCGGCAAGGGCAAGCAGGACATCCGCGACATCCCGCAGGCCGTGACCATCATCACCGAGAAGCTGCTGGACGACCGCAACTTCGACAACGTCAAGGAAGTGCTGCGCAACACCTCGGGCATCACCTTCCAGGCGGCCGAAGGCGGCGAGGAAGACATCAAGATCCACGGCATCTCGCTGCAGGGCACCGGCGACGTCTTCATCGACGGCATGCGCGACCCGGCCTTCTACGACCGCGACACCTTCTTCCTCGACCGCATCGAGCTGCTGCGCGGTTCCGGCGCGCTGATGTTCGGCCGCGGCTCCACCGGCGGTGCGCTGAACCAGCAGACCAAGAAGGCCATCCTGGCCGACCAGAACCAGATCGACGTGACCCTGTCCAGCCACAGCGGCCTGCGCAGCGTCGGCGACTTCAACAAGCGCACCGGCGAGACCTCGGCCCTGCGCGTCGGCCTGATGAAGGACGACGCCGACAGCGACGGCGCCGGCAACAAGGTGGACAAGATCGGCGCGGGCGGCAGCTTCCGCTACGGCATCGGCGAGGAGGACGAGTTCGGCGTCACCGCCTACGTGCTGGACAACAACAACGGCATCAACTACGGCATGCCCTGGATCAAGCCGACGTCGGCCTCGGCCACCAGCACTTCCACGCTGGTGCCGGTCGATCCGAACAACTACTACGGCATGGCCAGCGACTTCAACAAGGGCGGCATCAAGTACCTGATGCTGGACCACACGCACCGCTTCAGCAGCGATGTGGAGCTGGTCACCAAGGTCCGCTACGCCGACTACTACCGCGACATGCGCGCCAGCCTGATCCGCCTGGCCACCGGCACGGGTCTGGACAACCTCGGCCCGAACACCGTGCTTTCGCGCAACCTGCAGATCAAGAAGCAGGACATGCAGACGCTGACCGCGCAGAGCGACCTGCAGGCCAAGGTCAAGATCGCCGGCTTCGAGAACACCATCCTGACCGGCGTGGACTTCGCCCGCGAGGCCAAGCAGGTCTATGCCGCCTACTCGGCCGCGCAGGGCGGTGTCGTCCCGGCCAAGCCCAGCACGACGCTGGGCACCCCGTACGACGGCGCCAGCAGCAACGAGAGCCTGCGCAGCTTCCGCACCAGCAGCGACTACGTCTCCAAGGGCCTCGGCGCCTACCTGCAGGACATGGTGCAGGTCGCTCCGATGTGGAAGGTCGTGGCCGGCCTGCGCTACGACAAGGTCGACGGCGACTACAACGGCTACACGATCCCGAACAACGCGCAGGGCCCCGTCACCACGACGCCCTACCAGATGCGCATCTCCGAATGGAGCAAGCGCGCGGCGGTGCTGTTCCAGCCGAGCGACTCGCTGTCCTTCCACCTGATGGGCGCCACCGCGTTCAACACCTCGGGCGACGCCTATTCGCTGGGCGCGGCCAATGCCGCCATCCCGCCGGAGAAGTCGGTCAACGTCGAACTCGGCGCCAAGATCGACTCCTTCGACGGCAAGCTGAGCACGCAGATCGGCATCTTCCGCAACACCAAGCTGCATGAGCGCAATACCGACCCGCTGACCAACCTGGTCGAGCTGTCCGGCAAGCGCCACGCCGCCGGCGTGGACGTGAACGTGATCGGCCGCATCACGCCGCAGTGGGAGGTCTTCGCCACGGCCACCTGGATGCCGGTGGCCAAGATCGATATCGGCGTCCCCGGTGCCGAAGGCCAGGGCACCCGTCCTTCGCTGACGCCGCGCTACTCGGGCAACTTCTGGACCACCTACCAGTTCACGCCCGCCCTGCGCCTGGGCACCGGTGCCAACGCCCGCAGCGGCCAGCAGCCCAACCGCAACCCCGGCTTCTACGCGCCGAAGTTCGTCATCTTCAACCTGATGGGCGAATACGCGGCCGTGCCGGACACGCTGCTGTTCCGCGTCAACATCGACAACGTCGCGAACAAGCGCTATGCCGATGCGCTGTACACGGCCTTCTACGTGCCCGGCACCGGCCGCATCGTGTCCCTGACCGGAACATACAAGTTCTAATAGCGCCACGATGCTGCTGACGATCGCGAACGTCCTGTCCCCCGAGGCGCTGCGCCAGGCGCGAGAGCTGCTTGCGCAAGCCGCCTGGCAGGACGGTCGCGCCAGCGCCGGCAGGCAGGCGGCCGCGGTGAAGAACAACGAGCAGCTGCCCCCGGGCAGCGAGCAGGCCAAGGCCCTGCAGGCGCTCATCCTGCAGGCGCTGGAGCGCCATCCGATGTTCTTCTCCGCCACCCTGCCCAAGCGGGTGCTGCCGCCGATGTTCAACCGCTACGCCGGCAGCGCCAACGCCTACGGCCGCCATGTGGACCAGGCGGTGCGCTACCTGCCCGGCGGCCTGCAGCGGGTGCGCACCGACATCTCCTGCACGCTGTTCCTCAGCGACCCGGCCGACTACGACGGCGGCGAGCTCTGCATCGCCGACACCTTCGGCGAGCAGCGCGTCAAGCTGGCCGCCGGCGACCTGGTCATCTATCCCGGCACCAGCGTCCATCATGTGGCGCCGGTCACCCGCGGCGCACGGCTGGCGAGCTTCTTCTGGATCGAGAGCATGGTGCGCAGCGACGAGCAGCGCCGGCTGCTCTACGAGATGGACCTCGCGCTGATGGCGCTGCGCGGCGAGCATGGCGAGACCGATGCCGTGGTGCAGCTGACCGGCACGTATCACAACCTGTTGCGGATGTGGGCCGACACGTGAGTGCGCCGCGCATCGAGGCGCTGCCAGAGGGCGTGGCCAACCTGGCCGACTTCGAGGCCGCCGCCCGAGCCCGGCTCGACGACAAGGCCTGGGCCTACCTTGTCGGTGGTGCCGCCGACGAGATCACCCGCGATGCGAACCGCAGCGCCTGGGACCGCATCCGCCTGCATCCCCGCGTGCTGCGCGACCTCTCCGGCGGCCACACGCGCACGACGCTGCTGGGCCGCACGCTGCAATGGCCGGTGCTGCTCGCGCCGATCGCCTATCAGCGCCTCTTCCACGCCGACGGCGAGCTGGCGATCGGCCATGCCGCCGCCGCGCAGTGCGCCGGCCTGATCCTCAGCGCCCAGTCCAGCGTCGAGATGGAAGCCGTAGCGGCGCCGATGCATGCCGAGCCCGAGGCCGGCCCGCTGTGGTTCCAGCTCTACTGGCGCGACGACCGCGAGTTCATGCAGGCGCTGATCCAGCGCGTCGAGGCGGCCGGCTACCAGGCGCTGGTGCTGACCGTCGATGCGCCGGTGCACGGCGCCCGCGACCGCGAGCGCCGCGCCGGCTTCCAGCTCCCCGACGACATCCGCGCCGTCAACCTCGGCGGCCGCAAGAAGCCGCTGGACTTGCGGCCCGGCCAGAGCGCGCTGTTCGACGGCCTGATGCCGCGCGCCGCCACCTGGCGCGAGATCGACTGGCTGCGCGAGCACTCGAAGCTGCCCCTGCTGCTCAAGGGCGTCGCCCATGCGGACGATGCGCGCGAGGCGCTGGCGCGTGGCGTGACCGGCTTCGTCGTCTCCAACCACGGCGGCCGCGCGCTCGACACGCTGCCCGCCACCGCCGAGCTGCTGCCACCCTTGCGCGCCGCGCTGGGCCCCGAGGTGCCGCTGCTGGTCGACGGCGGCATCCGCCGCGGCACCGACGTGCTGAAGGCCATTGCGCTGGGCGCCGATGCGGTGCTGCTCGGCCGGCCTTACGTGCATGCGCTGGCCGCCGCCGGCGCCTTGGGCGTGGCCCACGCGCTGCGCCTGCTGCGCGACGAACTGGAAATCGCGATGGCCCTGAGCGGCTGCCGCACCCTGGCCGATGCCGGCCCGCCCCTGTTATTTGACTGACCTCAAGAGGCCCCCTGATGAAGACCACCCTGATCGCCACCCTGCTGCTCGCCACCGCCGGCACCGCCTTCGCCCACGGCAATGTGTCCTGCCCGGTCGTGCCCAAGGAAGAGAAGAAGCCGCAGATGGACCTGCAGAAGAAGCTCGAGTCCGAAGGCTGGAAGGTGCGCCGCGTCCAGAACTACAACAACTGCTACGAGGTCTACGGCCTCGACGACAAGGGCCAGAAGGCCGAGGCCTTCTTCCATCCGAAGACCTTCGAGCGCGTCTGGCCCGAGGGCGAGAGCGCGCCGGCGAAGTAAGTCGGTGATCCGCGTCTGGGACGCGCTGCTGCGCAGCCTGCACTGGCTGCTCGCCGTGGCGGTGCTGACCGCCTGGTTCAGCGGCCACCTGCTGGAGCACTGGTTCGCGCAGGTCCATCACACGGCCGGCTATGTGGCCGGCGCTGTCGTTGTCGTGCGCGTGCTGTGGGGCTTCGCCGGCCCGAGGCATGCGCGCTTTGCCTCCTTCGTGCGCGGCCCGCGGGCCACCGCCGCCTACGCGCGCGAGGTGGCCGCTTCACGCGAGCCGCGCTACCTCGGCCACAACCCGCTGGGCGGCTGGATGGTCGTCGCGCTGCTCGTCGCCGTCGCCGCGGCGGTCATCACCGGCATGCTCTTCATCAGCGATTGGCTGTGGGGCTATGGCTGGCTCGCCGACCTGCACGAGGCCCTGGCCTGGCTGCTGATGGTGCTCGTCATCGGCCATTGGGCGGGTGTCGCCTTCACCGGCCTGCGCCATCGAGAGAACCTCGTAACGTCCATGTTCAGCGGCATGAAGCGCGCTGCGAGTGAACGTGATGTGCCGTGAGCTGATGCAAGGCCGCGACAACCTCGGGTAAACACAGTGCCCATCGCGTGAGAAGCGGCGCTTCTCCTCTATGAAACGCTTCTCAGCGCCAGAGGTGCGCAGTACCATTGCCGCCGCAGGGTGCTAGAGAGTATTGAAGGCTTATGCGGCCTTCACCCGTGGCCCGGCACATCAACAACACTTTGATGGAGAGAATCGAAATGGCAACTGCGAAGAAGGCCGCGCCCGCGAAGAAGGCGGCGCCGGCCAAGAAGGCCGCGGCACCTGCGAAGAAGGCAGCCGCGCCGGCGAAGAAGGCTGCGGCTCCCGCGAAGAAGGCCGCACCGGCGAAGAAGGCCGCTCCCGCGAAGAAGGCTGCTCCGGCCAAGAAGGCCGCAGCCCCCGCGAAGAAGCGCACCCCCAACGCCGCGTTCATGAAGGCCATGACCCCCAGCGCGGCGCTCGCCGCCATCGTCGGCTCGGCCCCGCTGCCGCGCACCGACGTGACCAAGAAGGTCTGGGAGTACATCAAGAAGAACAAGCTGCAGGACGAGCTGCAGAAGCGCGTCATCAACGCCGACGCCAAGCTGAAGGAAATCTTCGGCAAGGCCAAGGCCGACATGTTCGAGATGACCAAGCTGATCAACAGCCACCTGAAGTGATCGTTGCCGTCGGCGCAAGCCGGCGACCGATCGATAACAAGCCCGGCACTGCCGGGCTTTTTCTTTGTGCGGATTCCGGACGAAGCGTGACTTATGTATCGAGACGTCACCCGCACTCAGGGGTGACGCCGGGGAAGGACGGCTGACTTGCCCTCCTACACTGCTTTCATGGCGGGCGCAATGATTGCCCGGTCCAGGGAAACACTAGAACGATTTCAGGCCAGGAACCCCGCATGTCTCTTCTTGCAACACTCGCACTCGCCGCTTCGGGCGCGACGCTTCCCGTGTGCAGCTGGGACAAGCCGGGGGTCAATCCTTTCATGGGCGATGTGGTCGCCGCCGTCGACCGCTACCAGGACATCCCGAGCCGCACCCGCGACAAGCTCAAGGCCCGCATGGCCCGGCGCGACTACGACGAGATCGTCAGCATCAAGCGCGACGGCATCAAGGGCCAGGCCACCTACGGCGGCGACATCACCGACATGTACTTCGGCCAGGGCAGCGTGTGCCGCACCGTGACCCGCTCGAAGTGGACCGATGCGATGGAAGAGCGCGGCCTCGTCTACTGCGAGGACGGCCAGTGCATCCTGGTGCCCACCGTCTGCCGCAACGTGAGCCGCATCCGCCGCATGGCGCCGCGTCCGGTCGCGATGGCCGCTGCCACGCCGCCGGCCTCGGCCGACAGCTATGTCGCCCCGCCGGAGACCGAACTCGAGATGGACCCCACCGGCGCCGGCCCCGGCGGCGCCTCGCCGACCAGCTTCGCCGGCATGGCGCCGCCGAGCCTGGACAGCGGGCTCCCCGCGTCGCCGGGTTCGCTGCTGCCCAACACGCCCGGCGGCGGCATCACGCCGCCGGCGCCGATCCTGCCCGGCCTGCCGGTGCTGCCGCCCAGCGTGAACAC
>NZ_LYVQ01000264.1 GCF_001984095.1 Pelomonas sp. KK5
GCGCCATCGCCCGTATCGCGCTGGGCCTGCAGGACTGCCTGTACCTGGGCAATATGAGCGCGCTGCGCGACTGGGGCCACGCCAAGGACTACGTGGAAATGCAGTGGCTGATGCTGCAGCAGGACCAGCCGGAGGACTTCGTCATCGCCACCGGCGTGCAGTACAGCGTGCGGCAGTTCGTCGAGTTCGCGGCGGCCGAGCTGGGTGTCACCATCGGCTTCGAGGGCGAAGGCGAGAACGAGGTCGGCGTCGTCAAGGCGGTCACCGGTGACAAGGCCAGGTGCAAGGTCGGCGACGTGATCGTCAAGGTGGACCCGCGCTACTTCCGCCCGACCGAGGTCGAGACCCTGCTGGGCGACCCGAGCAAGGCCAAGGCCAAGCTGGGCTGGGAGCCCACGACCACGCTGAAGGAACTGGTGGCCGAGATGGTGCAGGCCGACTACACCGCGGCGCGGCGCGACAGCCTCGTCAAGCTCGCCGGCTTCCAGGCCTACGACTACAACGAGTGAGCAGGCCCGCGGCATGAGTAGCAGCAGCATCGACAGGCACGCCCGGATCTTCGTCACGGGCCACCGCGGCATGGTCGGTTCCGCGATCCGGCGCCGGCTGGAGCGCGGCGGCTACACGAACATCGTCACCGCACCGCGCGCCGAGCTGGACCTGCTGGACCAGCGCGCGGTCCATGCCTTCCTGGCCGAGTGCCGGCCCGACTACATCTTCATCGGCGCGGCCAAGGTCGGCGGCATCCAGGCCAACAACACCTACCGCGCCGATTTCCTCTATCAGAACCTGATGATCGAGGCCAACCTGATCCAGGGCGCGCACCTGGCCGGCGTGCAGCGGCTGATGTTCCTGGGCTCCAGCTGCATCTACCCGAAGCTGGCGCCGCAGCCGCTGACCGAGGACTCGCTGCTGACCGGCCCGCTGGAGCCGACCAACGAGCCCTACGCGATCGCCAAGATCGCCGGCATCAAGCTCTGCGAGGCGTATAACGCCCAATTCAAGCGGCAGTACGTCAGCGCCATGCCGACCAACCTCTACGGCCCCAACGACAACTACGACCTGGCCAGCAGCCACGTGCTGCCGGCACTGATCCGCAAGGCGCATGAAGCCAAGCTGCGCGGCGACAGCGAGTACGTGGTCTGGGGCAGCGGCACGCCGCAGCGCGAGTTCCTCTACGTCGACGACCTTGCCGACGCCTGCGTCTTCCTGATGGAGCAGGGCTATGACGGCCCGCTGGTCAACATCGGCTGCGGCACCGACGTGACGATCCGCGAACTGGCCGAGACGGTCATGAAGGTCGTCGGCTTCGAGGGTCGCATCGTCTTCGACGCCAGCAAGCCCGATGGGACCCCGCGCAAGCTGATGAGCGTGGAACGACTGGCCGGGCTCGGCTGGCGCGCCACCATGCCGCTGGAGGCAGGCATCGCGCTGGCCTACCGCGACTTCCTCGACAGGCAGGCAGCAGGGAGGCCGTCATGAACTGGGACTACCTGCTGATCGCCTACTACCTCAGCCTGCCCTTCCTGATGGCGATCGGCGCCGCGCTGGGCCTGGTCGCCGTCGGCGTGCTGGGCATCAACCGGCCCAAGCTGATGGTGTACCCGTTCGTGATCGCGCTGATCGCGATCGGCGGCACCTCCTTCGGCACCAACGACGTGTTTGCCTCGCGCTCGATCTACACCCGCGGCTCGGGCCAGGTCTTCTACCCGATCGTGTTCTGGATGGCGCTGGCAGGCCTGGCCTGGACCAAGGTCTCGCAGGCCTTCAACCCGCGCCCGCGCCTGGAGTGCAACCTGCGGCCCTGGATGCTCGGCTGGCTGCTGCTGCTGGGCGCGCATCTGGTGGTGGGCCTGTTGCTGGGCGTCGAGGCTGGCGACATCCTCAGCACCTTCGGTTTCGCCAACCTCGTCTGGATGAGCGTGTTCATCCTGCTGATGGTCAATGCCTTCGATCGGGAGGCTGACGTCGACGAACTGACCAAGGTGATCCTGTTGGCCGCACTGGGCCACACACTGTTCGGTCTGGTGCGCTGGGCGGCGTTCGGCGGTGACCCGGCCAACGTCTACGCCAACCGCGAGAACATCAACGTCAAGCTGACCTTCTTCGACATCAACGACAGCCTGGGTTGCCTGCTGGGCATGGTCATCGCGGCCGTGCGGTTGAGCCGCGACAAGCGCAGCCAGGGCTTCTTCTGGAGCGCCGTGTGCTGGGCGAGCCTGCTGCTGTCGCCGCTGTGCATCGCCTTGTCCTACCGGCGCACGGCCTGGCTGGGCATCGTGGTGGCAGGCGCCTTCACGCTGGTCTTCCTCAGCCGGCGCGACCGCTGGCTCGCTCTGCTCACCGCGGTGCCGGTCACGCTGGTGGGGCTGGGGTATGTGGCCAGCAAGCGCCTCTCCCAGACCAAGGGTGCAGGCGGCCTGACCAACTTCTTCTACGACCTGGCCGGCAAATCTTCCGGTGGCCTCAATCAGCGGCAGCTCGAGTTGGTGCTGGCCTGGCGCGACTTCATCGCCCACCCGATCACCGGTGTGGGCGCCTGGGGCCACTACAAGGGTGCCAGCCTGATCGAGTGGCAGAGTTCCGCCCGTGGCGGCGAGGGTGGCGCCTTCCTGCACAGCGGCTTCCTGCATGTGGCGCTGAAGTCCGGCCTGGTCGGCTTCATCCTGCTGATGGGCCTGTTCTTCGCCTTGACCGTGTTCGTCTGGCGTGTGCGCAAGTCGGTCGACCCGGCCCGGCTGCCGTTGTTCGTGGCCGGTGTGGCCGGCATCCTGTTCCTGATGCCGGACATGACCGCGGGTACGCCGATCCCGCAGGTCCGCACCATGTTGATCTGGGGCCTGTGCTTTGCCTTGCCCTATGTCGCTGCGCAGCGCCATCAGGTCACGGCCAGGCCTGCGCCGAAGCTGCATCCGCTGGTGCGTCGGACGAATCCGGCCGTCGGGGCCTGAGCGGCCCGGCCGACGCCATGTCCAGGAGCATCGGCCGCAACGCGGCCAGCAACCTGCTCGCCGGCGTGCTGCCGGCCCTGGTCGGACTGCTGACCATCCCGTACGTCGTCCACGGCCTGGGCAGCGAGGCCTACGGCCTGATGACGCTGGTCACGTCCATCATCGGGTACTTTGCGCTGATCGACATCAACGTCACCGCAGGCTCTGTCAAGCACATTGCCCATCACCACGCGCTGGGCGAGCAGGACCAGGTCTCCTCGGTGTTCAGCTTCGGCGCGGCGGTCTACCTGCTGATCGGCCTGGCCGGCGCGCTGCCGATCTATCTGCTGGCCCAGCCCCTCTCGGCCGAATTGTTCAAGGTGCCCGCGGCCATGCAGCCGCTGGCGGTGCAGACGCTGCACATTGCCGCCTTCGGCTTCCTCTTCGGCCAGTTGCAGGCCTATCTGCAGAGCGTGCCGCAGGCGCTGCTGCGCTACGACGTGTCCGCCCGCTTCGAGGCGCTGTTCGGCATCCTGGTGCCGCTCAGCGGCGTGGCGGTGATCGCCGCGGGGTACGGGCTGCGCGAGCTGATCCTCGTGCGCGTGGTGCTGAGTGCGCTCAACTGCCTGCTCTTGCTGCTGTCGATCCGCCGGCTGCTCCCGACGCTGCGGCTTAGGCGACCCGAGCGTGCGGTGGTGGTGGGCGTGTCCAGCTTCAGTGCCTATTCCTTCCTGAGCCGCGTGGCCTCGCTGAGCTACGTGCATGCGGACAAGCTGATCATCGGCGCCTTCGTCGGCCTCACGCCGCTGGCCTACTACTCGATCGCGTCCACGCTGGGCAATCGCGTGCTGGGCATGCTCTACCGCGTGTCGGCCGTGATGTTCCCTGCGGCCAGCGCGATGGCGGCCAGCGGCAACCACGTGGCCCTGCGAACGCTGTACCTGCGGATGACACGTTATGTGAACTTCGCCAACGCCGGCGCGCTGCTGCTGATCGCCGGCTTCGCGCAGCCGCTGCTGGCGCACTGGATGGGCGGCGACTTCGGCCGCAACGGCGCGCTGATCCTGCAACTGATGGCGCTGGCGCAGTTCATCGACTCACTGACCAACATCCCCTCGCTGGTGAACGACGGCCTGGGCCATCCGCGCATCAGCGGCAGCTTTGCGCTGGTGCGGGCGCTGATCGGCCTGCTGACGGTCTATGTCGGCGTGATCGCCTGGGGTATCAATGGCGCCGCGGCGGGCCATGTCGCATCGGCCCTGCTGATGACGGCCGCCTTCGTGCTCTACGTGCACGGCCGAAGCATTCCCTGCGAGGCGGGCGAGCTGTGGCGCCGCTCTTATGTGCCGATGCTGCCGCTGCTGCTGGGCGCAGGCCTGCTGGCCTGGCTGGTCGCGCGGATGGAGCCGCTGTCGCTGATTGCCCTGCTGGCGGCCGGTGCCGGTGCGTCGGCGCTGCTGCTGGCGGCTGGCCTGCGCTGGGTCCTGCTGCCGGATGATCGCGCCGCGCTGCAGGCCCGGGCGCGCCGGCTGATGGCGCGAGCCTCCTGATCGGCCGCGATGCGCATCCTGATGGTCACCGAGGACATCCCGGCCCGCCAGGTCGGCGGCCTGGGCAAGCACGTCGTCACGCTGTCCAACCGCCTGATCGAGGCCGGGCACGAGGTCGTGCTGATGGGCCGCAGCGATGTGGACTACGAGGCCAATGCCGCCGAGATCGGCTTTGCCGGCCGTTTCATCGCCGGCTTCCGCATGGACCGCAACGGCTGGAAGGAATCGCAACTGGGCGTCTGGATGCCGTACAAGCGCCGCGCGCTGGCGGGCCGCATCGAGCGCGCGATCGCGGCGCATGCGCCGGGCTTCGACGTCGTCCACTACCACGGCCACCTGCCGCTGATGGGCCTGGGCCTGCCGGCCGCGCTGCCGCTGGTGCAGACCCGGCACGACCAGGGCAGCGAGTGCCTGGTGCACCTGCGCTTCAAGCATGGCGACGTGTGCGGTGACCGCGATGCGCGGGCCTGCGCGAGCTGCGCCACGCCGCATCCGAATGCGCTGCAGGCGGCGGTGTCGGTCGCGGCCGTGAAGCAGTTCCGCGGCGACGTGGCCCGCAATTTCGCAAGCCGCCACACGATCTTCGTCTCGGATTTCCTGCGCCGGCAGTTCGAGAAGGCGGTGCCAGCGGCGCAGCTGGGGCGTACGCATGTGCTGCACAACTTCATCGATCTCGGGCGGCTTGAAGCAGTGGCGCGACGTGTCGACGCGGTGCGCCCGGGGCGTGTCCTGCTCGCTGGCAGGCTCGATGACGCCAAGGGGTTTCGCCAGTTCCTGCAGGCCTGGTTCCAGCAGCCGCCTTTGGCGGGCGCGGACCTCTGCATCGCGGGCGATGGGCCGCTGCGTCAGGAGCTGCAGTCCGAGTACGAGGGGAGGGCGACCTTCCTCGGCTGGGTGCCGTACGAGAGGTCGGTGCAACTCGCGGCAGAAGCCCATGTCTGCGTTGTCCCATCCGTCTGGCAGGAGCCCTGTGGCACCACTATCCTCGAGGCACTCGCGCTCGACCGTCCCTGTGTGGCGCTGAATCGCGGCGGCACGCCGGAACTCCAACGCTACGCCGGCCGCCCCGGGCAACTGCAGCTCGCCGACACGATGGACGAACTGGTCATGCTCACCCGCCATGCGCTGGGCGAGGCCCCGCGCAAGCCCTCGGCCCAGGCGGGCAGCACGGCCGACGTTCGGTCGATGTTGCCGAAGCTCCTGGCTGTCTACGAACTTGCCCGCAACACCGGATCATGAAGTTCTCCATCATCACCTGCACCTGGAACAGCGAAGCGACGCTGGCCGAGACCATCGCTTCCGTCAATGCGCAGCAGGAGGCCGAGGTCGAGCACATCTTCGTGGACGGCGGCTCCAAGGACGGGACGCTCGCGATGATCGAGCGGATGGCGCCGCGTGCCGTCGTGCTGCGTGACGTCGGCGGTGGCATCAGCCGCGCGATGAACGAGGGGATCAAGGCCGCGAGCGGCAATGTGATCGCACATCTGCATTCCGACGACTACTACTGCGACGGGCAGGTGCTGCGCGATGTCGCGTCGGCGTTGTCGAGCAGCGGGCGGCCATGGCTGGTGGGCGGCATCGACCGCCTGGTCGACGGGCAGCGCATGCCAGGCAAACTGGCCGATCGCACACTGACCGCCTTCAACTACTTCAGCGGCGCTGCCACCATTCCCCACCCCGCTGTGTTCATCCGCCACGAGCTGTTCCAGCGCTGTGGCATGTTCGACGAGGGTCTTCGCTATGCGATGGACATCGATCTGTGGCTGCGCCTGCTGCCGCAGGCCGAGCCGGTGGAGCTGCGCCGTTCGCTGACGGTGTTCCGCGAGCATGCGGGCAGCGTCTCCACTGCCAATGTGCTGGCCGCGCGCGCGGAGGAGCTGAAGGTCCGCATGGCCCGCGCCCAGCGGCATCCGCTGGCGAGCCTGATCTTCCGCCTGCGCTACGAGCGCCGCATTCGGCGCCTGCGCCGCGAACTGGGCGCCTGAGTCATGCCGCAGCCGCAGCGCCGTCTGAGCGTGCTGATCAAGGCGCTCAACGAGGAGGGTCGGATCGCGGCCTGCCTGGAGTCGGTGCTGGTCGCCGTCGAGGGGCTCGATGCCGAGGTCGTGCTGGTCGATTCCTGCTCGACCGACAGCACCGTCGAGGTCGCCAGCCGCTATCCGGTGCGGGTCGTGCAGTTCGCGCAGCAGCCGGACCGCAGCTGCGGCGCTGCCGTGCAACTGGCCTACCAGCAGGCGGGCGGCGAGTTCGTCTATGTCCTGGATGGCGACATGCAGATGGCGCCGGGTTTCCTTCGCCTGGCGCTGGAGCGGCTGGAGCGGGACGCGGGGCTGGCCGGTGTGGGCGGCAGGCTTGTCGACGAGGTCGTGCGCACCGAGACGGACCACGCGCGAGCCCGTATCGCTGGGATGCAGGTCAGTGAGCACGAGGTCGACGAACTCGGCGGAGGCGGCCTGTACCGGCGTGCCGCCATCGAGCAGGTCGGCTACCTGGCCAACCGCTGGTTGCAGGCCTGCGAGGAGGCTGATCTCGGCGTGCGCCTGCGCGCTTCCGGCTGGCGCCTGCTGCGCCTTCCCGACCTGGCGGTGCGCCACGAGGGCCATGCCGAGGGCAACGGCGCGATGCTGTTGCGGCTGTGGCGCAATGGCCGGGCCGCGGCGGCCGGCGTCATGCTGCGCGCGGCGCTGGGGCGGCCCTGGTGGCCCCTGGCGCTGAGGCGGATGTGGCATCTCGGCATCGCGCCAGGCCTGCATGGACTGGGCCTGCTGTTGGCGCTGGCGGGCGGCTGGCACTGGTACGCCGCGCCGTTGCTGGCCTGGCTGCTGCTGCAGGCGCTGCGGCGGCGCTCGCCCGGCGCGGCCTGGTGGTCGCTGGTCTCGGCCCATGTGCTGTTCGTCGCATCGCTGCGGGGCTTCCTGCGGCCGCCGCGCGATCCGGGCGAGCCGATCCCGTCACGAACGCTGAACCAGGCGGCGGGATAATTCCTATCGTGCAAAATTTGTCCAAGAGCATTGAGAAGACGAGGGACGAGGACGTGGGAGCGCTTGAAGGTCAGTCGCGCTGGCGCTGGCTGCTGAACCGCCTGCGCTGCATGTCGCCGGCAGAAGTGGCCCACCGGGGCCGCGTGGCCGTGGCCGGCCAGTTGCGCAGGCGTCTGGGCGGCGAGTTGATCGTCGGGCGCAAGCCGGAAGCGGTCCTGGCCGGCGCGCAGTGGCTGCGGGTGCCGGCCGGCATCGATGCCGCGGCGTACGTGGACGAGGCCCGGCTGATCGCGGCCGGTTCGGTGCGCTTGTTCGCGCAGCGGCGCTTCGAGGTGGGCCCGGC
Organism: Pelomonas sp. KK5; assembly: GCF_001984095.1. GTDB lineage: Bacteria > Pseudomonadota > Gammaproteobacteria > Burkholderiales > Burkholderiaceae_C > KK5. The sequence goes on from NZ_LYVQ01000264.1 coordinate 7,805, forward strand.
GCCCGACTGGAACCGCTGCCCGCGCCTGGGCGTGCGCTGCCCTCCGCTGCCGGCGCGCAGCATCGACCTGACCGACCCGGACCAGGTGGGCGACATCAAGTACGTCTGGGAGCTCAACCGCCACCTGCACTGGGTGGTGCTGGCCCAGGCCTGGGCGCTGACGCGCGACGAGGAGCACCTTCAGGCGCTCGGCCGACAGCTGCGCTCCTGGCTGGACCAGTGCCCGTTCGGGCAGGGGCCCAACTGGACCAGCTCGCTGGAATACGCGTTGCGGCTGCTGAACTGGTCGCTGGTCTGGCAGCTGATCGGCGGGCCTGAATCGCCGTTGTTCGCCGGCCCCGAGGGTCAGGTCTTGCGCGAGCGCTGGCTGGCCGCGATCGACGTCCATACC
>NZ_LYVQ01000265.1 GCF_001984095.1 Pelomonas sp. KK5
GACCACCTCTCCCCGCCATGAACCTGCTGAACTGCATTGAAGCCCAGGCCGCCCGCTTAGATGAAGCGGGCGTTTCGTTTGGGCACGGAACGACCAACGCCTTCGACGAGGCCGCCTGGCTGGCGCTCTGGAAGCTCGGCCTGCCGCTGGACAGCCTCGACGAGCACGAGTCGCAAGACCTGACCCCGGACCAGCTCGCCGCCGTCGAGGCGCTGGTGGGCGAGCGCATCGCCACCCGCAAGCCCGCCGCCTACCTGACGCAGGAGGCCTGGCTGCAGGGCGTGCCCTTCTACGTGGACGAGCGGGCCATCGTGCCGCGCAGCTTCATCGCCGAGCTGATCGCCGACGCCAGCATCGACGCCTGGCTGTCCGACCAGACGACGAAGGTGCTGGACCTCTGCACCGGCAACGGCTCGCTGGCCGTGCTGGCGGCGATGGCCTGGCCGGAGGTGTCGGTCGACGCCATCGACCTGAGCCCCGAGGCGCTGCAAGTGGCCCGCATCAACGTCGACCGCCATCAGCTGGCCGACCGCATCACGCTGCTGCAGGGCGACGGACTCGGCGCCGCCGAGGATCGCCGTTATGACCTGATCCTGTGCAACCCGCCCTACGTCAACAGCGGCTCGATGGCCGCGCTGCCCGCCGAGTACCGCGCCGAGCCGGAGCTGGCCCTGGCCGGCGGCGCGGACGGCATGGACTTCGTGCGCACGCTGCTGGCGCAGGCGCCGGCGCACCTGAACGACGGCGGCGTGCTGGTACTGGAAATCGGCAACGAGCGCGCGTTCTTCGAGGCGGCGTTCCCCCAACTGGAAGTGGCCTGGATGGAAACATCGGCCGGAGAAGACCAGGTTCTGCTGGTCACGAAAGAGTCCCTGCTTTGATCACCTTAAGAAACATCACGCTGCGCCGCGGCACCAAGGTCGTCCTCGACGACGCCAGCGTCACGCTGCAACCCGGCGAGAAGGTCGGCCTCGTGGGCCGCAACGGCGCCGGCAAGTCGAGCCTGTTCGCCCTGCTGACCGACCGGCTGCAGAGCGACAAGGGCGACGTCGAGATCCCGCGCCAGTGGGCTGTCGGCGAGGTCGCGCAGAACATGCCCGAGACCGACATGCCGGCCACCGACTTCGTGCTCGAAGGCGACACCCGGCTGATGGCCGCGCAGAAGGCCCTGGCCGACGCCGAGGCCGCCGAGGACGGCCACGCGATGGCCGATGCCCACGGCCTGCTGATGGACGCCGGCGCCTTCGACGCCCGCCCTCGTGCGCAAGCGCTGCTGATGGGCCTGGGCTTCAAGGGCGCGCAGGTGGACGCCCCGGTGAACAGCTTCTCCGGCGGCTGGCGCATGCGCCTGCAACTGGCCCGCGCGCTGATGTGTCCGGCCGACCTGATGCTGCTGGACGAGCCTACGAACCACCTGGACCTCGACGCCCTCGTCTGGCTGGAAGCCTGGCTGCAGCGCTATGACGGCACGCTGATCATCATCAGCCACGACCGCGAATTCCTCGACGCGATCACCAAGGTCACGCTGCACCTGGACGAGTCCAAGCTGATGCGCTACGGCGGCAACTACACCGCCTTCGAGGCGATGCGCGCCGAGCGCCTGGTGCTGCAGCAGGCCGCCTTCGAGAAGCAGCAGGACCGCATGGCCCACCTGCAGAAGTTCATCGACCGCTTCAAGGCCAAGGCCAGCAAGGCCAAGCAGGCGCAGAGCCGGGTGAAGGCGCTGGAGCGGATGGAGAAGCTGGCGCCGGTGCTGACGGCCTCGGACTTCAGCTTCGAGTTCCGTGAGCCGGTGTCGCTGCCCAACCCGATGCTGATGTTCGACGAAGTGGCGTGCGGGTACGAGGTTGACGGCGTCGAGAACATCATCGTGCGCGGCATCGACCGCTCGGTGCTGGCCGGCCAGCGCATCGGCATCCTGGGCGCCAACGGCCAGGGCAAGTCCACGGTGGTGAAGACGGTGGCCCGCATGCAGCGCGCGATGGCCGGCAAGATCACCGAGGGCAAGGGCCTGTCGATCGGCTACTTCGCCCAGCAGGAGATGGACGTGCTGCGGCCCGACGAAGGCCCGCTGATGCACATGGTGCGGCTCGCCAAGGAGGTCAGCCCCGGCGCGCGCGAGCAGGAGCTGCGCGACTTCCTGGGCCAGTTCCGCTTCGTCGGCGACATGGTGAACCAGGCGGTGGGCAGCCTTTCCGGCGGCGAGAAGGCGCGGCTGGTGCTGGCGATGCTGGTCTGGCAGCGCCCCAACCTGCTGCTGCTGGACGAGCCGACCAACCACCTGGACCTGCAGACCCGCGAGGCGCTCTCGATGGCGCTGAACGAGTTCGAGGGCACGGTGATGCTGGTGAGCCACGACCGCGCGCTGCTGCGCGAGGTCTGCGACGAGTTCTGGCTGGTGACGGCCGGCAAGGTCGGCCCGTTCGACGGCGACCTGGACGACTACCAGAAGTGGCTGCTGGAGCAGTCGAAGGAAGCCGCCAAGGCCGCCAAGGAAGCAGCGAAGAAGGCTGCCGCCGCGCCAGCGCCCGTGGCCGTTGTCGAAGCGCCGCCGCCCCCCGCGCCGATCGTGCCCCGTGAAGACCGCAAGGCCGCCGGCCAGGCCCGCATGCGCCTGGCCGAGCAGACGAAGCCGATGCGCCGGGAGATGGAGACGATCGACGGCAAGCTCAACAAGCTCGCCGACGAGCGCACGGCGCTGGAGGCCGAACTGGCCTCAGGCCAGGCGGCCCCGGCGCGCATCGTCGAGGTGGGCAAACGCCTCAAGGCCATCCACGACGAACTGGAAGCAGCCGAGATGCGCTGGCTGGAACTGAGCGAGCAGGTGGAGGCGATGCAGGCCTCCGCCTGATTTCGAGTCAGGCCATCAGCACGGCGGCGATCGCCAGCGCCGCCGGCAGCGCCTGCACGAACAGGATCTTGCGGCCCACCGTCGCCGCGCCGTAGACGCCCGCGACCACCACGCAGCCGAGGAAGAAGAGCTGCGCCGGCACGTCGCCCCGGCACAGCCCCCACACCAGGCCCGCGGCCAGGAATCCGTTGTACAGCCCCTGATTCGCCGCCAGCGTCTTGCTGGCCTCGGCGAAGGCCGGGTCGAGCCTGAAGGTCTTCAGCCCCTGCGGCTTGGTCCACAGGAACATCTCCAGCACCAGGAAGTACAGGTGCAGGGCGGCCACCAGCGCCACCAGGATCGTCGCGATCAATGTCATCGGTCCCCCAGAATAACCATTTAGATTGTGTACAATTGAATTGCGCTCTACATTTACGTCCATGCCGCACGCCAACAGGACAGCCGCCAAGACAGCGAACGAAGACTGGCTCCGTCTGGATGTCCAGTTATGTTTCGCCTTGTACTCCACTTCGCTGGCAATGACCAAGCTGTACAAGCCCTTGCTGGAGCCGCTGGGCCTGACCTATCCGCAGTACCTGGCGATGCTGGTGCTGTGGGAGCAGGACGGCGTGTCGGTGTCCTCGCTGGGCCAGCGCCTCTCGCTGGACTCGGGCACGCTGACGCCGCTGCTCAAGCGCATGGAGACGGCGGGCCTGATCGCCCGCAAGCGCAGCGCCGACGACGAGCGCCGCGTGGACATCCACCTGACACCCGCCGGCCGTACGCTGAAGAAGAAGGCCGCAGGCATCCCGCCTGCCATCGCCTGCGCCAGCGCCTGCCCGGTTGACGAAATGCTTTCCCTCACCCGGCGCCTGCAGCAGCTGCGATCGCAGCTGCAGGGCGCCGATCAACCCGCCTGAACCTACTCACAGGAGAATCACCATGGCTGCTCTCGAAAAAGTCCTCTACACCGCCCACGCCACCTCTACCGGCGGCCGTGACGGCAGCTCCAAGTCCAGCGACGGCAACCTCGAAGTCAAGCTGACCGTGCCCAAGGAAATGGGCGGCCCCGGCGGCGCCGGCACCAACCCCGAGCAGTTGTTCGCCGCGGGTTACTCGGCCTGCTTCATCGGCGCGATGAAGGCCGTGGGCGGCAAGCTGAAGATCGCCGTGCCGGCGGACGTGTCGATCGCCGCGGACGTGGGCATCGGCCCGATCCCCAACGGCTTCGGCATCCAGGCCACGCTGAACATCAGCCTGCCCGGCATGGAGCGCGCCACGGCCGAACAGCTCGTCGCCGCCGCCCACCAAGTCTGCCCCTACTCGAACGCCACGCGCGGCAATATCGAGGTGACGCTGAACATCCTCTGAGGCTCGTTCAGCCCAGCGGAAGGAAGCGCGGCGCCGCCTGCGGGAGCACGGCGCCACCGGCATCCGTCACATAGACGCCGCGTGCGGCCATGTGCGGATGCTGCGCGGCCTCGGCCATGCCGAGCACCGGCGCGAAGCAGACGTCCGTGCCTTCCAGCAGCGCGCACCAGTGGGCGCGCGGCTGGCTGGCGAACAGCGCCGTGAGGCGCTCCTTCAAGGCCGGCCATCCGGCCTTGTGGTACTGGGCAGCCGGATCCACATCGGCGAGCCCCAGCTTCTGCAGCAGCAGCGCATAGAACTGCGGCTCCAGCGGGCCGATGGTGATGAAGCCGCCATCGCTGCAGCCATAGACCTCGTAGAACGGCGAATCGTGGAAGGGGCTGGGCTCCGGCCCGCCGAGCTGGCCGCTGGCCCGCACCCATTGGGCGATGCCGCCCAGCATGGCGACGATGTCGACGATCGCGCCATCGACCACCCGCCCCTGCCCGCTCTGCCGCGCCTCCAGGATCGCGCAGACGATGCCGAAGGCCAGGCCCAGCGCACCACCGGCATCGCCCAGCACCGTGGGCGGCACGATCGGTCGCTCGCCGGGACGGGCCGACAGCGACAGCAGCCCCGTCAGCGCCACGTAGTTGAGATCGTGGCCCGCCGCCTGCGCGAGCGGCCCCTGCTGGCCCCAGCCGGTCATGCGGCCGTAGACGATGCGCGGGTTGACGGCGCCGCAGGCCGCCGGGCCCAGGCCCAGGCGCTCCATCACGCCCGGGCGATTGCCTTCGATCAGCGCATCGGCCTGCGCCACCAGCGCCAGCGCGGCGGCGCGGTCCTCGGGCTTCTTCAGGTCCAGCACCTGCACCTGCTTGCCGCGGCGCAGCGGCTGCTCGGCGCCGCCGAGCTTCTCGGCCACGCCGCCGCTGCCGGGGCGCACGATCACCGTGACCTGCGCGCCCATGTCGGCCAGCATGCGGCCGCACAGGGGGCCCGGGCCGAGGCCCTCGAACTCGATGACGCGCAGGTCGTGCAAGGGCGCCTTCATGGGCTCAGCTTTCGTCGAGCAGGGCGAGCAGCAGATCGATCCGCGCCTTGACCGGCCCCGAGGCGCCGGCGCTGGGCAGCGCATCCGCCGACGAGGTGACCGGCCCCGCATCGCAGCGCGTGCTGCGCACGACCCGCACGCCCTGCGCCTGCGCCTCGCGCAGCGCGGCTTCGAGCGCGTTCGACAGCGTGCCGTTGCCGGTGCCGGCGACGACCAGGCCGTCCACGCCCTGGGCCAGCAGCGCGCGCACGATGCCGCCATCGGCGCCCACATGGTTCAGCAGGATCTGCACGCGCGGCCATTGCGCCGCCGGCCGGGCGATGGCCGGCAGGCCCAGCGGCGGCTCCGCCGGAGACAGGCGTGCGAGCCAGCGCACCTGCCCTTCCTCGACGGCCGCGAGCCGCGCGCCGTCCGCCGACGCGAAGGCGTCCACCCGGTAGCTGTGCACCTTGCGCACCTGCCCGGCCGAATGCACCGAGCCGCCGAAGGCCACGAGCACGCCGCTGGCACCCGGGTCCAGCGCGACGGCCACCGCATCGAGCAGGTTCTGCGGCCCGTCCTTCTGCAGCGCCGTGGCCGGCCGCATCGCAGCGGTGATCACCACCGGCTTGGCCGGCGCCAGCACCCGCTGCAGGAACCAGGCGGTCTCCTCCAGCGTGTCGGTGCCGTGGGTGATGACAAGACCTGACACCTCGGGCCGGGCGAGGTGCCGCGCCACCGCCGCCGCAAGCAGCTGCCAGGTGGCGAAGTCCATGTCCTTGCTGTCGAGCTGGGCCACCTGCTCGGTCTCCAGCCGGCGGGCCGCTAACGACGGAACTGCACTGACCAGCTGCGCCACGCCCAGTTGCGCGGCGGTGTAGCCGACGTTGTCGGAGGCGTCGGTGGCGGTGCCGGCGATGGTGCCACCGGTTCCAAGGATCACGACGAGGTCGGCGATCAGGTCAGACGTCATATGTTGCTTGTGCAATTGGCTAAAACTGGATAAAAATACAGGCACTGGATGAAAGGCCAGCCACCCATGGAAGACAGCAGCCCGAAACTGACCGCCCGCCAACAGCAGATCCTGGATCTGGTGCGCGACGCCATCGAGAAGACCGGCGCCCCGCCCACCCGCGCCGAGATCGCCGCCGAGCTGGGGTTCCGCTCCGCCAACGCGGCCGAGGAACACCTGCAGGCCCTGGCGCGCAAGGGAGTGATCGAACTGGTCGGCGGCACCTCCCGAGGCATCCGGCTGAAGTCTGACACATTGCGCGCGGTCAACCGCGCTCGCGAGACGGCGCGCGAAGCGGCGCGGCAGTTCGCGCTGCCCATCGCCAGCCTCGCGCAGCTGACGCTGCCGCTGGTCGGCCGCGTGGCCGCCGGCGCGCCGATCCTGGCCGAGGAGCACATCGAGCAGACCTACACCGTCGAGGCCGGCATGTTCGCCAAGCGGCCCGACTTCCTGCTCAAGGTCAAGGGCATGAGCATGAAGGACATCGGCATCATGGACGGCGACCTGCTCGCCGTCGCCAGGGCCAGCGAGGCACGCAACGGCCAGGTCGTCGTGGCCCGCATCGGCGACGAGGTCACCGTCAAGCGCTACCAGCGCAAGCGCGGCGGTGGCGGCATCGAGCTGCTGCCCGAGAACCCCGACTTCGAGCCCATCCTGGTGGCCGAGGGCGACGAGAGCTTCGCGCTGGAAGGCCTGGCCGTGGGCCTGATCCGCGGGCAGATGTTCTCCTGAGCGTCCCGCGGCGATGAAGAAGGCCGCCTCGCACGAGCAGTGCACGGAGCTGCAGCAGATCCCGAACATCGGCCCGGCCATGGCCGAGGATCTGCGGCAGATGGGCCTCGCGCGCCCCACCGACCTGCGCGGCCGCGATCCGCTGACGCTCTACCGGCAGCTCTGCAAGCTCAGTGGCCAGAGGCAGGATCCCTGCGTGCTGGACACCTTCATGGCCGCGGTCGACTTCATGAACGGCGCCGCGGCCGCGCCCTGGTGGCACTACACCGCGCGCCGCAAGGCGGCCTACGGGCAGGTCGACTGAAAACAAGCAACAAGGCCCGCCGGCATGGCGGGCCTTGTTGCTTCAGCCGGGCCTTGTTGCGTTCATGCGTTCAGCGGCCTGCCGACATGCTCCTGAGCAGCGACAGGCCCTGCTCCAGCATGTCGTTCGATGGCACCTGCCCATCCGGCGTCAGGTGGTCCACGGCATGCGGCAGCAGATGGCTCAGCGCCTGCGAGGCCAGTTCGGGCGGCAGGCCCAGCCGCTGCGCGATGTCCTGGATCTGGCCGTTGCCCAGCAGGCTGCCGATCTGGTCGGCCGAGATCGGCAGGTTCTTCCCGGTGCCGATCCATGAGGCGACGATCTCGCCCAGGCCCGCCTGCTGCGCCATCGCCAGCAGGCCGCCCAGGCCGCTGGAGCCGCCCTGGCCGCCGCCGAGCAGGCCGCCCAGCACGTCCATCATCTGCGGGTGGGCGGCCGCAGCGGCGACCTCGTCGGAGGGTGCAGCGCCCGGCGCCGTTCCGCCCTGGCCAGCCAATGCGCTCAACGCGCTGTTTGCGAGTGAATCCAGCAGTCCCATGATGTTCTGACTCCTTGAAGACCAGCCCCAGTCGGGCGTGCGCAGTATTGGGCCGCAAGCGGTCCCGGCCATCCCCCTGTTCCTGGTACGCGGGCAGCGGCACAAGGCTTGCCCGTGACGTCCGGCACGGCCCGGTCGCCGCCATGTCTGGCAGTTATGCGTCGATGAGATTCCGGCGCGCGTGACTTAAGTTTTCTTTACCGGCATCCGGCATCGGCGGCATGGTCCGATGGTTCAATGGCGGCTGCCTAGTTTGCAGCCTGTGATTCCGTTCGCGCAAAGAATTCGAAGATCACCATGTCCCACGACTCCCTGCCGCCCGCCGCCGCACCCGCCACCTCCAACAAGCCGCCGATGCGGCGCCGACAACAGGGC
>NZ_LYVQ01000266.1 GCF_001984095.1 Pelomonas sp. KK5
CACCTGGGCCAGCGTGGCGGCGGACAGCACCTCGAAGTCCGCCTGCCCGATCACGACCCTGGCCCGCACGCCGTGGCGGCGGAAGAAGTCGACCAGGCGGGGCAGGTCCTGCAGCAGCCGCTCGGCCACCAGGCCCGGTGCGCTACCGATGCCGCGGAAGGTGTAGCGGCGCGGTGATCCCGGCGCCGGGCCGGCCTCGTGGGCGTAGTCGGGGCAGACCGGGCAGAGCAGGTCCACCGGCTCGCCGGCCAGGCCGCGGGCCAGCACGAGGGCGAAGTCGCGCAGCGCCTCGCCGCGCCGCGGCACGACCCGCGCCTGGCCGAACAGCTCCTCCAGTTCCTCCAGCATGCCGCCGGGCAGGGCGGCGAGCTCGGGCGGCAGTTGCGGCCCCAGGCGCAGTTGGTGGGCCGGCAGGTCCTGCAGCAGCAGGGCGGCCAGCGAGGGCCAGCCGCCGGCGAACTGCGGCAGCTGCACCTGCCCGGGGTCCGCGTCCCAGCCGATGTCGGGGTAGCGCTCGCGCAGCGCCAGGTAGAAGGGCAGGTTGCGCGGCGCGTTGGGCACCTGGGCCGCCCGGCCGCGGAAGCGCTCGTAGATGCCGCGCAGGTGGGCCACGGCATGGGCGTCGGGCGCGTGCGCGGGCTCGCGGCGGCGGCGGCCGCCGACGGGCAGGCCGATCGAGCGGCGCAGCAGGGCGTGGCTGATGTCGCTGGGGATCAGGGCGGATTGCATGGGTCCTCGCTTTCCGAACAGGCAGGGTCAGGCGCTCACCGGGCCGGGCCCGGCGGCTGCTTCAGGGGGACGGGGGAACACGGGGTCAGGTCAACCGGGCGGCACCTCGATGCGGGCGCCGAAGCGGTAGGGGGCCTGCAGCAGGCCGAAACGCTTCAGTTCGTCGTCGGGCGGCGGCTGCAGGCTCCAGCGCTGCGAGGTCTGCCAGTGGCACAGCCGGCGCAGCTCGGCGGCATGCTCCGCGCACTTCAGCGCGGCGATGGCCGGGTCGATGACGGGCACGCCGACGATGTCCTGCACCGTCTGGTAGAAGCCCACCTCCAGCGTGCAGCCGAGCACGATGGCCTCGGCCTGGTCCTCGTCCACGGCGCGGCGGGCCTGCTCGACGATGCGGCGCTCGGTCTCCTCCCGTCGCGCCACCATCTCGGTCACCCCCAGGCCCAGCGAGCGGAACGAGGCCAGCTGCCCGTCGAAGCCGTAGCGCCGGATCGTCCGGTGCATCTGCTCCTGCCATGTGCGCCGGCCGATGATGACCGAATAGCGGTTGGCCAGGCGCAGCGCCGTCTCGATGGCGGCCTGGCAGGGGCCGATCACCGGCATGCCGCGGGCGGCCTGGCGGGCCTCGTCCAGCGCCGGGTCGTAGAAGCAGCCCAGGGCCAGCGCGTCGTAACCCTCGCGGGCGGCCTGGCGGGCGGCCAGCATCACGTCGCGGGCCACGAGCGTCTCGTAGACACGGTATTCCAGGTGGTCCATCGCGCCGACCTGCGGGTCCAGCGAGGCGACGGTCACGTCCACGCCCCGCGCCCGGTAGGCCGCGGCGACCGCGGCGAAGGTCTGGTCGTAGGCCGGCACGCCCACGCAGTTGAGGTACATGATCTTGCTTGTCATCGGATCACCTTCGGCCCGCCGCGCTTGTTGAACATCAGCGTCGTCCCGGGCGACACGCGGTAGCGCCCGGGGCTGCCGCTCACCTCGAAGCGGTAGACGGTGCAGACATGGTCCAGCAGCACCGAGCCGGCCAGCACCAGCCCGTCGTAGCCGGCCAGCGGCTGCAGGTTGGCGGTGGCCTGGCCCTGGCCGTGGCCGGCCTCGATCTCGCCCAGGTACTGCCCGGGCTCCAGCACCAGCGTGGCCGGCCGGCCGCTGGCGCGGTGCCGCCCGACCGAGAGCGACAGCGCGGGCGGCTGCCCGTCGCGTTCATGCTGCAGGCCCACCTGGCGCAGCGCCTCGGCCAGCAGCAGCGGGTCGCCCTTGAAGTGGGAGGCGCCGGTGTCGTGGCAGAAGAGCACGTCGCGCGCCACCTCCACCGCGCCCACCCGCCAGCTGCGCAGCGGCGTGGTCCAGATGTAGTCCAGCCCGTCGACGTAGGGCGAGAAGGGCAGCTCCACCGCGCTGGACGGGTCCACCGCCGCGCTGTCATAACGCCCGATCTCGACGGTGCCGGTGCCGCTGGCCGGGTCCATCAGGAAGGAGACGAACGCGTCTTCCGGCGCCAGCAGGCCGGCATTCAGCAGCGCTTCGACCAGGTGGGTGGCATGCGGGTCGGGTGACAGGCCGTTGGGGATGCCCAGGCCGCCGTCCCAGTTCAGCTCGCAGAACTGCTCGCCGTCGCAGCGGATGGCGCCGTGCAGGCGCAGGCGCAGCGCGGCCGAGTCGTCCGGCAGGGCCAGCAGCTCGCTGCCGGGCCGGGCGCGCATCTCGCCCCAGTGGCCGAAGTCGATGCGCAGCGGCTCGCCACCCTGGCCGCGGTAGCTGGGGCTGGCGGCCGGCTCGAACAGCCGGCGCGCCGGCATCATGCAGGCCTCGCTCTCGCATTCGGCCAGCATCACCCAGCTGAAGCGCGCGCCGGTGTCGATGTTGAGCTTGAGCTCGCGGGCGCCGGCCCCACTGCCGATGCGCACCGTCGAGTACCAGGGGCTGGCGCCGTTGTCCTGGTAGGGGCCGCGCCGGGCGGGCCAGCGCAGCCGGGTGGCCGGGTGTTGGCGCAGCAGCACCGGGTGTGCTGCACGCTCGAAGACAACTGCACTCATGGTCTCCTCGCTGGGGTCAGGTCTTACGTCGGCGCCCCGGGAAGCGGTCCAGGGGCGCCATGGCCCCGAAAAGTAGAGGCGGCGCCGGAGCGTGGCAAACGATTTGATGGGCGGGTGCGGCCCCCGCGCCGCCCTACCTGGATGGAGCACGACGCCGCCTTGTCAACCCACTGCAACGGGTTGCGCCGGCGCCGGCGGGCAGGGCGGCCGGGTATCCACTCCCGCGATGTGCAATGGCCTCGGGGCACCCCGGGCTTTCTCTGGGGAGGCCGGTGGCGGGGCGCGGTTAATCTACCCGTTTGGGTAGGTGTTTGGTCATTGCAATCCCAAACACTTGGGGGCGTGACTGGCATCATCAGCAGCAGCAGCGTGAGAGCCGGATGAATGCCTGAGAAACCCTCGCAACGTAACGCCTGGATGTGGGTCGGCAAGCTGACCCCACCCCAGGTGAAGCTGGACAGCGTCCAGCGCGATGCTCTGCTCAGGCGGCTGTTGCAGAGCCATCTCGTGCCGCTGGCGCTGATCGTCTCGCCGGCCGGTTTCGGCAAGACCACGCTGCTGGCGCAACTCCACGCGCAACTGCAGCAGCGCAATGACGACGGCGGCGCCACCGCCTGGCTCACGCTCGACGAGGCCGACCGCGACGAGGCCGGCTTCCTCTCCTACCTGCTGCTGGCCATCGACCGCGCCGGCATCGACCTCGGGCCGCTGGCCCGCCGCGTCCACGAGCAGAACAGCGACGGCGACCCGCTGCGCACCGTCTCCGCGCTGCTGCAGGCCTTGCAGCGGGCCCAGCGCCGGGTCACGCTGATGCTGGACGACTTCCACCGCGCCAGCAGTCCCGCCGTGGATGCCATCGTGCGGGCGCTGGTGGAGCGCGGCGCGCCCTGGCTGCGCCTGGTGGTGGCCACCCGCTGGCGGCCCAACTGGCCGCTGGCGACGATGAAGGCCTGCGGCCAGCTGCAGGAGATCCATCCGGGCGAGCTGGTGCTGTCGCTCAGCGAGACCACCACCGTGCTGGGCAGCGGCATCGACCCCTTCGAGGCCTCGATCATCCATGCCCGCACCGAGGGATGGGCGGTGGCGATCCAGCTCGCGCGGCTGTGGGTCCACGAAGGGCCCGGAGCCACCCACGGACTGCAGGCCTTCTCGGGCCGCGTGACCGAGGTGGCCGAATACCTGACCGAGCAGGTCATCGCCAAGCTGCCGGACGACTGCCAGCAGTTCCTGGTCGAGACCTCGATGTTCGAGCGCTTCAACGCCGAGCTGGCCGACGTGGCCCGCGGCCGCACGGACAGCGCCGGCATCCTGGCGCGGCTCTCGGGCATCGACTCGCTGCTGGTGCCGCTGGACGCCTCGCGCAGCTGGTTCCGCTACCACCAGCTGTTCGCCGACTTCCTGCGCCCGCGCCTGGCCCGCCAGCGCGGCCGCGAGATCCACCGCGCCGCCGCCCCCTGGCTGGCCGAGCAGGAGGACTGGCCGCTGGCCGTCACCCACGCGCTGGCCGCCGGCGACGTCAAGCTGGCCGTGGCCTTCATCGCCAAGGCCGGCGGCTGGAAGCTGGTGCTGCACATGGGCATCCAGTACACGCGCCGGCTGCTGGAGCATTTCGACGACGTGACCCGCCGCAGCGAGCCGCAGCTGCTGCTGATCCAGGCCTATCTGCATGCCAAGCACGGGGACGAGCTGCTGGCCTTCGAGCTGCTGCGCATGGCGCGCGCCGGCCTGCAGCGCGAGCCCGATGCTGCGGCGGAGCACGACCTCATCGTCATCGACGCGCTGGTGCACAGCTACTTCGACCACCTGGAGGTTTCCAAGGCCTGGCCGCGCACCGGCGACGCCGCCAACCAGTACCTGCCGGACGACCCGCTGGGCCAGGCCACGCTGCTTTGCGTCAGCGCCGTGTCGGCGGTGGCGCTGGGCGAGATGCCCTCGGCCATCGAGGCGGCCCGCGCCGCGCGCACCCGCATGCGCCTGGTGCGCAGCCCGCTGGGCGAGAACTTCTGCCTGCTGCACGAGAGCCAGGCGCTCAGCGTGATGGGCCACCTGGAGCAGGGCCGGCTGATGGTGGACGAGGCGGTGGCGCTGGCCGATGCCAACTTCGGCACCGACTCCTCGCTGAAGGCGCTGGTGGGCTGCTTCAAGGCCCAGCAGCTGTTCTGGGAAGGGCGCTGGCAGGACGCGCAGCCGCTGATCCAGTCGGTGCAGGAATCGCTGCTGCAGGTGGACGGCTGGCTGGACGTGTTCGCGATCATGGCCGAGGTGGCCTGGCGCATCGCGGTGCGGCACGACGGGGTCAAGCAGGCGCTGGCCATGCTGGACGACACCGCGCTGCTCGCCCGCCGGCGCAACATGCCGCGGCTGGAGCGCATGGCCCGGGTCTGGCGCATCGACCTGCTGGCCCAGTCCGGCATGGCGGCCCAGGCCCGCAAGGAACTGGCCAGCACCGGCCTGGACAAGGCGATGGCTTCGGCCTTCGCGGGCGAGGCGCCGGTGGACTGGCGCTTCCTCGAGGCGGCGGCGCTGGCCCAGGCACGGCTGCAGCTGGCCGGCGGGACCGCGGGCTCGTCGATGGGGCGCGCCAGGCTGCGCCGCGCGGCCAAGCTCCTCGAAGGGCTGGGCCTGCAGCTGCCGGCCTGGCGGGTCAAGCTGATGAGCCTGGTGCTGGAGCGGCGGCTGGCCGGCGACGGTGCGGTCGAGGGCGATGCCGAATCGGCGCTGACGCCGATCCTCGAACACAGCCTGCACGGCTTCCTGATGGAGCTGGGCCAGCAGGTGGTGCCGGTGGTGCAGCGGCTGCCGGGGCCGCTGTCCACCCAGGTGCAGTCGGCGCTGCAGAAGTTCGGCAATGGCTCCCGTGCGCAGCGGGCCGCCCATTGCAGTGCCAAGGAGCTGGAGGTGCTGAGCCTGCTGGTGGCCGGCCAGCCGAACAAGCTGATCGCGCGGGCGCTCGGGATCTCGGCGGATACGGTCAAGTTCCACCTGAAGCAGATCTACCGAAAGCTCAATGTGGACAACCGCAGCGCGGCGGTCAACGTGGCGATCCGGCAGGGGCTGGTGAGCGACGTGGCAGTGCCGATCGCAGCACAGGAATAGCAAGCAAGGGTCGACGGGGAGGGGAGAGATGTCGAAGGCGGATTCCGAGAACAGCCTGGACTGGCTGGGACTGGCCACGATCTGGTTCGGCGGCATGGTCAGCGTGCCGTCGCTGTTCATCGGCAGCACGCTGATCGCGGGCCTGAGCTTCACCGAGGTGCTGCTGGCCGGGCTGGTCGGCTTCTCGGTCGTCGCGGGCTTCATGAGCCTGGAGAGCGTGGCCGCCGTCGACCAGCGGCGCAACACGGTGGAACTGGCCTCCAGCGCCTTCGGCCGCAGCGGGGCGAACCTGGTGCTGGGGCTGGCGCTGGGCCTGTCACTGCTGGGCTGGTTCGGTGTGCAGGCGGCGGTGGCGGGTGCCTCGTTCGCGCGCATCCTGAAGATGTCTTTCGCCCAGGTGGTGCCGGCCTCGGGCGCCTCGCTGCTGATGGGCCTGCTGATGATGCTGACCGCCGTGTTCGGCTTCCGCCACGTCAAGTGGCTCAACTTCATCGGCGTGCCCTGCAAGATGGCGCTGCTGGCCTACGCGATGGTGGTGGCCTTCCAGAGCCACAGCTGGGCCGTGATCACGCAGTACCGGCCGGCGCCCGAGCACCGCATCGACATGCTGACCGCGATCGGCCTGTGCATCGGCTTCTTCTCGGTCGGCGGCGTGGTCTCGCCCGACTACGCGCGCCACGCCCGCACGCGGCGCGACGCGATCCTCGGCTCGGTGCTGGGCCTGCTGCCTTCGGCGATGGGCATGGCCGCCTGCGGCGCCATCCTGGCGGTGATCCAGCAGACCTACGACATCGTCGAGATCTACGCCCGCATGGGCATGCCGGTGCTGGCCCTGTCCATCCTGATCCTGGCCGCCTGGACCACCAATGTGATGAACGCCTACTCCTCCGGTCTGGCGCTGAACGGCCTGCTGCACTGGCCCGCCACGCGGCGGCGCACCGCCACGCTGATCGCCGGCGTGATGGGCTCGCTGCTGGCGGCCAGCGGCATCCTGGACCATTTCACGAACTTCCTGATGCTGCTGACCGCCACCGTGCCGCCGGTGGCCGGCGTGATCGTCTGCGACTACTGGCTGGCCCGCAGCTACCGCGCGGACGAGGCGCAGCGCCGGCCCTGGCAGGCCCAGGGCATTGCCGCCTGGGTCTGTGGCGTGGCGGCGACGCTGCTGCTGTCGCACCCGATCCGCTCGATCGTCGGTATCGTCGTTGCGGCGGCGGTGTTCTATCTGCTGACGGCCCTGCAGCAGCCTCGCGGGTCCGGGCGAGAATGGCGCTCGCCTTCCAGTTGAAGGCCTGCTTGCTGCTTGACGGTCGAGGGCCGCTCGGGCCTGATCGATCCTTCCATGACGCACAAGACAACAACAAGACGGGATGCCTGCTGAGATGGCGGGCCAACAGAAGAGGCTGTCGCTCGGGCTGCTGATCTCGCTGGGCGTGCACCTGCTGCTGCTGAGCCTGGCCTTCGGCGGCGGCGGTTCCGGGCTGCCGGGCCTGTCCTGGGCCTGGCTGCAGCGGCGCACCGAGGTGCCGGAGCTGCAGGTCGTGCTGAACAACGCGCCGGTGGCCACCCGAGCCACCGACAGCGGGCCGGCCGGGGAAGCCATGCCGGCCGCGGAGGCGCTGCCGGAGCCGCCGGCCCCCGACAACGAACCCGAGCCGCTGCCCGACGGCAGCGGTGTG
The DNA here is from genome assembly GCF_001984095.1 of Pelomonas sp. KK5. Lineage (GTDB taxonomy): Bacteria > Pseudomonadota > Gammaproteobacteria > Burkholderiales > Burkholderiaceae_C > KK5. The sequence goes on from NZ_LYVQ01000266.1 coordinate 7,535, forward strand.
ATCGCGCTCACCACGCCGGTGCCGCAGAGCTGGTCGGTCCCCGCGGCCAGCCTGCTCCCGCGGCCGGCGGTGGCGGCCGCCTCGGCGGCGGCATCGGCGCCTGCGCCCGTCAGGCCGATTCCGGTGCCGGAGTCCCCCCGCGTCGCCGAGGCGGCCGCTTCGCAGGCCGCGGCCGACGCTGAGCAGCAACAGCGGCGCGAACAGGCCGCCGAGCAGGCGAGGGCGGCCGCCGTGCGCCAGGAACAGGAAGCCCGGCTGGCCCAGCAGGCCCGCCAGGCGCAACTCGCGCAACAGGCCCAGCAGGCGCGCGAACAGGCGATCCTCGACGAGGCCGCGCGCGTCGAGGCGCAACGGCTGGAAGACCTGCGCCAGGCGGCCGCACGCGAAGCCGCTGCGCGGGAGGCATTCGCTCGCGAGGCCGCTGCACGGGAGGCGGCCGCTCGCGAGGCCGCCGTGCGCCTGGAAGCAGAGCGGCAGGCCGCCGTCCGCGCGGAGGCCGACCGACAACAGGCCGCGGCACGCGCCGAGGCCGAGCGGCAGGCGGCGGCGCGGGCAGAGGCCGAACGGCAGGCCCAGGCCGCTGCTGCGGCAGCGGCAGCGGCAGCAGCC
>NZ_LYVQ01000267.1 GCF_001984095.1 Pelomonas sp. KK5
GGCTTGGCAGGCTTGGCCGGCTTGGCGGGGCGGGCCGGGCGTGCGGGCGAGGGCACGTCGGCCTCCACGTGCTCGCTGACCCGCCAGGTGAACGGGGGCAGCTCCTGCAGGATGTTGGTGCCGATCAGCAGCAGGACCGCATAGACGATGAAGCGCTTCCAGCTGATGCCCACCAGCCAGTTGGCGTAGGCGTGGAACCAGCGCACGAGGGTGGCGCTGAATGTCTGCCAGCGTTGGTACAGGGTCGGGGCGGAGCCGGGGGCGTTCATGGGGGAGACGGCGTAGGAGCTTGATCGATGGCTCGCACTGTATGCATGGCGCCGCGCCGGGGCCGGGGTCAAGCGATGCGCCGTCGCGACGGCGGGCTGAAATGCACCAATGCGTGACAGTCCGGAACTAAAAGGGCCCGCCAAGTGGCGGGCCCTGAAGCGAGGAGACGTGTTCGAGTTGTCTGCTTACTTACTGCTTGACCGCCTCGACCTGGATGATCAGGTGGACGTTCTTCGAGAAACCGTAGGCCAGGCCGTAGTCGATGCCCCAGTTCGTGCGGTCGATCACCGCGTCGAAGTCGCCACCGCAGACTTCGCGCTTGAGCATCGGGTTCTGGTAGCAGTTGAAGTTCTTGGCGTTCAGCGTGACCGGGGCGGTCTTGCCCTTCATCGTCAGCTGGCCGCTGACGGCCGTGACCTTCTCGCCGTCGAACGTGAACTTGTCGCCGACGAACTGGGCGGTCGGGAACTTCTCGGCCGAGAAGAAGTCGTCGCTCTTCAGGTGGGTGTTCATCGCGGCCACGCCGGTGTTGACCGAGCCGATCTGGAAGGTGATGTCCACCTTGCCGCTCTTGCCGGCCTTGTCCAGCTGCACGGTGCCTTCCTTCTGGTCGAAGCGGCCGCGGTTGGTCGAGGTGCCGAAGTGCAGGATCTCGTAGGTGACGAAGGTGTGCGTCGGGTCGACGGCGTAGGTGGCGGTTTCGGCGTGGGCGGCGACGCCGGCGACTGCCAGGGCAGCGGCGAACAGGGCTTTCTTGATCATGGGGTGTTGTCCTTGCGGGTTGGGGAAACGGATTGCTTATTGAGCGGCGATGCCGCTGAAGGCGAGCTTGAACTTGACCTGCACGTCGTCGGCGACGACCGAGGTGTCGGCCCAGTCGCCCTGGCCGATCTTGAAGGCCAGGCGCTTGATCGGGAACGCGCCGGTGGCGGTCGAGGTGCCGCCGGCCTGCGTGAGCGTCAGCGGCACGACCACGTCGCGGGCCTGGCCCTTGACCGTCAGCTTGCCGGTGACTTCGTACTTGCCGGCGCCGGTCGCCTTGACGGCGGTGCTCTGGAAGGTGGCCTGCGGGTTCTTCTTGGCGTCGAACCAGTCGGCCTTGACCAGCTCCGCGTCGATGGCGGCATCGCCCAGCGAGGCGCTGGCCATGTCGATCGTCAGCGTGACCTTGGCGGCGTCGGGCTTCTTCGGGTCGAAGCCGGTCAGCTGCGCGTCGAACTTCTTGAACTTGCCGTCCACCGGCACGCCCATCTGCTTGCTGGTGAAGCCCAGTTCGCTCTGGGCGGGCAGCAGCTTGGCCTGGGCGAACGAGGCGCCGGCGGCGAGGGCCAGCAGGCTGGCGACGAGGATCTTCTTCATGGTGAGCTAACTCCGGTTTTCAGCGGGTGCCGGGGAGCATCCGCTGCAGCAGACCGTCACGGTCGATGAAATGATGCTTCAGCGCAGCGCCCACATGGGCCAGCACCAGCGCGGCCAGGCCGAAGGCGAGGAACTTGTGGGCGGCCTTCAGCGTCTCGGCCAGCGCCTCGTCCTTGGGCACGAAGTCCGGCAGCGGGATCACGCCGAACCACACGATCGGGAAGCCCTTGGCCGAGCTGTAGGCCCAGCCGGCCAGCGGCACGGCGAAGAACAGCAGGTACAGCAGGCCGTGCGTCAGATGCGCGGCGCGGGCCTGCCAGGCGGGCATCGGCAGGTCGGCCGGCGGCTTGTGCCCCAAGCGCCAGAGCAGGCGGAGCGCCGACAGCAGCAGGATCGTCACGCCGGTCCACTTGTGCCAGTTGTAGAGCTTGACCCGGGTCAGCGAGAAAGGCAGATCGGCCATGTACAGGCCGACGCTGAAGGCGCCGACGATGGCCAGGGCCAGCAGCCAGTGGAAGGCCATCGCGACGGCGCCGTAGCGGGAGGGAGCGGTGCTTGTCATGTTGCGCTTTGTGCCAGCCCGGGGATCGAGCGTTGCCGGCAGTGTGCGTCCCCGTCTCGACCGGGAGATTCATCACGCTTGATTTCAGGATTCAGTCAATTTGAAGCTGCTGTCCCTAGAACCAGGAGCGGGTATGGCTTTGATAAAGGCGTTGATTGGTATAAACCCTCGACTTCGTGCGGCGTACGCCGCCAAGGGAGTCCGATGTTTCCCGCAGCCACCGAGACCCATCTGCTCGCTGCCGCCCTGGACAGCCTGATCGATGCCGAACTGCCGATCGGCCTGGCGGTGCTGGACCGGCAGATGCGCTATGTCCGCATCAACCCGGTGCTGGCCGCCGCCAACGGGCTGCCCCGCGAGGCCCACCTGGGCCGCAGCGTGCGCGAGGTGCTGCCGCTGGCAGCCGGCGACCTGGAGCCGCTGGTGCGGCGGGTGCTGGACGGCGAGCCGCTGCGCGGCCTGCGGCTGGCCGTCGAGGTGCCGAGCCTGCCGGGTGTCAACTCCGACTGGGAGGCGGACTACCTGCCCGTCCGCGGCGGCGACGGCAGCGTCATCGGCATGACCGGCTTCGCGGTCAACCGCTCCTTGCAGGCCCACAACGAGCAGTTGCGCCGCGAGGCCGAGCATCTGCGCCGGCTGCTGGACTGCTCCTTCGTCTACGTGGGCCTGCTGACGCTGGACGGCCGCCTGATCGAAGCGAACCTGGCGCCGCTGCAGGCCGCCCAGCTCGATCTGGCACAGGTGCAAGGTGTTCCGATATGGGACACACACTGGTGGTCGCATTCAGCTGAATTGCAGGCCTGGCAGCGCGACATCATTCCCCGCGTGGCGGCCGGCGAGCGGGTGGTGCGCTGCGACGTGGAGGTGCGCATGGCCGGCGACGCGCGGGCGATGATCGACTACATGCTCGCGCCGATGCGCGACGAGCAGGGCCGCATCGTCTGCCTGGTGGCCTCGGCGGTGGACATCAGCGAGGAGCAGCAGCGCGCCGCCCGGCGCGAGATCGAGGCGGCGCTGGGCGAGAAGACCGCGCTGCTGGGCGAGGTGCACCACCGGGTCAAGAACAACCTGCAGGTGATCTCCAGCCTGCTGAACCTGCAGGCCGGCTCGGCCGAGCCGGCGGTGCGGGCGGCGCTGCGCGACAGCCAGAGCCGCGTGCGCTCGATGGCGCTGATGCACCAGCTGCTCTACGAGCGCCAGGATCTGAGCGGGCTGGAGCTGGGCCACTACCTGCGCCAGCTCAGCGGCCTGCTGCGCGAGACCTACCTGGCCGGTGGCTCGGCGCTGCAGCTGGTGGCCGACGCGCCCGAGCGCGGCCTGCGCATCGACATGCAGCGGGCCATCCCCTGCGGGCTGCTGGTGACCGAGCTGCTGACCAACTCGATCAAGCATGCCTACCCCGCCGGCGGGCCGGGCCGCATCGAGCTGCGGGTGAGCGATGCCGGCGCCGGGCGGGCCTCGGTGGACGTCAGCGACGACGGCATCGGCATGCCGCAGGCCGGTCCGGCCACGCGTGGCCTGGGCCTGCAGCTGCTGCCGCTGCTGACCGACCAGTGCCGGGCGCGGCTGGAGCGCCTGCCCGCGGCGGCCGGCACGCACTACCGGCTCCATCTGGACCTGGCCCCCGATGCCTGCTGAACAAGCACCCGCGGCGCCGGCGCTGCGCATCCAGATCGTCGAGGACGAGCGCATCGTCGCGCTGGACCTGCAGCTCGACCTGGAGCAGCTCGGCTTCGAGGTGGCGGGCATCGCCGGCAACGTGGACGACGCGGTACGCATGGCGGCCGCGCTGCAGCCCGACCTGGTGCTGATGGACATCCACCTGGATGGTGGCGGCGACGGCATCGACGCGGCGCGCCGCATCCGCGCCGCGCAGGCGATGCCGGTGATCTTCCTGACCGCCTACGCCGAGCCCGAGGTGCTGGCCCGCGCCGCCCAGGTGGCGCCCTACGGCTACCTGCTCAAGCCCTTCGAGCTGCGCGAGCTGAACGCGACCGTCCGCATGGCGGCGGTTCGCCATGCCGAGGAACGTCGCACCGTACAGGCGCAGCGCCGCCTGCAGCTGGCGCTGGAGTCGGCCCAGCTGACGGTGCTGGAGCTGGACCGCCGCGACGGCCACCTGCGCTGGAGCGGCGAGCCCGGCGCCAGCCCCGCGCTGGCCGAGCTGATGCGCACCGAGCGCCTGGGCGAGCTGCTGGCCGGGCTGGATGCGCCGGGGCGGCAGGCCTTCCTGGCGCTTCAGCTGCAGGAGCAGCCGATCGATCTGACCTGCCGCTGGCGCGATGACGGCCCCGCTGCCGCGCCCCGATGGCTTGAGCTGCATGCCCGCCCGTTTCCGGCCGAGGGCCTGGCGATGGGCATGGTGCGCGACGTGTCGGCCCGCGTGGAGAGCGAGACGCGGCTGCGCCAGGCGCTGGTGGTCTACGAGTCCACCAGCGAGGCGATCCTGTTCCTCGACGCGCAGCAGCGGGTGCTGGGTTGCAACCCGGCCTTCACCCGCAGCACCGGCTGGCAGGAGGCGGACGTGGTCGGCCGCCGGCCGGTCGACTTCCTCTACGCGCGGCGCGAGCGCCGGGGTGGCGCCGGCGGCCATGGCGGCAAGGTCGAGGTGGCCTGCTGGCGGGCCGACGGCAGCGTGTTCCCGGCGCTGGAGCACCTGTGCGCCGTCCACGACGCCGGCGGCCGCGTCAGCCACCATGTGCTGAGCTTCTCGGACATCAGCGAGATCCGCGAGACCCAGCACCTGCTGCGCCACCAGGCCATGCACGACGCGCTGACCGGCCTGGGCAACCGGCTGCTGCTGCAGGAGGTCCTGCTGGCGCGCACCGCCACGCCGCACTCCGCCCCCTGCGCGCTGCTGTGCATCGACCTGGACGGCTTCAAGACCATCAACGACACGCTGGGCCATGACCAGGGGGACGAGCTGCTGGTGGTGATCGCGCGGCGCCTGGGCGCGCTGCTGCGGCGCGGCGACCTGGCGGTGCGGGTCGGCGGCGACGAGTTCGTCGTGCTGATGGAGCAGCCCCGCCATGCGGACGATCCCCTGCTGCTGGCGCGCCGCCTGCTGGACACGATCGCCGAGCCGGTCACGCTGGGCGGCCAGCCGGTGTCGGTGGGCGCCAGCATCGGCGTGGCCCTGTACCCGGAGCACGCCACCGGCCCGCAGGAACTGCTCAAGGCCGCCGACGCCGCCATGTACGAAGCCAAGGCGCGCGGCCGCAACCGGGCCGCGCTGTTCGCCCCGGCGCTGGGCGAGGGCGCGCTGGAGCAGCTGCGCCTGGAGCAGGGCCTGCGCCGCGCGCTGGGCGTGGACCAGCAGCTGAGCCTGCACTGGCAGCCGATGGTGGACATGGCCACCGGCGCGCTGCTGGGCGCCGAGGCGCTGCTGCGCTGGCGGCACCCGGAGCTGGGGCCGATCCCGCCGGCCCGCTTCGTGCCGCTGGCCGAGGCCACCGGGCTGATCTGCCCGATCGGCGCCTGGGTGCTGGACCGCGCCTGCGCGCAGGCGGCCGCCTGGCTGGCCGCCGGCATCGGGCTGCCGCGGGTGGCGGTCAATGTGTCGGTGCGGCAGTTCGAGCAGGAGGACGTGCTGCACCTGGTGCGCCAGGCGCTGCAGCGCCACGGCCTGCCGCCCGAGCGGCTGGAGATCGAGGTGACCGAGAGCCTGTTCGGCAATGCCGACTCGGTGCGCCAGGCGCTGCAGGGCCTGCGCGAGCTGGGCGTGGCGGTCTCGCTGGACGACTTCGGCACCGGCTTCTCCTCGCTGGGCCAGCTGCGCAGCCTGCCGATCGACCGGCTCAAGATCGACCGCAGCTTCGTCGCGGACCTCAGCAGCGATGCGCGCAGCCATGCGGTGGTGCGCACCGTCGTGACCCTGGCCCGCAGCCTGGGCCTGGAGATCACCGCCGAGGGTGTGGAGACCGAGCAGCAGCGTCGCACGCTGCAGGACCTCGGCGTGCACGAGGCGCAGGGCTGGCTGTTCCACCAGGCCATGCCGGCCGAGCAGCTGGCCGTGCTGCTGGCGGCATTGCCGCCGCTGGAGGATGCCGGTGCGGGCGCCTTGCGCACGCAGTGGTGATAATCCGATGGCTCGACTGACCCTCGCGCGGATACTGCCGCGGCTCGTCGATAACAAGAAGAATCCAGATGCCCCCTGCTGACCCCTTGCCGGAGCAAGGCGCCGTCGACCAGGAACTGCTGCGCCTGCTGGCCCGGCAGTCCCGCCGCGTGCCCTGGCCCGTGGGCTTCAGCGCGCTGGTCATCGGCGCGATGGCCGGCCATGGCGCCCACATCGGCTTCAGCCTCGGCTGGATCGCCTGCGTCTTCGGCATGCTGCTGCTGCGCGGCTGGCTGATCGGCCGGCTGCCGCAGATGGTCGAGGTGAGCCTGCAGCGGCGGCTGCGCTGGGCGGTCGCCGCCAGCGCGCTGAACGGGCTGGTGCTCAGCGCCTCGCTGTGCTTCGCGCCCTACCTGAGCGACTACGAGCGCATGCTGCAGACCATCCTGCTGCTGGGCCTGTGCGCCGGCGCCATCGCCGCCACGGCCGGCAGCGCGCGGCTGCTGCGGCCCTTCCTGGTGCCGGTGTCGCTGGCCAACGCGCTGTCCTGGGTCAGCGGCAGCGGCGGGGCGCATGCGGTCAGCTGGCTCGACTGGGGCCTGGGCGCGATGATCCTGATCTTCGCCTTCATCCTCTCCGCGCTGGCGGCCGATGCCTACCGGGTATTCGTCGACTCGGTGCTGATCCGCCAGCAGCAGGCCAGGCGCAACCAGCAGCTGCGCCTGGCCCTGAAGCAGGCCGAGCTGGCCAACCAGGCCAAGACCCGCTTCCTGGCCGCCGCCAGCCACGACCTGCGCCAGCCGATGCAGACGCTGAGCCTGTACGGCGCCGCCCTGCTGCGCCAGCCGCTGGACGAGAAGACGGCCGGCATCGCGCGGCGCATGAACCTCGCCGTGCAGTCGCTGGCCACGCAGATGGACGGGCTGCTCGACGTGTCCAGGCTCGACGCCGGCGCGGTGCCAGTGCACAGCCAGGTGTTCGCGCTGTGCCCGTGGCTGGCCGGCATCTGCCAGGAGGTGAGGCCGCAGGCCCTGGCCAAGGGCCTGCGCCTGACGCTGGACTGCTCGGCGGCTGCCTTCGTCGACACCGACCACCACCTGCTCGGGCGCCTGCTGCGCAACTTGCTGGACAACGCCCTGAAGTACACCGCCCGCGGCGAGGTGGCGGTGAGCGTGCGGCGCGACGGCGAGGTCTGGCGGGTGCGGGTGCGCGACACCGGCTGCGGCATCGCGCCGCACGAGCAGGGTCGCGTGTTCGAGGAGTTCTACCAGGTCGACAACCCGGAGCGCGACCGCGCCCGCGGGCTCGGCCTGGGCCTGTCCATCTGCAGCCGGCTGGCCGACCTGCTGGACCTGAGCCTGGGGCTCGAATCGATGCCCGGCGAGGGCAGCACCTTCAGCCTGGGCCTGGCGGCCGCCGAGGCGCCCGGCAATGACTCGACGCCGGGCGAGTCGGCCGCGGCGCTTCTTCCCGAGCGTGCGCTGGCCGGCCTGCGGGTGCTGGTGCTGGACAACGAGGCGCCTGTGCGCGAGGCGATGCAGGCGCTGCTGCAGGCCCACGGCTGCAGCGTGACGGCGGTGGCCACCTTGCGCGAGGCCCTGCTGCTGAGCCTGGCCCAGCGGCCCGACCTGCTGCTGGCCGACCTGCAACTCGGCGGCGGCGACGACGGCATCGCCGCGGTACGTTCGC
>NZ_LYVQ01000268.1 GCF_001984095.1 Pelomonas sp. KK5
GTGGAGAGGAGGGGGTTGGTCATGGTGCGTCAGTGAGGATGGCCGCGATGTCCTGTCGATCCGCCAGCAGGCGGACCACGTCGAGATGATCCGATCGTACGAAATAGAACCACTGCAGCGGGAAGCCCTTGACCCGCCAGCTTCTCAGGCCGGAGATGCCGCAGAGCCTGCCCAGGCGCATGGAACCGATATGGGGATGTTGGCACGGCGCTTCAAGCGCATCGAGTGCCGCGTCGAACAGGCGCTCTCCCAGTTCGCGCCCGCCGGCTTCGGCGTAGTGGCGGGCCGCCTGCACGAGATCCCGCTCCGCCTCGGGGCGAAGCCGGGCCTCGATCGGCGCTTCAGCCACCCAGGGCCAGCTTCTTCAGCTGTGCGGCGCGGCGCGGCGTCAGGGCCTTGGCTTCGCCTGAATCCAGGCCGGCGGCGATCAACTGCCGCAGGCGCTGCCTGGCCTGTTCTTCCTGGTCGCGGCGGATCAGCTCGCGCAGGTATTCGCTGGCGTTGCCGTACTGGCCCGAGCGCACGCGCTCGTCCACATAGCTGCGCATGGCTTCCGGCAGGGCAAAGCTCATGGTGTTCGTACTCATGAGCAGATGCTCTGCGGATTATCAATAGTTGTCAACCGAAGGCCCGCTCCGCCGACTCCATCGTGTTCACCAGCAGCATCGTGATCGTCATCGGGCCCACGCCGCCCGGAACCGGCGTGATCCAGCCGGCCACTTCCTTGACGCCGTCGAAGTCCACGTCTCCGCAGAGCTTGCCTTCGTCATTGCGGTTCATGCCCACGTCGATGACGACGGCGCCGGGCTTGACCATGTCGGCGGTCAGGACCTTGCGCTTGCCTACGGCGGCGACGATGACGTCGGCCTGGCGGGTGATGGCGGCCAGGTCGGCGGTGCCGCTGTGGCAGACGGTGACGGTGGCGTCGGCTGCCAGCAGCATCATCGCCATCGGCTTGCCGACGATGTTGCTGCGACCGATCACCACCGCGTGCTTGCCGCGCAGATTCTTCATGCCGATGCTCTCCAGCATCTTCATGCAGCCGTAGGGCGTGCAGGCCTTGAACCCCGGTTCGCCGACCATCAGCGCGCCGGCGCTCTCGACGGCGAAGCCGTCCACGTCCTTGGCGGGCGAGATCGCCTCGATGACCTTGTGGTCGTCGATGTGCTTGGGCAAGGGCAGTTGCACCAGGATGCCGTGGATCGACGGATCGTTGTTCAGCGCCTCGACGCGGGCCAGCAGTTCGGCCTCGGTCATCGCGGCCTCGTACTTCTCCAGCACCGAGTGGAAGCCGACGTCCTCGCAGGCCTTGACCTTGTTGCGCACATAGACCTGGCTGGCCGGGTTGTCGCCGACGAGGACGACGGCCAGGCCGGGCTTCTTGCCGCTCTTCGCGACCAGCGCGGCGGCGCGCTGCGCGACTTCGGCGCGGACTTGTTTGCTGAGGGCGTTGCCGTCGATCAGTTGGGCGGTCATGGTGAGGAACTCCTTGGAAATGCAAAAGGCCGCTGGAGTGCAGCGGCCTTGTGAGAGCGGGTGGGAATCAGACCTTGGCCGGGGCACCCAGCGCGATCTTCAGCAGGTCGGCCACGGTGTTGGCATTGAGCTTTTCCATGATGTTGGCGCGGTGCGCCTCCACCGTCTTGATGCTGATGCCGAGGTCGTCGGCGATCTGCTTGTTCAGGCGGCCGGCGACGATGCGCTCCAGCACCTGCGCCTCGCGGGTCGTCAGGCGCGACAGCAGGGCGTCGCGGCTGGCGGCTTCCTGGTGGGTGGAGAAGGCGTTGCGGGCCTGGTCCAGCATGCGCTCCACCAGGGCCAGCAGCTCGTCTTCCTTGAAGGGCTTCTCGATGAAGTCCATCGCGCCCTTCTTCATCGTCTGCACCGCCATCGGCACGTCGCCGTGGCCGGTGATGAAGACGACGGGCAGCGGGCTGCGGCGTTCGATCAGGCGGTCCTGCAGTTCGAGGCCGCTCATGCCGTCCATGCGGATGTCGGCGATCAGGCAGGCGACTTCGCGCGGGTCGTAGCGGCTGAGGAAGGACTCGGCGGAGTCGAAGCACTTGACACGGTAGTCCTTGCCTTCGAGCAGCCATTGCAGGGAGTCACGAACCGCCTCGTCGTCGTCGACGACATAGACGTTGCCCTTCTTCGGAATCAGACTCATGGTGTCGCTTGTAAGTTCACTGCTGAAGGCCCGCTGGTGCCCGAGGTGTCGGGGCGGGAGATATCGACCGGTATCGTGAAGGCGAATCGGCACCCCACGATGGCCGAGGCATTGTATAAGTTCTCGGCCCGGATCCGGCCCTGGTGGGACTCGACGATAGACCGGCATAACCCTAGGCCGATGCCCATGCCATCGGCCTTCGTGGAGAAAAACGCCTCGTACATCCGGGAGATCACTTCCTCCGGCAGACCTGGCCCCATGTCGGTCACGCTGAACTCGATGTGCCCCCCCAGCTCGGGGGTGTGCTTGGGCACCACACGTAACTCGATATGTCGACGGCTTGCCGGCAGCGAGGCGTTGTCGATCGCTTCCGCCGCGTTCTTCAGCAGGTTCATCAGCACCTGCTCGATCAGGATCGGGTCCACCATCAGCGAGGGCAGGCGCTGGGCGACGTAGGTGTGGATCGCGACATTGCGCCGGCGCAGCTCGATGCCGGCCAGTTCCACCGCGTCCTCGACGATGTCCGCCGCCTGCGAGGCCTGGCGCTGCGGCTCGCTGCGCTTCACGAAGTTGCGGATGCGGTGGATGATCTGGCCCGCCCGCTGCGCCTGCTTGGCGGTCTTCTCCAGCGCGGTGAGCAGGTCTTCCTTGGCGATGTTGTCGCCGCGCACGCGGCTGACCATGCCGTTGCAGTAGTTGGTGATGGCGGTCAGCGGCTGGTTCAGCTCGTGGGCCACGCTGGAGGCCATCTCGCCCATGGTCATCAGCCGGCTGGTGACCTGGGCCTTCTCGGCCTGCTGGGCCGCCAGCGCCTCGGCGCGGCGGCGCACGGTGATGTCGGTGGCGATCAGCATCTGGGCCAGGCGGCCGTCGGTCCACTGCAGGTAGCGGGAGCGCACGTCGAACCACATTTCGAGCGATTCGACATAGACCTCGCGCGGGTCCGAACCGGCTTCGGTCAGGGCCTGGGCGGGCAGGCCGGTGTAGTCGTCGATCTCGTCCACCGGCTCGGTGGGCAGCGCGCGGCCCAGCGGCCCGCCGGCCAGCAGCGCATGGCCGGCCGGGTCGGCGCCGAACCACAGGCGGTACGAGCGGTTGGCGAACAGCAGCTCGCCCTGCTGCACCGACAGCACCGAGACGGCCGCGTCCAGGCCTTCCAGCACCGTGGTGAAGCGCTCGTGCGAGGCGCTCAGCTGGTCGCGCACCCGCTTGGCCTCGGTGATGTTGGTGATCGAGGCCATCCAGCCGCTCTGCTTGCCCTTGCTGTCGATCAGCGGGGAGACGTACATGCGGGCGTCGAAGATCGTGCCGTCCTTGCGCATCACGCGCACCTCGGCACCGCCGGCCGGGCTGCGGCCCTGCACCTCCTGCTGCTGCAGCCGGGCGTTCTCCTCGTAGCGGTCGGTCGGCCAGTAGGGGAAGGGCGGCTTGCGGCCGATCAGCTCGGCCTCGGAGAAGCCGGTCATCGCGCAGAAGGCCGGGTTCACGTAGGAGATGCGGCTCTCCATGTCCATCGCGCGCATGCCGGTGAGCATGGAGTTCTCCATCGCGCGGCGGAAGTTGGTCTCGCTCGCCAGCGCGGTCTGGATCTGCAACCGCCGGCGCATGTGGCGCCAGGTGCCCAGCAGCATCCAGACGGTCAGCACCGACAGCGCCACCACCATCCAGAACAGCGTGTTCGAGATCAGGCCGATCGAGGTGCGGTAGCCCTGGCCGCGCAGCACCAGGCCGTTCAGCGCCGGCGCCATCGGCACGTCGTGGATGATGGACGCGCGCTGGATGCGCTGGCCCGGCATCGGCGTGACGGTGCTGCTGACCACCTGCTCGCGGCCGTCCAGCACCAGGATCGCGTGCCGCGTGGCCACCTCGGGCGGCACTGCGTGGCGCAGCAGCGCCTCCACGCTGTACTCGGCGATCAGCACGCCGGAGAAGCCGGTGCGGTCCACCAGCGGCACCTGGATCTGGAACACGGTGGCGCCGTTGCTGTCGGCGAAGGGCAGCGAGTAGACCGGCTGGCGCCGCTCGCGTGCGGCCAGGAAGGCCAGCTCCGGCGGGCTCGACTGGTTGGCCAGCGGCAGCGAGGGGTCGATGCCGGTGTTGTCGGTGACGACCAGGCTGTCGTCCTGGTAGCCGCTGCTGTTGATGTGGGCGCGCCGGTCGCGGTGGCTGCCGATCCAGTCCACCTCGGTCAGCTCGGGCCGCTCGCGCACGAAGGCGCGGGCCTGGGCGCCGAAGTCGTGGGCGTCGACGGTGCGGGTGGCGATCTCCCGGGCGATGCGCACCAGCTGTTCCTGGTTCTCGATCAGGCGCAGGCGGATCTGCTGCTGGGCGATCTCGGTGTCGCGCTTGACGGCCTCCGTCTCGCGTTCGATTTCCTCGTTGCGCAGGTACCAGAAGGCGGAAATGATCGCCGCCAGGAAGAGCAGCACCGAGATCAGCGGCCCCAGCGTGGCGAAACGGTCCTGGCGGGCGGGAGACTGGCGACGCCACCAGCCGGTGACGACACGTTGCAGCGGAATCAGCTTGCGGCGCGCGGCGCCGCCGAAATCGGAGGAAAACGGCATAACGCGATTATCGAGCGGAGGCTCGGAGGCCTCGTAGAGTGCGATCCCTCATTTCATAATTTGAAATCGACTTGCGCCATTTGGAAGTGCTCGAATCTTGTGCGAAACTCCGCGCCAACCGAATTCGACCGACCTCTGTACAAGCAGGAGACAAGCCTCATGTCCGCGCAACCCAACGAATTCCTTGGCGCCGCCGCCAACGACACCGACTCCCAGGAAACCCGCGAATGGCTGGACGCGCTGTCCGCCGTCATCGGCGAGGAGGGCGGTGACCGCGCCCACTTCCTGCTCGAGCAGCTGATCTCGCATGCCCGCCAGGCCGGCATCGACGTGCCCTTCAGCGCCAACACCGCCTACGTCAACACGATCCCGGCCGACCAGGAAGAGCGCTTCCCGGGCAATGTCGAGATCGAGGAGCGCCTGCGCGCGATCATGCGCTGGAACGCGATGGCCATGGTCGTCAAGGCCAACCGCCTGCACCCCGCCGACGGCGGCGACCTGGGCGGCCACATCAGCTCCTTCGCGTCCCTCGCGACGATGCTGGGCTGCGGCTTCAACCACTTCTGGCATGCCGACGATGGCGAGCACGGCGGCGACCTGCTCTACATCCAGGGCCACAGCGCCCCCGGCATCTACGCCCGCGCCTTCATGGAAGGCCGCATCACCGAGGAACAGCTGCTGAACTTCCGCCAGGAAGTCGACGGCAAGGGCCTGTCCAGCTACCCGCACCCGAAGCTGATGCCCGAGTTCTGGCAGTTCCCCACCGTCTCGATGGGCCTGGGCCCCTTGATGGCGATCTACCAGGCGCGTTTCCTCAAGTACCTGCACGCCCGCGGCATCGCCGACACCAGCAAGCGCAAGGTCTGGGTGTTCCTGGGCGACGGCGAGATGGACGAGCCGGAATCGCTGGGCGCGATCGGCCTGGCCGCGCGCGAGAAGCTGGACAACCTGATCTTCATCGTCAACTGCAACCTGCAGCGCCTGGACGGCCCGGTGCGCGGCAACGGCAAGATCATCCAGGAGCTGGAGAGCGAGTTCCGCGGCGCCGGCTGGAACGTCATCAAGCTGATCTGGGGCTCCTACTGGGATCCGCTGCTGGCCCGCGACAAGGACGAGATCCTGCGCAAGGTCATGATGGACACGCTGGACGGCGACTACCAGGCCATGAAGGCCAACGACGGCGCCTTCGTCCGCAAGAACTTCTTCGGCCGCCATCCGAAGCTGCTGGAGATGGTCGCGAAGATGAGCGACGACGACATCTGGCGCCTGCAGCGCGGCGGCCATGACCCGCAGAAGGTCTATGCGGCGTATCACAAGGCGGTGAACACCACCGGCCAGCCGACCGTCATGCTGATCAAGACCGTCAAGGGCTTCGGCATGGGCAAGATCGGCGAAGGCAAGAACACCGCCCACCAGACCAAGAAGCTGCAGGACGACGACATCAAGGCGATGCGCGACCGCTTCAACATCCCGGTCAGCGACGCCGACCTGCCCAACGTCCCCTTCTACCAGCCGGCCGAAGGCTCGCAGGAACTGAAGTACCTGCACGAGCGCCGCAATGCACTGGGCGGTTACTTGCCCAAGCGCCGCCCGAAGACCGACGAGTCGCTGAAGGTGCCCGACCTGGCGACCTTCCAGGCCGTGCTGGACCCGACCGCCGAAGGCCGCGAGATCTCCACCACGCAGGCCTACGTCCGCTTCCTCACGCAGCTGCTGCGCGACAAGGAACTGGGCCCGCGCACGGTGCCCATCCTCGTGGACGAGGCGCGCACCTTCGGCATGGAAGGCCTGTTCCGCCAGATCGGCATCTACAACCCTGCGGGCCAGCAGTACACCCCGGTCGACAAGGACCAGGTGATGTACTACCGCGAGGACAAGGCCGGTCAGGTGCTGCAGGAAGGCATCAACGAAGCGGGCGGCATGGCCTCCTGGATCGCCGCGGCGACGTCGTACTCGACGAACAACCGCGTGATGATTCCCTTCTTCGTCTACTACTCGATGTTCGGCTTCCAGCGCATCGGCGACCTGGCCTGGGCCGCCGGCGACATGCAGGCCCGCGGCTTCCTGCTGGGCGGCACGTCCGGCCGCACGACGCTGAACGGCGAAGGCCTGCAGCACGAGGACGGCCACAGCCACATCCTGGCCGGCACGATCCCGAACTGCGTCAGCTACGACCCGACCTTCGCGCACGAAGTCGCCGTCATCCTGCACAGCGGCCTGAAGCGCATGGTCGAGAACCAGGAGAACGTGTACTTCTACCTGACCCTGCTGAACGAGAACTACCCGATGCCGGGCCTGAAGGCCGGCACCGAGGAGCAGATCCTCAAGGGCATGTACCTGCTGGAAGAGGCGCACCAGGGCTACGGCACGACGGTCAACCTGCTGGGCTCCGGCACCATCCTGCGCGAGAGCCAGGCCGCCAAGGAACTGCTGGAAGCCGACTGGGGCGTGGGCGCCAACGTCTGGAGCTGCCCGAGCTTCAACGAGCTGGCCCGCGACGGCCAGAACGCCGAGCGCTGGAACCTGCTGCACCCGACCGAGCTGGCCTGCGTGCCCTACGTGACGCAGCAGCTGGCCAAGGTCCAGGGCCCGGTGATCGCCTCCACCGACTACATGAAGAACTACGCCGAGCAGATCCGCGCCTTCATCCCGGCCGGCCGCTCCTACAAGGTGCTGGGCACCGACGGCTTCGGCCGCTCGGACTTCCGCTCCAAGCTGCGCGAGCACTTCGAGGTGAACCGCCACTACATCGTCGTCGCCGCGCTGAAGGCGCTGGCCGATGAAGGCAAGGTGCCGGCGCAGAAGGTGGCCGAAGCCATCGCCAAGTACGGCATCAACGCCGACAAGATCAACCCGCTGTACGCATAACGCTGAGTTTCGACGGAGACAAGAACATGGCATTGGTTGAAGTGAAGGTGCCGGACATCGGCGATTTCGAGGGCGTGGGCGTCATCGAGCTGCTGGTCAAGCCGGGCGATACGGTCAAGGTGGAACAGAGCCTGATCACGGTCGAGAGCGACAAGGCCTCGATGGAGATTCCGTCCAGCGCCGCGGGCGTGGTGAAGGAGCTGAAGGTCAAGGTCGGCGACACGGTCAAGGAAGGCAGCGTGGTCCTGATGCTGGAGACGGCGGGCGAGGCGGCTGCTGCCGCCCCTGCACCGGCTCCCGCGGC
>NZ_LYVQ01000269.1 GCF_001984095.1 Pelomonas sp. KK5
AGCCGCTCAACGAGTTCCAGACGCTGAGCGAGCCGGCCGGCGCCGCCTACAACGATCCCTACGTGGGCCTGCAGCGCGGCTTCGCGGCGCTGGGCGTGGCCGAGGCGCAGCGCTGGTCGCGCGGGGAGGGCGTGTCCATCGCGGTGGTGGACACGGGCCTGGACGCCGGCCACCCCGAGCTGCGCGGCCGCATCGCCGCCCAGCGCGACTTCGTCGGCGCCGCCCATCCGCTGCTGGCCGGTCCCGAGCGGCACGGCACGCAGGTCGCCGGCGTGATCGCGGCCGAGGCCAACAACCGGCTGGGCATCGTCGGCGTGGCGCCGCAGGCGCGGCTGCTGGCCTACCGGGCCTGCTGGGAGCAGCCCGGCGAGCCGGGCGCGCGCTGCAACAGCTTCACCTTGGCCCAGGCGCTGGGGGCGGCCATCGCGGCCGGGGCCGACGTGATCAACCTGAGCCTCAGCGGCCCGCCCGATCCGCTGCTGGACAGGCTCGCCGCAGCGGCGCTGGCGCGGGGCACGGTGATCGTCGGGGCGGTGCCGGCGGGCGGGGCGCACGGCGGCTTCCCGGGCGGCGTGGCCGGCGTGCTGGCGGTGCGTTCGTCGGACGAAGCACCTGCGGCCGGCACCCTGGCCGCGCCGGGCCGCGACATCCTGACCCTGGCGCCGGGCGGAAGTTTCGACTTCGCTTCCGGCAGCTCGCTCGCCGCCGCCCAGATCAGCGGCACCGCGGCGCTGCTGCGCGCGCTGGTGCCAGGTCTTGCGCCGGAACAGCTGCGCCAGTGGCTGCAGGGGGCCGGCGCGCTGGCCTGCGAGGCGGTGCGCCACCTGCGGGCCCAGGCGCAATGCAGCAGCGCAACCCCGGCACCCTGAGAGGGTACTCAGGCGGGTCACCCCAACCGCATGAGGAGCCCTCGATGACGACACGAATCCTTGCTGCCGCCCTGCTCGCGAGCGCGCTGCTGCCGGCCGCGGCAGCCACCGCGAACGACCCGATCGACGACTTCATCGCGACCTACACCGGCCCGCACGCCGGCGACCTGGACGTGGTCAGCAGCTTCGTCAGCTACAACACCGACACCGATACCTTCACCTTCTCCGGCACGATGAACGCCGCCATCGGCACGACCGCCGGCAGCTTCTACGTCTGGGGCGTCAACCGCGGCAACGGCGCGGCCTCCTTCGCCACGCTGGGCACCGGCTATCCGGACATCAAGTTCGACATCGTCGTGATCCTGCGCGCCAACGGCACCGGCAGCGTGGGCGCCACGGCGCTCACGCCGGTGCTGGACGGCAACACGATCAGCGCCACCGTGCCCGGCTCGCTGCTGGCCAGCACCGGCTTCGCCAAGGCCGCCTACACCTGGAACCTGTGGCCGCGCGCCGGCAGCGTCAGCGGCACCGCGGCGATCTCGGACTTCGCGCCGGATGCCACCAACCAGAGCGTCACGGCGGTGCCCGAGCCCGCCTCGCTGGCGCTGATGGGCCTGGGCCTGGCGGCCGTGCTGGGGATCAGTCGGGCGCGCGCACGCGGGGATCGCCCAGGTAGGTCCTGAGCCACTGGCTCATCTCCCACTGCACCTGGCCCACCGACTCGCGCGCCGTGTAGCCGTGCCCCTCCCAGGGCAGCAGCACATAACGCGCCGTTCCCCCGGTGCCGGCCAGGGCCTGGTACAGGCGCTCGCTCTGCATCGGGAAGGTGCCGCTGTTGTTGTCCAGCTCGCCGTGGATCAGCAGCAGGGGCTCCTTGATCTGCGTGGCGTAGAGGAAGGGCGAGAGGCGCTGGTACACCTCGCGTGCTTCCCACAGGTTGCGCCGCTCGGCCTGGAAGCCGAAGGGCGTCAGCGTGCGGTTGTAGGCGCCGCTGCGGGCGATGCCGGCGCGGAACAGGTCGGTATGGGCCAGCAGGTTGGCGGTCATGAAGGCGCCGTAGCTGTGGCCGCCGACGGCCAGGCGCCGGGTGTCGACCATGCCCAGCTCGTCGGCCTTGTCGATGATCGCGCGGGCATTGGCGACGATCTGGTCGACGAAGGTGTCGTTGACGTTGCGCGGGTCGCCGACGATGGGCATGGTCGCGTCGTTCAGCACGATGAAGCCGTCCATCAGCAGGTTCAGCGGCGACAGGCCGGTGAACACGTTGAAGCGGTTGGGCGAGCCGCTGATCTGGCCGGCGGTGGCGTCGTCGGCGAACTCCAGCGGGTAGGCCCAGACCAGGGCCGGGCGCTTGTCCCCCTCCTTGAAGTCCGGCGGCAGCCAGAGCCAGAAGCTCATCTCCACGCCGTCCGCGCGCTTGAAGCTGACCAGCTCGCGGCGGATCTTGCGCAGCTGTGGCGTCGGGTCCCTGGCGCGGGTCAGCGCGCTGCTGCCGCTGCCGTCGCGCAGCATCAGGTTGGGCGGCTCGGTCGGGCTCTCGCGCTGCGTCACCAGGCGGCCGCCGTCCAGCAGAAGCAGCGGCTGCTCGTAGGCGTTCTCGGCCGACTGGAAGATCCGCGTCGTCGCCCCGTCCTTCAATGACATGCGGTCCAGGAAGGGCCGTTCGCCGCGTGGGCCGGCACCGGGACCGTTCATCAGCAGCTCGCCGTGGGCGGCGATGACGACGCTGCGGCCGTTGCCGGGCAGCGTGCGCATCAGCGGCGTGCCGGGGAAGCGGTATTTCTCGCGCAGCGAGTGGTCGAACAGCGGCCGGCTCTGCGAGCCGTTCAGCGGCAGCACGTAGCTGCGCGTCCAGGCGCGTGTGCGGTCCACCTCGGTGAGCAGGGCGTTCTGGCCGTCGTCCAGGAACAGCAGGCGCGCGAAGCGGTGCGGCATGCGCTGGACCTCCTGGGCCTCGCCGATGAAGGGCGGGTCCAGGCGCATGACGCGATCGCGGAAGGCCACCTGGCGGGCCGGGTTGCCGCCATCCAGCGCCTCGACCCAGTAGACCGCGGCGTCGCCGAAGGGCGAGCCCTGGAACACCCGCGGCCCGGCGGGCACCCCGTCCAGCGCCACGCCCTGGCGCATCGGCAGCTTGGCCAGCTCGCGCAGCAGGCGGCCGTCGCGGGCGCGGACCTCGACGACGCGCGGGAAGTCGTCCCAGGGCAGGCCGTAGCTGAAGGGCCGCACCAGGCGCTCGGTCAGCAGGAACTGGCCGCTGGGGCCGCTGGCCCCGTTGCCGGTGCCGACCACGCCGATGCTGGTGTACAGCGCGGGCGTGCCGTAGTCGTGCGACAGCCCGCTGCCGATGTCCACCACCGTCAGCATCGAGCGGGCGTGGTACTCGAACAGCGCCTCGTCGTAGGGGCTCCTGAGCAGGTCGGCGAAGGTGCGCTCGGGCGAGGCCCGGCCCTGGCTCTCCTGCACCACCGGCCCGCCCGGGCCGCGCACCGGCGGCGGGCCGCGGCGGTCCGGCACCGTGGCCACCACCACCTCGTGCGCATTGAGCCAGGCCGGCTCGCTCTGCATCAGCACCGTGTTCAGCTTGACGAAGGCGATCGGCCGGATGCGGCCGCTGCCGCTGTCGCCTAGCCACAGCTCGCTGGCCTGGTCGACCCGCCGTTGCAGCAGGAAATGCTGGCCGTCCGGCGACCAGGAGAAGTCATGGAACAGGCCGCCGGCGGGCAGCTCGACGTTGCGCTCCGGCGCATCCGGATTGAGCAGGGGGCGCAGCCGCAGCTTGAGGATCTGCACCAGGCCCTGCGGGCAGGCGCAGCCGGGCTCGAAGCGCAGGCCGGCCAGGCGCAGCGCGGGGCGCGACAGCTCCTCGATGCTGGAGAAGCGGCGGCGCTCGATCGTGGCCAGGGTCTGGCGGTCCGGCGAGATCTGCCAGCGCGGCAGGGCCGGCGCATCGAGCAGCTCGCGGATGGCCGGCGAGGGCTGCTGCCAGCCCGTCGGCTCGGCCGCGCCAACAGGCGCACAGGCGAACAAGACCAGCGCCGCGGCGGCCAGCCGGCGGGGCATGCGCAACTGCATCGTCGATGTCTCCGGGATCTCTGTGTTGTGGCGTGCCCCGCCACGATAACGCCTGAAACGAGCGGACCCTCATCCGCGGGGGCGCTCGCACCATAACGCCAAGTTCAAGCGTGCGCGAATGGGCAATCCCCCCGCGTTCGTGGGTCCGGGAATTGCCGCGCGCGGCCTGACCCCCCCTAATATCCGTTCGACCATGCGAATGCCCGAACTGAGCCTGCCGCCCCCTGCCGTCCAGCCGCTGCTGCCGGAAGGCGAGGCGCTGGGCGTCTGGCGCATCAAGGCCGCGCTGTTCCGCGCCGACAACGGCGGCCAGTGGTACCGGGCCCGCCATGCGTTGGACCAGGAGCGCCAGGCCGCGGTGCTGGTGCTGCCCCGCACCGAGCGCACCGCCGGCGTGATGCTGCGCTACGGCGACCTCGCCGGCGAGCTGGACCAGATCCGCCACCCCGCCATCGCCGTGCCCGGCGACAGCGGCGTGACCGGCGGCGGCCAGCCCTACCTGATCCTCGACTGGGCCGGCGGCCGCCCGCTGACCCAGGCGCGCGCCAAGCTCTCGCTGCGCGAGCGCCTGCAGGTGCTGGTGCAGCTGTGCGATGCCTTGCGTCATGCCCACCAGCAGGGCTGGCTGCTGAGCGAGCTGGACCCGTCGCTGCTGTGGATCGGCCCCGGCGTGCAACTGAGCCTGATGGGCCTGGGCCTGGTGCGCATGCCCGATCCCGAGAATCCTTTCGAGCGCGGCACCAGCCTGGGCACTTCGCCCGGCTACCTGAGCCCGGAGCAGCGCGAGCAGGGCGCCGCGCCCAGCCTCGCGAGCGAGGCCTACGGCCTGGGCGCGCTCTTGTGCATGCTGGTCGACGGCCGCCTGCCCAACGAACTGATCGATGCCGACGTCTCGCTGGCCGCCGCCTGGCCCGCGCTCAGCGCCGCCGAGCGGCTGAGCCTGGATGCGCTGATGCACAAGGCGATTGCGCCGCTGCCCGCGCAGCGCCATCCCAGCGCCGAGGCCCTGGCCGACGACCTGCGCGCCTGGCTGGCCGGCGAGAACCACTCCGCGCTGGCAATGACACCGATGCCGGTGCCCGCACGCCCGATCCCGCTGCAGGACCCGGCCTTCGAGCCGAGCCGGCGCGAGCAGCCGGTCTCCGGTCAGCAGAAGCCGCGCGCAGGCATGCGCCTGCTGATCGCCAGCCTGGCGCTGGCCACGCTGGCCGCCGGCGGCTGGGCCGCGCGCAAGCAGGTGTTCGCCGAGCGCGAGCCGGCGGCGCAGCAGCAGCCGGCGCCGCACGGCTGATCGGCGTCATCAGGCCGCCTGCACGCCCGGCCTGCCGGCCTCCACCGCGAAGCGCGCCGAGTCCCCCACCGGGCTGGCCGCGTCCCACACATCGCCCTTGATGCAGCGCAGCCGCGCGTCCAGGCGCCTGGGCGTCAGCTCGAAGGCCATGTAGCCGCGCTCGTCGTTGCGGGCGTAGTGCAGCTGCGGGTTCAGCGGGCGGATCGCGTCGAGCGCGGCCTGCTTGCCGCCGTGGCTGCTGATCGAGGTGGCGCAGAACTCGCTGGCCAGCAGCGGGCTGGCCGTGTCGTCCGGGTCGGCATGCAGGTCGGCCACGTAGTTGGCATGGACGTCGCCGCCCAGCACCACCGCGTTGTCGATCTTGCGGGCGGCCAGGTCGGCCAGCAGGCGGGCACGGGCGCCGGGGTAGCCGTCCCAGCCGTCGGTCCAGTACTTCGCTTCCTCGGGCCGGGCGGCCGGGCGGTGGGCGCGCATCATCAGCGTCTGCTGGCCCAGCAGGTTCCAGGGGCGCGTGTCGTCCCAACTGCCGGCCAGCCATTTCTCCTGGGCCGCGCCCAGCAGCGTGCGCTTGTCGTCCAGCAGCGCCGGGCATTGCGCGGCGCTGACGGTGGTGGAGCCCCAGCGGCCCGGCGGCGGGCAGACCTGCGGGTCGCGGAACTGGCGGTCGTCCAGCATCACCAGCCGGGCCAGGCGGCCCCAGTCGTAGCGGGCGTGGATCTGCAGCGCGAAGCCGCTCGGCCGCGCCGCCTTGGGCATCGGCATGTGCTCCCAATAGGCCTTGGCGGCGGCGGCGCGGCGGCGGTCGAAGTCGGGGTCCAGGCTCTCCGAGGTGCCCGAGGCCCAGTCGTTCTCGGTCTCGTGGTCGTCCCAGATCGTGATCCACGGGCAGCGGGCGTGGGCGGCCTGCAGCAGCGGGTCGGCCTTGTACTGGGCATAGCGCTGGCGGTAGGCGGCCAGTGTCCTGCACGGGCCGCCGCTGTGGTGGCGCGGCGCGGGGTCTGCGGCGGCGGTGCCGTACTCGTAGATGTAGTCGCCCAGGAACAGCACGAGGTCCAGGTCTTGCCTGGCCGCATCGCCCCAGGCGGTGAACAGGCCGTGGTCCCAGCGCTGGCAGGAGGCGATGGCGAAGCGCAGCCGCTCGACGGCAGCGTCCGGCGCCGGCGCGGTGCGCGTGCGGCCCACCGCGCTGCGCCGGCCCAGCGCGCCGAAGCGATACCAGTACCAGCGGTCCGGCTTCAGGCCCGCGGGTTCGGCATGCACGCTGTGGGCATCCTCGGCCACCGCCATCTCTCGGCCGCGCGCGACGATGCGGCCGAAGGCCTCGTCCTCGGCCAGTTCCCAGTCCACCGGCACCTGCTCGGGCAGGCCCTCGCCGCCGAGGCGGGTCCACAGCACCAGCCGGTCCGGCCGCGGCGAGCCGGAGGCGATGCCCAGCGCGAAGCGCTCGACATCGGCGGCGCGCGCATGGGGCACGAAGGCGGGGGCGCAGGCAGCGGCCAGCGAGGCCTGCAGCAGCGCGCGGCGGAGGCGGTCGGGGGGCGTCGGGATCATGGGCGCGAGCATAGCGAGAGCGCAGTGTCGCGGCGATGTCCATACCGTCGATGCGGGGCGTTATGTGGATGCGGCGCACGTGGACTGCCGCTTATCATGCGCCGTCAAAGCAGGGCCCAATCCGCCATGTCCGCCATCGCCTCGTTCCCGAATCGCGCTTCGCTGGCCCTGTCGCTGGTCATCGCTGCCGGCTGCGCCCTGCTGGCGCTGGCGCTGGCGGCGCACCATCCCTTGTCGCCGCTGCTGGCCAGCCTGGCCGTGCTGGCCGCGGCCACGGCTGCCGCGCGCTGGTGGACCCGCACGCCCGCGGTTCTGATGGCGCTGCTCCCCTGGATCGGCCTGGCCCCCTGGACGGGCTGGATCACCTTCGAGGAGCTGGACCTGCTGGTGCTCGCTTGCGCGGCCGGCGGCTACCTGGCCCTGGGCCTGCGCATGCCGCCGCAGGACCGTGCGCCTACGTGGCGCCGGGCGCTGAGCTTCTCCGGCCCCGTGCTGCTGCTGATGGCCCTGTTCACCGTCTCGCTGCTGCTGTCGATGGAGCGCGGCTTCGCCGATGCGGGCGGCTTCGAGTGGGGCTGGTTCCAGGGCTATTTCGAGCCGATGAACAGCGTGCGGCTGGTGAAGAGCTTCTTCGAGGTGCTGCTGCTGATGCCGCTGTGGGTGCAGGCGGCGCAGACCCGGCCGCGCGAGCTGACGCAGGCGCTGCTGTACGGCATGGCGCTGGCGCTGGCCGGGGTCTGCGCGGCGGCCATCTGGGAGCGCAGCGTCAACACCGGCGGGCTGCTGGACTTCTCGTCCGACTACCGCAGCACGGCGCTGTTCTGGGAGATGCATGTCGGCGGCGCGGCGCTGGACGGCTGCCTGGCGCTGACCGTCCCCTTCGCCGTGCTGGCGCTGCTGCGCGCCGGCTCGCCGCGCATGTTCGTGGCGCTGCTGGTGCTCGCGACCGCCTCGGTCTACGTGAGCCTGACGACCTTCTCGCGCGGCGTCTACATGGCGCTGCCGATCGGCCTGGCGCTGATGGTGCAGCTGCGCGGAGCGCAGCGCCGCCGCGCGCTGGAGGCGCCCGCGCCCACCACGAC
>NZ_LYVQ01000270.1 GCF_001984095.1 Pelomonas sp. KK5
CAACGCGCCACCGCTGGCCACGCCGCAGCCGCTGACCCAGGCCGAGTTGGGCGCGAGCCGGCCGGCCGCCTCCAGGGCTTCGACATGCGGATTGCGGTGCAGCAGCATCTGTATCTCGTTCTGCAGGGTGCGCAGCGCCCGCGCCTCGGGCAGCCAGGGCTCGACGCCGCGCTGCACCACCCGGTCCAGGCTGGCGGCGCGCACGCCGGCCAGGCGCGGGTGGGCGATCAGCCACTGCGTCGGCGCCACCCAGTGCGAGAGCCAGCCTTCCCCCTCGGGCCACAACTCGGCCAGAGATTCAAAGATAGCCCGGGATTCGCTAACGTCAAGATTCAACGCAACCGGATCGAGCGCGGTGACCTGATCGGTGCCGACCGACAGGTGGATCGGCGTCAGCAGGGCCCAGCAGGCCTTGGGGTCGAGGCCCAGGTCGCGGGCCAGCCAGGCGGCCGTGGGCACCGGGCCCGGCGCGGCGCCGCGCAGCGCGGCCAGTTGCTGCTCGAAGGGCGTGTCGGGGCTCATCTCGTCGCCGCCGAGCGGGGCGCCGGCGGCTTCGAGCAGGCCCAGCAGTTCCGAGAGGCGGGGCAGGGCCAGCTCGCCCAGCATGTGCGCGCAGGCCTCGCCGAGGTCGCTGGCGTAGGGGATCGTCAGGTGCATTTGGGGGCGGATTATCGGCGTCGCCGGAGTCATGGACTTGTCATCAAAAATTCATAACATGGGTCCATGACTGCTGCCTTGCCGATCGAAGTCCTGACGCCTGAGTCTCCCGTGCTCCTCAACCGCGAGCAGGCCATCCTCGAATTCAACCGCCGCGTGCTCAAGCAGGCCGAGCGGCCCGACGTGCCGCTGCTGGAGCGGCTGCGCTACCTGTGCATCGTGTCCTCCAACCTCGACGAGTTCTTCGAGGTGCGCTTCGCCGACATGCTCGACGCCGCGCGCGGCCCCGAGCGGCTGGTGAGCCATGCCGACGTGGAGCGCGTCGGCCGCGCCGCCCACACGCTGATCGACGAGCAGTACGCCGTCTTCAACGAGCAGATCATGCCGGCGCTGCAGGCCGAGCGCATCGTCATCGTCAACCACGCGGAGCGGGACGAGGCGCAGCGCCAGTGGGTGGCGCGCTTCTTCGAGCGCGAGGTGCGGCCGCTGCTGATCCCGGTGGGGCTGGACCCGGCGCACCCGTTCCCGCAGGTGGCCAACAAGTCCCTGCACTTCATCGCGCGGCTGTCGGGCAAGGACGCCTTCGGCCGGGCCAGCCGCATCGCCATCGTCAAGGTGCCGCGCGTGCTGCCGCGGGTCATCAAGCTGCCGCCCGAGCTGAGTGGCCGCAAGCAGGCCTTCGTGCTGCTGACCAGCGTGATCCGCGCCCACCTGGAGGACCTGTTCGCCGGCCGCAAGGTCGAGGCCTTCGCGCAGTTCCGCGTGACGCGCGACTCCGACCTCGAGGTCGATGAAGAGGAGATCGCCAACCTGCGCCACGCGCTGCGCTCGGGCCTGACGACCCGCCACTTCGGCCGCGCGGTGCGGCTGGAGGTGGTGAACACCTGCCCGGTGGAGCTGTCGGAGTTCCTGCTGGAACAGTTCGACCTGCCGCCGGCGGCGCTGTATCGCGTCAACGGTCCCGTGAACCTGGTGCGGCTCAACGAGCTGATCGACCAGACCCGCACCGACGACTCGCCCGAGCTGCGCTTCCCGCCCTACGAGCCGGTGTGGCCGCGGGCGCTGCCGCGCGGCAAGTCGATCTTCGCGCAGCTGCGCCAGAAGGGCGACGTGCTGCTGCACCACCCGTTCGAGAGCTTCGAGCCGGTGGTGGCCTTCCTGCGCGAGGCGGTGGACGACCCGGACGTGCTGGCAATCAAGCTGACGATCTACCGCACCGGCAGCGAGTCGGTGCTGATGGAGCTGCTGATCGAGGCGGCCCGGCGCGGCAAGGAGGTGCTGGCCGTGGTGGAGCTGAAGGCCCGCTTCGACGAGGAGGCCAACATCAACTGGGCCGAGCGGCTGGAGGCGGTGGGCGCGCAGGTGGTGTACGGCATCGTCGGCTACAAGACCCATGCCAAGCTGCTGATGGTGACGCGCCGCGAGTCAGGCAAGCTTCGGCGTTATGCCCACCTCTCCACCGGCAACTACAACCCGAAGACGGCGCGCTTCTATACCGACCTCGGCTACCTCACGTCGGACCGCGACCTGACGGCCGATGCCGACATGGTGTTCCGCCAGCTCGCCGCCCTGGGCAAGCTGCGCACGCCGCGGCGCATGCTGCTGGCGCCGTTCAACATGCACAGCCGCATGATGGAACATCTGGCCCAGCTGGAAGCCGCGGCCCGCGCAGGCAAGCCGGCGCGGCTGGTGCTCAAGATCAACGCGCTGACCGATGCCCAGCTGATCGAGGGCATCCTGCGCGCGGCCCAGGCCGGCGCGCATGTGGACCTGATCGTGCGCGGCGCCTGCATGCTGCCGCCGGGCCTGCCGGGCGTCAGCGACAACATCGTCGTGCGCTCGATCGTCGGCCGCTTCCTGGAGCACTCGCGCATCTGCTACTTCCGCTGGGGACAGGGCGACGAGGACGAGGCGCTGTACCTGTCCAGCGCCGACTGGATGAGCCGCAACATGTTCCGCCGCATCGAGATCGCGTGGCCGGTGAGCGACCCGAAGCTGCGCCAGCGCATCATCGACGAGGCGCTGCAGCCCTATCTGCACGACGCGCTGGACGCCTGGCAACTGGGCCCGGACGGGCATTCGGTGCGGATCAGCGACCGCGGCGCCAGCGCGCAGCAGGCGCTGATGCGGCGCTTCGCGCAAGAAGCCTGAGCGGCGTCAGGCGATCTCGATCTCCAGCCCGCCGTTGCGGGCCCAGGCCTGGGCCTCTTCGCCCAGCAGGAACACCGCCCGAGGCTGCTGCGAGGGCCACAGGCGCGGCAGGCTCAGCTGCAGGTGGCGGCCGGTGCGGCGCAACCGCAGTGCGGTGGTGTCCAGGTCGGCCCGCGCGTGGTTGCAGATGACGGCCAGGCGCAGCGCCAGCGTCTGCCACAGGAAGGTCTCGTCGCCGAGCTGGCGCTCCAGCTTGCGCAGGCCGCCGCGCTGGCCCAGCACCAGCTCGCCGACGCGCTGCTGCTGGCTCTGCGAGAAGCCCGGCGCGTCCACATGGGCCACCAGGTAGGCGCTGTGGCGGTGGTGGTCGTGGTGGGAGACCATCATGCCCATCTCGTGCAGGTCGGCGGCCCAGCCAAGCTCGCGCTGAATCTCGCGCGGCACGCGGCCAGCCAGCTGGCCGTGCAGTTCGCCGGCCAGCGAGCGCACGCGGCGGGCCTGCGCCAGGTCCACGCCGAAGCGGCGCTGCAGCGTGGCCACCGAGGCCTCGCGCATGTCCGCGATCGCCGCGCCGAAGCCGGCCGTGCCGGCCAGGCGCTCGACCAGGTCGAAGATCACGCCCTGGCGCAGCGCGCCCTTGGCGGGCAGCAGCTCGTCGATGCCGAACTGGGTCAGCAGCGTGTAGAGGATGCACAGGCCGCCGCCGACGACGGCGCGGCGGTCTTCCTTCAGGCCCGGCAGGTCCAGCTTGTCCATGTGGCCGGCTTCGATGCACTGGGCGATGCACCAGCGCAGCGCGTCGGGCGTGATGCGGCCGTCGGTGACGCCGGTGGCGGCCAGGATCTGCGCCACCGCACCGACGGTGCCCGAAGAGCCCAGCGCGTGCTTCCACAGCTCCGGCCGGAACAGGCTGAAGCCTTCCTCCAGCTCGGCGCCGGCAGCCACCTGGGCGGCGCGGAAGGCTTCCGCCGTGAAGCGGCCCTCGGGGAAGAATCGCATCGACAGGCCGACGCTGCCGACCTGGAAGGACTCGGCCGCCAGCGGGCGCCGCGCCTTGCCCAGGATCATCTCGGTGGAGCGGCCGCCGATGTCGATCACCAGGCGCTTCTCGGCCGAGGGCTGCAGCCGCGCCACGCCAGCGAAGATCAGGCGCGCCTCCTCGCGGCCGGAGATCACCTCGATCGGGAAGCCCAGTGCCTCCTGTGCGCGCAGCAGGAAGGCATTGCGGTTGCGCGCCTCGCGCAGCGTCTGCGTGGCGACCGCGCGCACGTGCTGCGGCGCGAAGCCGGTGAGGCGCTGCGCGAAGCGGCGCAGGCAGTCCAGGCCACGCTGCATGGCGGCCTCGGTGAGCATGCCGTCGGCATCCAGGCCGGCGCCCAGGCGCACGGTTTCCTTCAGGTATTCGATGCGCTTGTAGCGCCCGTCCTGCTGCACCTCCGCGATCTCGAGCCGGAAGCTGTTGGAGCCCATGTCGATGGCGGCCAGAGGGGGCATGGAGGTCGGCAAATTCATGGGCGCGATTGTCAGGGCAAAATGCTGCGCTTTCGTGCAGGGGAGGTCACAGGATGGGCAAGGACAGGATCGACGCTGGTCGGCGCGACTTCGTCAGGACTGCGGCCGTCGGCACGACCTTCGCCGCCGCTGTCCTGCCGGTGAGCTCGCAGACGATCCGCACCTCCTCCGAGGGGCTCGTCACCGGCGAGGTGATGATCAAGGTCGGCGACTTCCAGATGCCGGCCTTCCGCGCCGTGCCCGAGGGCGCGAAGAACCCGCCGGTGGTGCTGGTGATCAGCGAGATCTTCGGCGTGCACGAGCACATCGCCGACGTGGCACGCCGCTTTGCACGACTCGGTTACATGGCCATCGCGCCGGAGCTGTTCGTGCGCCAGGGCGATGCCGGCAGCTACGGCGAGATCGCCAAGCTGATGGAGGAAGTCGTCTCCAAGGTGCCGGATGCCCAGGTGATGGGCGACCTGGACGCCACCGTGGCCTGGGCGAAGAGCCAGGGCGGCGATGCGTCGAGGCTCGGCGTTACGGGCTTCTGCTGGGGCGGCCGCATCGTCTGGCTCTATGCGGCGCACAACCCGGCCGTGAAGGCCGGCGTGGCGTGGTACGGCAAGCTGGTGGGTTCGCCCTCGGCACTGCAGCCGCGCCATCCTGTGGAGCTGGCGGGCGAGCTGAAGGCGCCGGTGCTGGGGCTCTATGGCGGCGCCGACCAGGGCATTCCGCTGGAGACGGTCGAGCAGATGAAGGCCGCGCTGGCCAAAGGCTCGCCGGCCGCGAAGCGCAGCGAATTCCACGTCTATCCCGACACCCCTCACGCCTTCAATGCCGACTACCGCGCCAGCTACCGCAAGGAAGCGGCCGACGACGCCTGGAAGCGCTGCATTGCCTGGTTCAAGGCCAACGGCGCTGCCTGAAAGTTTCAATGACCCTGCTCTACATCCTCGGCGCCACCTTCATCGGCGGCCTGTTGTCCGTCATCATCGCGGCGAGCCTGACCGTGGCGCTGCTCGGACGCATCGTCAAGCACCTGGTGAGCCTGTCCACCGGCGTGCTGCTGGGCACGGCGCTGCTGAACATCCTGCCCGAGGCCTTCGAGTCGCATGATGCGGCGCCGCAGGGCCTGTTCGTCACGCTGCTCTGCGGCCTGCTGTTCTTCTTCCTGCTGGAGAAGGCGGAGCTGTACCGCCACAACCACCACCACGAAGGCGACGGGCACCACCACCACCATCACTTCGACGAGGAGCAGGCCGGCCGCGGCGGCTTCTCGGTGCTGGTGGGCGACAGCATCCACAACTTCTGCGACGGCATCATCATCGCCGCCGCCTTCCTGGCCGATCCGCGCCTGGGCCTGGCGACCTCGGTGGCCATCATCGCCCACGAGATCCCGCAGGAGGTGGGCGACTACATCGTGCTGCTGAACGCCGGTTTCTCGCGCGCCAAGGCCCTGCTGTTCAACGCCATCTCGGGCTTCGCGGCGGTGCTGGGCGGGCTGGTGGGCTACTTCATCGTCGGGCCCTGGGAAGCGCTGTTCCCCTACCTGCTGGTGGCGGCGTCCAGCAGTTTCATCTACGTGGCCGTGGCCGACCTGATTCCCCAGCTGCAGCGGCGCCTGCCGCTGCGCGAGACGGTGCTGCAGCTGGCCTGGCTGGGGGCAGGTCTTGCGCTGGTCGTGGGCGTGGTGCTGGCCGGAGCCGGGCACCACCACTGATCGGTCAACGGACGATCAATACGGGGATCTTGCAGTGGGTCAGCACCTTCTGCGTCTCGCTGCCCAGCAATAGCGCCGACACCCCGCGGCGCCCGTGCGAGGCCATGACCACCAGGTCGCACTGGTGCTCGGCGGCATGCTCGATGATCGCCTCCCAGGGGTGGAGCGCCTCGACCGTGGTCAGCTCGCAGGGGATGCCGGCCGCAGCGGCCAGTGCCTGCACGTCCTTGACCCGGGTGGTGGCGATGCGCTCCTGCGCGTCGAAGAACTCCTGCGGCGGCGTCGGCTGCATCTCCGAGACGGCGCTGTAGGGGAAGGGCTCCTTGGCGCTCAGCACGTAGAGCGTCGCGCCGTGGACCCGGGCCATGCCGATGGCGGCATTGACGGCCTTGGCGGTGATGTCCGAACCGTCGGTCGGGATCAGGATGCGTTTGAACATGGTGCAAGGCCTCCTATGGCCTTCACCATAACCCCCTGGTCAGCCAATGGCAACCGGCCGCGCCGGATCGGACGACCATTCGCTCCACGAACCCGGATACAGCAGCGAGCCCTTGAGCCCCGCATGCTCCATCGCCAGCAGGTTGTGGCAGGCGGTGACGCCGGAGCCGCACTGGTGCACCACCTGGTCGCCGTCGAACGGGGCCAGCAGGGCCTGGAACTCGGCGCGCAGCGCGGCGGCGGGCTTGAAGCGCAAGCCGTCCGCCGCCATGTTGTTCCTGAACAGGCGGTTGCTGGCGCCGGGGATATGGCCGGCCTTCGGATCCAGCGGCTCGACCTCGCCGCGGAAGCGCTCGGGGGCACGAGCGTCGATGACGCGCAGCTTGCCGAGGCTGGCCTGCAACTGGTCCGCGTCCACGCTGCCGACCAAGGACTCACCGGCTGCAAAGCCGCTGGGGGCGGGTCTTGCCGTAACGTCATTCGTCAGCTGACCCGGCCACGCGGCCAGGCCGCCGTCCAGCACCGCCACGCGCTCGTGCCCGAGCCAGCGCAGCATCCACCACAGCCGCGCGGCGTACATGCTGCCCTGGGCGTCGTAGGCGACCACCTGCGTGTCCGGCGTCAGGCCCAGCGCGGCCATGCGGGCGGCGAAGGCCTCGCGGTCGGGCAGCGGATGCCGGCCGTTGCGGCCCGTTTTGGCGGCGCTCAGGTCGCGGTCCAGGTGCAGATAGTGCGCGCCGGGGATGTGGCCGGCCGCGTAGGCCGCCTCGCCGGCGGCGGTGTCGGCCAGGTCGAAACGGCAGTCGACCAGCAGCAGCGGGCCGCGGAAGGCCTGCAATTCGGTGGCGGAAACCAGGGTGGTGAACAAGGTGCTCATCATGACTCGCTGACGGAATGTTGGAAGTCGGCCGGCGTCGTCGCCTTGGCGCGCAACAGCGTGGCGGCCAGCCCGGCGCCGAGGATCAGCACGATACCCAGCCAGGCGATCGGCGCCACGCGGTCGTCGAACAGCAGCAGGCCCCAGACGCTGGCGAACACGATGCCCAGGTAGGCCAGGCAGGCGTTGACCAGCGGCTTGCCCAGCGCGTAGGCCCGCGTCATGAACAGCTGGGCCACGCTGGCCATCAGGCCCACGCCGACGAGCAGCAGCACGCCGCGCAGCGTGTGGGCATGGAAGCCGTGCTCGGTGGCCATCGCCGTGGCGGCGCCGGCCAGCGCGCCGCCGGCGGAGAAATAGAAGACGGTGCGCGACTCGGGTTCGCCGACCCGGCCCAGCGCCGTCACCTGCAGATAGGCCACCGCCGAGAGCATGCCCGAGGTGAGCCCGGCCAGGCCGCCGACGACCTGGCTGCTGTCGAAGGTGGGCCGGAGCACCAGGCC
>NZ_LYVQ01000271.1 GCF_001984095.1 Pelomonas sp. KK5
GGTGCGCCTGGAAGGCCACGCCGACGCCAGCGGCAACGCGGTCGCCAACCGCGAGCTGTCGCAGCGCCGCGCCGAGGCCGCCCGCCAGTACATGGTGGACAAGGGCGTGGCCCCGGGCCTGCTGGACGCCGTGGGCGTCGGCGCCGACCGGCCGAAGGCGGGCCTGAGCCCGCAGGCGCCGGAAAACCGCCGCGTCGAGATCAGCCGCGAATAAGCGGACGGGGCGCTCCAGCGCCCCCTGAAACAACGACAACAACAAGCGCGACGGCCCCTTCCGGCTCCGCGCCGGGGGATCCATTCGATGCGCCGTGCTCGCTGGTTTTTTCGAGGGTCGCTGCGGCGGCCGACCTTGGGGCTGCTGGGACTGAGTCTGGCGCTGGCCGCGCATGGGCAGCAGGCGTCGCCGACGCCCCCGGTCATCCCCACGCCGGACGAACTGGCCCGCCAGCGCGCGCCGCAGCGGCCGGAGTCCGATGCGAAGGAGCTCCCCCAGCGCCCGCTGCCCAAGGAGATGGCCCGGCCGCAGGACGATGCCCTCACCGTCGATGTGCAGCGTTATGTCATCGACGGCCCGGTGCCCGAGAAGCTGGCCGCCGCCCTGCCCCGGCTGACCGAGGCCTACGTCGGCAAGGCGCGGACGTATGAAGACCTGGTCGACGCCACCGTCGCCGTCACCCGCTTCCTGCAGAGCGAACTGGGCTACTACCTCGGCTACGCCTACCTGCCGGCGCAGGCGCCGCAGGACGGCACGGTGCACATCGCGATCCTCGAAGGGCGGCTGGACAAGGCCGTGCTCAAGGGCGGCGACGGCCTGCCGGTCAAGCGCGAGGTGCTGCAGGCCTACCTGGACCGGCTGACGCCGGGCGAGATCCTCAAGGTGCAGGACGTGGAGCGGGTCGTCTTCCTGCTCAACGACCTGCGCGGCGTGTCGGTCAAGGCCGAAGTGCGCCCCGGCACGCAGCCAGGCACGGCCATCCTCGAGTTCACGCCGACGGCGGATTCCCGCTGGGAGCTGAAGGCCGACGGCGACGCCAACGGCTCCACCTACATCGGCCGCTTCCGCCTCGGCGCCACCGGCTACTGGAACAGTCCGCTGGGCCGTGGGGACAGCGTGTCCGGCTCGGTGCTGGCCTCCGGCGGCGGCGGCCTGCGCTTCGCGCTGATCGGCTACAACACGCCGCTGGGTTCCAACGGGCTGAAGGCCGGCGTCTCGGTCTCCACGCTGAAGTACAAGCTCGACGAGGCGGACTTCCCGCTGGGCCTGTACGGTGACGGCCGCACGATCAATACCTATGTGCTCTACCCCTGGGTGCGTTCGCGCAACCTGAACCTGTTCCAGCTGGCCGCGATCGACGACAAGCGCTACGACGACACCATCGCCGGCATCACCACCCGCAAGCAGATCCGGGACGCGGTGCTGGGTATCACCGGGGACTTCCGCGACAGCCTGCTGGGCGGCGCGGTCAACACCTTCGAAGTGAACTACAGCAAGGGCCGGCTGAAATACCCGGCGTCCGCGAGCGGCCTGCCCTCGGGCGTGGACGACGACCTCGACTACGCCAAGTTCAACTTCGCCTACTCGCGGCTGCAGAGCATCGTCGAGGGCCGGCTGCTGGGCTACCTGAACCTGCGCGGCCAGCAGTCGCTGAACAATCTCGACTCCACCGAGCAGTTCCGCGCCGGCGGCCCCGACGGCCTGCGCGGCTTCGCACCCGGCGACGGCACCGGCGACAGCGGCGTGATCGCCTCGCTGGAGCTGCGCTGGCTGCCGCCGGAGGCCTGGTTCGGCCGCTGGGCGAGGGAGATCGTGCTGGGCGTATTCGCCGACGCGGCGCAGATCCGATATCGCAAGGACTCGACCCGCATCCCCCGCGACCCGGCCTATGTCAATACCGCCCGGCTGTCCGACGTCGGCCTGTCCCTGGTCTGGGCCCGGCCGGCCGCCTATGCGCTGCGCCTGAGCGTGGCCTCCCCGATGTCCGGCAAGGACAGCGTGGCGGACGCCTCCAGCACGCGGGTCTACCTGCAAGCCACCTGGTTCTTCTGAGCGAGCCCATGATGACGAAGACAAAGCTCCCGCCCCTGCGCACGCTCTATGTTGCCGCCTGCCTTGCGGGCGCGCAGCTCGGCGCCGCCGCCGCGCCGCAGGGCGGCACCGTCGTGGCCGGCCAGGCCACGATCACCGGCAAGCCCAACGGCACGGACATCGCCCAGTCCAGCAGCAAGGCGATCATCGACTGGAACAGCTTCTCGCTGGCCAGCGGCGAGTTGCTGAAGGTGGAGCAGCCCAGCGCCAGCGCGGTGCTGCTGAACCGGGTCGTGGGCGTGGATCCCTCGCTGATCCTGGGCCAGATCCAGGCCAACGGCCGCGTCTTCGTCAGCAATCCCAACGGCGTGATCCTCGGCGCCGGCTCGCGCATCGACGCGGGCGGCTTCCTGGCCACCACGCTGTCCCTGTCCAACGCCGACTTCCTGGCCGGCCGCATCCAGCTCACGACGCCCGGCGGCAGCACGCCCGGCGCGCTGCGGGCCGAGGGCGAGATCAACGCCCCCGGCGGCACGGTGGCGCTGGTGGCGCCGGACCTCACGGTCACCGGCAGCATCTCCGCCCAGCGAGTGGGCCTGGCCGCGGTAGCCAGCGTGAAGGTGGACGTCGAGGGTGACGGCCTGATCTTCTTCAACCCGCGCAACGACGAGGGCCTGCCGGCGCGCCTGACGATGCTGGGCAAGCTCAACGCCGACGGCGGCACCGCCGAGATGCGCGCGCAGGCCCGCGCCGGCTTCGCCGACTCGGTGCTCAACCTGGACGGCATCGTGCAGGCCCGCTCGCTGGGCCTGAAGAACGGCCGCGTCGTGATCGACGGCGGCACCAGCGGCGTGACCACCGTCGCCGGCAGCATCGACGTCAGCGGCACGGGTGCCGGCGAGCACGGCGGCAGCGCCACGGTGCTGGGCGACAAGGTCGCCCTGTCCGGCAGCATCGACGCCAGCGGCATGACCGGCGGCGGCAGCATCGAGCTGGGCGGCGGCTTCCACGGCGAGGGCACCGAGCACAACGCCAGCAAGACCTGGGTGACGGGTACCGCCAGGCTCAGGGCCGATGCGCTCGGCAATGGCGATGGCGGCACGGTGGTGGTCTGGTCGGACGACGTGACCCACTACTTCGGCAAGATCTCGGCCCGCGGCGGCCCGCAGGGCGGCAACGGCGGCTCGGCCGAGGTGTCAGGGAAGGGCTACCTGGACTTCGGCGGGCAGGCGGACCTGACGGCGCCGCAGGGGCGTCTCGGCCAGTTGCTGCTGGATCCGCAGGACATCACCATCGGCTCCACCGACAACGTGGACGGCGCCGTCGGCCTGCCGGACGTGCTCGCCGCCCAGACCCTTCGCTGGGACGACTTCCCCGCCGCGGCCAGCCAGATCTCGGCGACCACGGTGCAGGGACTGCTGGGCAGCGGCGCCGTCGTACTGGAAGCGTCGCGCGACATCAGCGTCACCTCGCCCATCAGTTCGGGCGCCACCAACAGCCTGACGCTGAATGCCGGCAGGAACATCTCGGTGGGCGCCGCGATCACGATCACCGGCGACCTCACGCTGGCGGCCAACCACACCTTCACCACGGGTGGCGGTTCGCCGGCAGCGGGTAGCGGCGCGATCAGCTTCAGCGGCGGCACCACGACGCTCAGCGCTGCCAACGTCACGCTGAGCAGTGACAGCGGCCTGGCGCTGCCGACCATCAATGCCGGCGGCCTGATCAGCGTCACGCTGAGCAGCGGCAATCTCTCGCAGGCGGCCAGCACGACGCTCACGATGGGCGCGGACGGGAGTTCGTTCACCACCCAGGGCAACAACAGAACCATCACGCTGAACCGGGCCAATGTCCTGAACGGCCATTCGGTGGCGCTCAGCACGACGGGGTCCAACGGCGACGCGGTGCTGACCTCGGCCGACGCGATCAAGCTCGCTGCCAGCTCGATCGGCGGCAGCCTTACGGCAACCGCCAACGCCGGCAGTATCACCCAGACCGGCGCCCTCAGCACCGGCAGCAACGGCAGCAGCTTCACGGCCACCGGCGCCGGCAACAGCATCGACCTGAGCACCGCGGCCAACAGCCTGACCGGGCTGAACACCGGGGGCGTCAGCTTCACGACGCCGCTGGATCTCGCGTTGCGCGTGACCGGCAACCTCGTGATGCCCGACGAGGCGGCGAGCCTGACCGGCAAGCTGGTGCTGATCTCCGACACCGGCAACATCACGCAGGGCGCCGCCTTCAGCGTCGGCGCCGACGGCAGCAGTTTCACGACTTCCACCGCCGGCAAGACCATCACGCTCAGCCAGGCCAACCTGCTGAACGGCCACACGGTCTCGCTGAACACGACCGGTGCCTCCGGAGATGCCACGATCAAGGCCGACGCGCTGAAGTTCGCAGCCAGCTCGATCGGCGGCAAGCTTGCGGCCACCGCCAGTGCCGGCAGCATCACGCAGACCGGCGCGATCAGCACCGGCGCCACCGGCAGCAGTTTCACCGCCACCGGCGCAGGCAACAGCATCGACCTGAGCAGTGCGGCGAACAGCCTCACCGCACTGAATACTGGCGGCGTCAGTTTCACCACCCCGCTCGATCTGTCGCTGCGGGTGACGGGTGACTTGGTGATGCCGTCCGAAGCCGCCAGCCTCGCCGGCAAACTGGTGCTGATTTCCGACACCGGCAACATCACGCAAGGCGCCGCCTTCAGCGTCGGCGCCGACGGCAGCAGCTTCACGACATCCACGGCCGGGAAGACGGTCACGCTGAGCCAGGCCAACCACTTGAACGGGCATACGGTGTCGCTGAACACCACCGGCACTGCAGGCGATGCCACGATCAAGGCCGAGGCTCTGAAGTTCGCCGCCAGCTCGATCGGCGGCAAGCTGGACGCCACGGCCAGCGCGGGCAGCATCACGCAGACCGGCGCGGTCAGTACCGGCGCCACCGGCAGCAGCTTCGTCGCCACCGGCGCCGGCAACAGCATCGACCTGTCCACGCAGGCGAACAGCTTCGCCGGCCTGCCCACCGGCGCCGACACCTTCACCGCCCCGCAGAACCTGATGCTGCGCAACCAGGGCGCGATCCTGGCGCCGGCCGTCACGCTGCCCGGCAAGCTGGTGCTGATCTCCGACGGCGGCGCGATCACGCAGAGTGCGGCCTTCACCGTCGGCGCCGATGGCAACAGCTTCAGCGGCACCTCGATCACGCTGACCCAGGCCAACACGCTGGCGGGCAAGACCGTGGCGCTGGGCAGCAGCGGCGCAGCCAGCCTGAAGGCCGACTCGATCAAGCTGGCCACCAGCGGCGTCACCGGCGCGCTGACGCTCAACGCCACCAGCGGCAGCATCAGCCAGACCGGCGTGCTCACGCTGGGCAGCAACGGCAACGATTTCAGCGCCACCACCGCCAGCCAGACGATCACGCTGACCCAGGCCAACCTGCTTGGCGGCAACACCATCGCCCTGCACAGCGGTGGCGACGCCAGCCTCACCGGCGACGCGATCGCGTTCGCGGCCAGCACGATCGGCGGCAAGCTGACGGCCACCGCCAGCACCGGAGCCCTCACCCAGACCGGCGTACTGAACATCGGCGCCGACGGCAGCACCTTCACCACCAGCGCCCCCGGCCAGTCCATCACGCTGACCCAGGCCAATGTGCTGAACGGCCATTGGGCCAACCTGTTCAGCGGCGGCGATGCCAGCCTGACGGCCGACGAGGTCATCTTCGGCACCACCACCGTCGCCGGCAAGTTCGTCGCCATCGGCAGCACCGGCGTGGTCGCCCAGGTCGGCCCACTGAGCATCGGCGCCGACGGCAGCGACTTCACGACCCAGACCGCCGGCAAGGGCATCTCGCTGTCGGGCAGCACCACGCTGAACGGCAAGACCGTCGCGCTGCACAGCGCCGGCGATGCCACCATCAACGCCGATGCGATCAAGTTCGCCGCCAGCAGCGTGGCCGGCAAGCTGACGGCCGTCGCCACCACAGGCACGATCACCCAGACCGGTGCGCTGGACATCGGCGCCGACGGAAGTACTTTCACCACCAATACCGCCGGCCAGGCCATCACGCTGACCGACACCGGCAACCAGCTCCACGGCCACGACATCGAGCTGCACGGCGGCGGCGATGTCAGCGTGACAGCGGACGCCCTGCTGCTCACCGGCAGCACGATCGCCGGCAAGCTGGTCGCCACGGCCACCACCGGCTCGATCACGCAGAACGCCACGTTCAGCGTCGGCGCCGACGGCAGCAGCTTCACCACCAGCACCGCCAACCAGACGATCGTGCTGACCCAGGGCAACACGCTCAACGGCAAGTCGGTCGGGCTGCACACCAGCGGTGCCGCCGGCGACGCCTCGATCACCGCCAGCGCCAGCCTGGTACTCGCGGCCAGCGACGTCGGCGGCCGCCTGTTCGCGACCGCCACCAACGGCAGCATCAGCCAGAGCGGCGCGGTCACGACCCATGTCGGCGGCAGCAGCTTCAGCACGCCCAATCCCACCGGCAGCATCGACCTCGGCAGCCAGGCCAACAACCTCGCCGGCCTGGCCAGCGGCGCCGATGGCTTCTCCACGCTGCAGAACCTGTCGCTGCGCAACCTCGGCAGCATCGTGCTGCCGGCCACCACCCTGGGCGGCGCGCTGGTGCTGGTCTCCGACACCGGCAGCATCGGCCAGACCGGCATCTTCACGGTCGGCGCCGACGGCAGCAGCTTCACCACCAGCGCGAGCAACCAGACGATCTCGCTGGGGCAGGCCAACGTCCTGAACGGCAAGACGGTCGCGCTGCACACCAGCGGGGCCAGCGGCAGCGCCAGCCTGACGGCCGACGCGATCAAGCTCGCGGCCAGCAATGTCGGCGGCCCGCTGACGCTCGTCGCCAGCACCGGCGCGATCACGCAGACCGGCGCCCTGACGCTCAATGCCGACGGCAGCAGCTTCACCACCAGCACCGCCGGCCAGGCCATCACGCTGACCCAGGCCAATCTGCTCAACGGCCACACGGTCGCGCTGCACAGCGGCGGCGACGCCGCCCTGACCGCCGACGCGATCCAGTTCGCCGCCAGCACCGTCGGCGGCAAGCTGGTCGCCACCGCCAGCACCGGCGCGATCGGTCAGAACGCCGCCTTCAGCGTCAATGCCGACGGCAGCAGCTTCACGACCACCGGCCAGGCGATCAACCTGAGCCTGTCCAACCAGCTGCACGGCAAGTCGGTGGGCCTGACCACCGGCAACAGCAGCGGCGACGTCAGCATCACCAGCGCCGATTCGCTGGTCTTCGACACCAGCAATATCGGCGGCCGGCTGACCGCCGTGGCCAGCGCCGGCAGCATCACGCAGACCGGCGTCATCCAGACCCACACCGGCAGCGCCGGCACGCCCAGCAGCTTCACCGCCGTCGGCAGCGGCCATGGCATCGACCTGTCCACGCAGGCCAACCAGATTGCCGGACTGTCGGCCGGGGGCGTGCTGTTCAGCACCCAGCAGGATCTGGCCCTGCGGGACGTCGGCAGCATCCAGATGCCAAGCGCCGGCGCCAGCCTGCCGGGCAAGCTGGTGCTGGTCTCCGACACCGGCAGCATCAGCCAGACCGGCGCCTTCTCGGTCGGCGCGGACGGCAGCACCTTCACCACCAGCACCGCCAACCAGACCATCTCACTGACCCAGGCCAACCTGCTGAACGGCCACACCGTGTCGCTGAACACCGCCGGCACCAGCGGCAGCGCCACGCTGAATGCCGACGCGATCAAGCTGGCGCAGAGCAATGTCGGCGGCGCGTTGACGC